>JAHZCM010000023.1:0-3517 GCA_019422905.1 Oscillospiraceae bacterium
GCTTTTTCTGCGGCGGCGGTCAATGTTTTCGGCGTGTACTTCAAGCTGCAGTCCTTTGTGTTCATGCCGGTGTTCGGCCTGACGCAGGGCCTGATGCCGATTATGGGCTACAACTATGGCGCGCGCAATAAGCATCGTGTGACGAGCGCGCTGAAAAACGGCATTATGATCGCGCTCGTGATCAATGTGGTCGGCCTGCTCATTTTCGAGCTGTTCCCGGGTCAGTTGCTTTCGCTTTTCAACCCGACGCCGGAGCTGCTGCAGATCGGTGAGCCCGCGCTGCGCATCATCGCGACCCATTTCCCGCTGGCGGCCGTCGGCATCACGATGTCCACTTTGTTTCAGGCAACCGGAAAGGGTATCTACAGCTTGATCCAGTCTCTGATGCGTCAGCTTATCGTGCTCGTTCCGGCGGCCTGGCTGCTGGCGAAAATCAGTCTGGACGCGGTATGGTTTTCGTTCCCGATTGCGGAGGTCGTTTCCCTGCTCGTGACGGTCGTGTTTTTTGTTCGCCTGTACAACAAGGAAATCCGCCATCTCGGCGAGGGTGGAAGCAGCGCCGAACGGCTTGAGTCCGTTAAGTGATGAAAACGGTCTTTTACAGGATATAGAATTCCCAGGAGAAGGTTTGCGGCTGCGCAGGCCTTCTTTTTTATGGTTATAGCGGGAAATGCCGTGTTATGCGGCTTTTCGGTGGTCGGTACAAATATTGGAGAGCCTCTTGAGAGGCTGAAATGCAAAAGGCCCCCTTCGAAAAAGATTCCTTTTTCGAAGGGGGCTGATGTCTTTGGAAAATTGGCTTTTCAAAATACCGTTCAGGCAACGAGCAGCATTTTAGAATCCGACGCAAAGCCGTGCTGCGATAAGGGGCTGCGCGCGGTTTCCACCTTAGCAAAAGAACCAGGTGGGAAGCCATTCGAGGGCATTGGCATAGCCCTGCGTCGTCAGCGTGCCGGTGAGCACAGGATAAAAAATCACGAAAAGAAGCAAATGCACGGCCACAAAGGCGAGCAAAGCGGTTTGTCCGGCGGTCAGCGTGCAGGCGCTGCCGCGGATCGTGCGGGAAAAGAGCGGTTTCCGCAAACGGGGGAAAGCGGCAAGCCGCCGACAGGTGAGCAGAAATGCGATCAGAAGGAACGGTACGGCGGTGAAATAATGGTAAACGAACGTGCAGCGCGGCACGAGCACCCACGGCAGATAGACCGAGAGAAAACCGACGGCGGCGGTCATAGCCGTAAGCGCGCGCTTTTTTACGGCGCAAAGGAAGGCGTACACCATACACGGAACACAGGCCCACCAGAACAACGGGCTGCCGAGCACGGAAATTGTGCGGAGCGCGCCGTTGCCGTCGGCGTTATAATTGCCATAATACCAGACGTTGCGCACATTGAAGGGCCACTGGTACCACGGGGATTCAAAGGTATGCGTGGCCTGTAGGGTGGAATGGTAATTGAACATGTGCGTCTGATAGGCGAGGAAGCGGCCGAAAACATCATAGCTGTTGTGCGGCAGCGTTGTGACCGGCAGAAATGCGATGAAATAGATCGTGAAGGGAATCGCGATGAAGAACAGGCAGCACCAGAGACAGACCGCGAGCGCCCTGCGCCAGAAGGCGGTCTGCGCTTCGTCCCGCTTTTTGGCGGAAAGTGTTTTCAGGTCCATTTTGCGGTACGTAAAAACGAGCTTGCCGAAAAACAGCACCGCGAGGCCGCACGCACCGTAGGCGACGGTCCATTTGGAGGCAACGCCCAGCCCCATGAACAGGCCGCTGAAGAAAAGGGGAGGCAGAATTTTTTTCCAGCCCGCAGTCAGCAGGTCGGTCTGCAGGAACACCAGCATCGCGTCGTACATCAGGAGAATGAAGAATACGGCGTATGTGTCGATGGTGGCGATGCGCGTCTGCACGTAGTGCATGAAATCGAAGGCGAAAAGCGCGGTGCCCGCCGTGCACAGGAAGCTGGAGCCGAAAAGCCGCTTCAAAAGGTGGTAAAGAACCGGCAGCATCAGCACGCCGAACAGCGTGCCCATAAAGCGCCATCCGAAGGGGTTCATGCCAAACATCCGGATGCCGAGAGAGATGATCAGCTTGCCGAGCGTGGGGTGCGTATTTTCGTAGGGCTCAAGGCCGAGAATATGCTCGTAGGCGGTGCGGGCGTGGTAGATTTCGTCAAAGTACATGGAGTTCATATAGCTCGGGAAGAGCGGGACGACGTCCTGCTCGTCGGTCAGCTCCCACGCGTCGCCGCGCACAGCCGTCAGTGTGGCAAAGCCGGTGCCGTCCGTCTTTTTGAGCGCGAATTCGTTGATTGCAAGATCGTCGCAGGTGGACGTGATGCGGATGTATTTTCCGGTGGCGAGCGCGGCGGCGCTTTTCCACGCGTATACGCTGCCATCGGTGTTTTCGAGCGCCGTGGCCCAGTTTTCGCCGTCGTCGGAAACCTCAATCAGCATCGAGGTGCCGACGCGCTGCCCGATGCCGTTATCCGCTGGAGCGATGCCCGGCAGGAAATAGATTTCGCTGTAGGCGTCCTCCGTGGAAAAAATGACACTTTCCCCGTTTTGCGGCGTCCACGTGGTGTTTGCCGTCTGCCGGTCGCCGAGATTCCAGAAGGCGACGAGGCCATAGGCCAGCGTGACGGCGCAGAGCAGGAAGAGATCAGTGCGGCTGAGGCGCACGTTTCGGTTGGCTTCCGCGAGCAGCGGCGAGGCGGGCTCCGCCCCGGTTCGGCGTGCAGAAGCTCCGTGTGCGAAGGCGTTGGCGCTCTCACGCTTCGGAAGCGCCAACGGCGCCGACTCTTTTTTCGAGAGAAAAACACGCCAAACGGCGTACAGGGTGTAGCCGTACATCACAAGATGCGCAAGGGAGAGCAGGATGATCTGCGGCGCGGTCGGCTCGATATAAGCGTTGTTGAGATACAGCACATAGGCGACGTTCAGGAAATGGAAGAACGAGGTGCTCGCAAAGCTGAGGAGAAAGCGCTTGTCCTTTGTGAAAACGTAGGTCAGAAGCAGGCAGAGCAGCACCGGGAACAGATAGCGCTCGTGCATTTTCACGCAGAAAATGTAAACCGTGAACATCAGCACGGTGGGGCATGCGAACAGCGCCTCGTCCCGTTTGGATTTCAGCATTAAAATGCCTGCGAGCACCACGGCAAGCGGCACGCCGAACTGGAGCCATATGCTGTTTTCCGGCAGCGCGCTCCAGTTCATGCCGAGCATAGCCCAGAGGTTATAGGCGTTGATCGTGTAATACGAATAGTAGTCGATCGTGCCGGTGTAGATATCGATGAGCTTCAGGTAATTCCAGTCCTGGATGAAGGGCGTGGAGAACACGAGGATGACGGCAAGCGCCAGAATCGGCCCTAAGATCAGGTTTTTCCAGTCGCGGCGGCGGATTACCCAGAAGATCAGCACCGGCGCGAAAATCAGCATCTGCGGCTTCGAGAGAATCCCAAAGCCATAGACCAGCGCCGCGGCGGGCGTGTGGTTATACCAGAGCAGGAGCACCGAGAGAAGC
>JAHZCM010000023.1:3527-22645 GCA_019422905.1 Oscillospiraceae bacterium
ACCGCCGGGCAGAACAGATAGGCGGCAGAGACGAACAGCGCGGAGCTTTCACCGAGCTTTTTGCGCGCCAGCACCCAGAGAATCGCCGCGGTGCCGATGTCCGAGAGGATCGGAACCATTTTGATGAGCAGCGTCGTGACCTGCGAATAGTCCGGGATGAAGAACAGCCGCCGGAAAAACTCCATTAGGTACAGCATGTACAGATAGCCGGGCGGGTAATCGATGAAGAAATCGCCGGAATACATGCCGGAGAAGCCGACCTCGTGCGTGTAATACGCCCACGCCTTGAAGCAGGCGATGTCCGCGTCAAAGCCGTTGATGTTGTAGCCGAGCAGCAGCCGCAGCACGAACCCCACGGCGAGGACCGTGACAAAGACCGGGACAGGCGAGAGCCCGGCAAGGGCGCGGCGCTCCCTGCCGCCGTCCGTCACGGGAACACGGAACGAGAGCCAGAGTACGGCGAGCAGAAATGCCGCGGAGAGCAGAATTTGAATCGTCATAAACAGAAAACCGATCCTTCCTGAAAAATAAATCCGAATTCGGGCTTGACCCGGTTTGAAATATCATGTAATCTTGTAGGGAAAGATATACTGCGTTCAGTATATCATACCGGAAAAATCTGTTCAACTTAATTTTATTTGACAAACGCAAAACCCTTCAAAAATGATTCAGAAAACGGAGTGTGTTGCAATGAAATTTGAAAAAATGCATGAAAACCCCGATATCCTGCATGTCGGCACCTGCCCGCCCCGCAGCTACTACCTGCCCAAGGCGCCCGGAGACGAGGGCGCGTCCTCGCGCGTCTGCTCGCTGAACGGCACATGGTCTTTCCGCTGGTTTGATTCCTTCCTCGACGTGTTCCCGGACGACGGGGACATCTTCTTCGATGAGGACGATATGGACGAGATCGAGGTGCCCTCCTGCTGGCAGAACGCCGGCTATGACCGCCATATGTACACGAATATCCGCTATCCGATTCCGTTTGACCCGCCGTATGTGCCGGATGAAAACCCCTGCGGCCTGTATCTGCGCCGCTTTGAAATGGCCGCCGACGACCTGAAGAGAAAGACCTACCTCAATTTTGAGGGTGTGGATTCCTGCTTCTATCTGTGGATCAACGAGCAGTTTGCGGGCTACAGCCAGGTTTCCCATTCCACGAGCGAGTTCGATATCAGCGACCTGCTTCTGGAGGGCGAGAACACCGTGGCGGTGCTCGTGCTCAAGTGGTGCGACGGCACGTATCTCGAGGATCAGGATAAGCTGCGCATGAGCGGCATTTTCCGCGATGTGTACCTGATCAGCCGCCCGGAAAACCACATCCGCGATTATTTTGTGAAAACAGAGCTGAACGGCGATTTCTCCGCGGCGACGATCACGGTGGAAACCGAGCTTTGCGGCGACGCGCATATTACGGCGGAGCTGTACGCGCCGCACGGCGAGCTTGTGGGGAGCGCGGCGGGGGCGAACCCGCAGTTTACGGTGGAGAAGCCGCTGCTGTGGAACGCCGAGGACCCGTACCAGTATAAGCTCGTCCTCCGCACGCCGGACGAGGTCATCGAGCAGATGATCGGTATTTCGAAGATTGAGGTGCGCGAGGGCGTGATCCGCTTTAACGGCGTGAAGATCAAGCTGCGCGGTGTAAACCGCCACGACAGCGACCCCGTGACCGGCTACACGATCAGCCGCGGGCAGGCAAAGCGTGACCTGTTCCTGATGAAGCAGCACAACATCAACGCCGTCCGCACGAGCCATTATCCGAATGCCCCGTGGTTTTTGCAGCTTTGCAGCGAGTACGGCTTTTATGTGATCGCCGAGGCGGACATCGAGAGCCACGGCGCTTCCATGCAGACCGGCGGGCACGGCATGGACGAATACGCCGATGTGGCACTCAACCCGATTTGCGATAATGGGATTCTCGACCGCGGCCAGCGCAGCGTGGTCCGCGACAAGAACAACGCCTGCGTGCTCATGTGGTCCTACGGCAACGAGAGCGGCTGGGGCCCGAGCTTTGAGAAGGCCGGCGCATGGGTGAAGGCGTATGACCCCGCCCGCCTGACGCATTACGAGAATACGTATTACGATGCGCGCGGCCATAAAAACGATCTGTCCTCCCTCGAAACGGTGAGCCGTATGTATCCCTCGCCGCAGTGGATCGAGGAGTATTTTGCCGACCCGAAGAACACGCTGCCGCTCGTGCTGTGCGAATATATCCACGCGATGGGCAACGGCCCCGGAGATGCGGAGGAATACCAGCAGCTCATCATGAAGCACGACCGCTTTGCCGGCGGTTTCGTCTGGGAATGGTGCGACCACGCCGTATACGGCGGCACCACGCCCGACAACCGCGATATCTTCCGCTACGGCGGCGATTTCGGCGAATACCCGCACGACGGCAATTTCTGTATGGACGGCCTTGTCTATCCGGACCGCACGCCGCACACGGGCCTGCTCGAATATAAAAATGTGATCCGCCCGGTGCGCGCCGAGCTTCTGGACGCGAAGACGGCGAAGATCCGTCTGACGAATTACCGGGACTTTACGAATACCGACGATTTCCTGATGATCTCGTGGGAGATCCAGCAGGACGGCGAGACGACCGCCTGCGGCGTGATCGACGATATTGCGATCGCCCCGCACGAGAGCGGCGTCATCACGCTGAACGGCGAGATCCCCGAGGAGGGCGATGTGACGATCCTGCTCAGCTACAGCGCGAAGAAGGACGACAGCGTATTTTTCCCGAAGGGCCATGCGCTCGGCTTCGACCAACTGATTGTTTCCCGCGCGGCGCGCGCGGAGGAACCGCTCGCGCCCGGCGAAGTCACGGTTGCGGCGGACAATCGCTCCATTACCGTCTGCGGCGCGGATTTCCGCTATGTGTTCTCCAAAATAAAGGGTGTTTTTGAGAGCCTTGTGAAGAGCAACGCCGCGGTGACGACGCGCCCGATGGCGTGGAACGTCTGGCGTGCGCCGACGGACAACGATCAGTTTGTCCGCACGGAATGGGAAAAAGCGGGCTATGACCGCGCAGCGGCGAAGGTCTATACCTGCGACGGTTTTGCGGAAAACGGCGTGGCGGTCATCACGTGCAGCCTGGGCCTTGCGGCGGTCTACCGCCGTCCGTTCCTGACGCTTGACTGCCGCTTTGAGATCGACGGCGCGGGACGCATCCGCGCGAAGATCGACGGCAAGCGCGATGCGGAGCGCCCGTTCCTGCCGCGCTTCGGCCTCAGGATGTTCCTGCCCAAGGCGTTCGATACGGCGGAATATTTTGGTTATGGTCCGTATGAGGCGTACTGCGACAAGCATCAGGCGTCGTATCTCGGGCGCTTTGCCCAGCGGACGGACGACCTCTTTGAGGATTACGTCAAGCCGCAGGAGAACGGCAGTCACTTCGGCTGCTCGTCCGTCACGGTGACGGACGGCGCGGGCGCGGTGACCGTGACGAGCCCGGAGGCTATTTCCTTCAATCTTTCCCGCTACACGCAGGAGGAGCTCACGGAAAAGAAGCACAATTATGAGCTTGCGGAGAGCGGAGACGTCGTGTTCTGCTTCGATTACAAGATGAGCGGCGTCGGCTCCAATAGCTGCGGCCCGGAGCTTGCGAAGCCCATGCGGCTCGACGAGGAAGCCTTCACCTTCCGCTTCGACCTTACCGTAGAATAAACCGTATACCGCCGCACTGTGCAGGGAATTTCACCCGTTTGCTGTCCAGCAGATCATACCGCTTCAAAAACGGAGATGCTTCCGCAATGCACGGCGCGGCGGTGTTTCTTTTGAAATAATTCCTGCCGGATGCTTGATAAATGTATTTCGATATAGTATTATCCTGTATAGGAGGAATTGAGTTTGGAAACGCAGGGTGGATTTTTAATTACACAGGTGAAGCAGGTGGGCAGCCGGGTCTTTGAGAAGATTCTCGGCGACGCCAATATTCAGGAATTCAACGGTGCGCAGGGGAAGATTCTCTACGTGCTCTGGCAGGAGGACGGCATCGCGATCAATACGCTCGCAAAGCGCGTTGGTCTCGCGAACACGACGCTGACGAGCATGCTTGACCGTATGGAGGCAGCGGAGCTGATCCGCCGCGTGCCGGACGAGCGCGACCGCCGCAAAAGCCGTATCGTACTGACCGGGAAAGCGCGCGCCTTACAAGGAAAGTACGACGAGGTTTCCGACAAAATGAACGCGCTTTACTATGTGGGCTTTTCCGAAGCGGAGATTCGGCAGTTTGAAGACTATCTGCGCCGCATTCTGAAAAATCTGGAGAATCTCTGACTTACCCGCGCTTTCACGAAAGAAAGCCGCCTGTTTCCGACGATTCCGAAATTTGAAGGAGTTGATTCTATGTCCAAAATTTCCGTGCCGGTTACGAACGATTTCTGCCCGCAGTCGCTGTTTGTGTACGGCACCTACACGGCGGACGGAAAGCCGAATTTCGGTCTGTTCTGCTGGTTCAGCTACTGCTGGGACGGCGAAATGGGCGTTATGGCCTGTATCGGCGGTGAGAAGCTGACAAAGGACCGCATTCACGAGGCGAAGGTGTTTTCCGCCAATCTTGTGACGGAGGAGATGCTGCCGCTTGCCGATTATCTCGGCAACGCGCAGGGCTATGGCGGCGAAAAGGCGAAGCTCGATATCGCGTATGAGCCGGGCAGGGTGCTGCCGGTTCCGGTGCTGGAGAGCAGCCCGGTGTCCTTTGAACTGGAGGTGTTCAAGGAGATTCCGCTCGACGACGGCGATGTGTTCCTGTGTAAGGTACGCAACACGCTGATGGCGGAGACGCTGACCGAAGGCATCCGGAGCGCGGCGGAACGGCTGGAGGATGACGCGCCGGCCACCCCGACCGATGTGGAGGAAAAAATCCGTGCGATCGCGCCGGTCCATACGACCTGCTCCACCTATTTTTCGTGGGACGGCAAGGCCCTCGGCGGCTGGGGCGAGCCGATGAAACGGCTGGATAAAGCAGAATCGTGAGAAAACAGCTTCGCGTATAGAGATATATCATAGAAACATATTTATAAATATAAAAAGGAACGCCCGAATCGTTTTGGAAGTATTTCGGGCGTTCCTTTGTGTTTTTTATACAGCGAAAAATTATACAGCGGAAGAGCAGGCTCACTTGAAATCTGTCAAATTGAAATCCACCAGCACACCCCGAATTTATCGATAACGGTCGCACAGCATTTACTCCATGGGAGCGTATGAATAGGCTCGATAATCACGCCACCGTCGCTCAAAACATGAAACGCGTTATAAACCGCTTCCTCGCTTCCCATTTCAAACACGTTAAACGTCATGGTTTCCCATTTGTACTTGTGTACTATGCTTATATCACAGGGATTTGCGGCTTCGGCCAACGCCAGAAAGCCTTCGCCATCCACGGATAATTCGCAGTGGTCGTAAGCCGTGCCGTTCTCGTTTTTGAACTCGCGCGTAATCTCTGCGCCAAAAGCCTTGCAGTACATTTCCGCTGCCTCAAAGCTGTTTTTCACATAAACCTGCGTATAATTTTTCATTTGCTCCTCCACAACATTCGAAATTTCTTCTATGTCTATCCCATCAGGCGCAGATATCCCATCATCTTTTCCTCTGGGTCATTTCATCAAGGCATAAATCCGCTTTGTATTCCGGATTTTTGCCCCTGCGCGAAGTCGTTTACCGGAGGCCATAAAGGCGGCGCTCCCGCAGGCTCAGAGAGCCGCTGAAGCGCCGCATAATATGGCATTACATTACCGCAGATTATCGGTACAGCGGCCCGTAGTGCTTGCAGGCGGCGTAATCGGCGGCCTGACGGTCCTGCGTGCCGAATGCGGACCAGGCGTGGGGGCGGTAAATCTTTTCACTCTCCACGTTGTGCATGGTGACGGGGATGCGCAGCATGCTCGCCAGTGTGATGAGATCCGCGCCGACATGGCCGTAAACCGTCACGCCGTGGTTTGCGCCCCAGTTGGCCATGACGCTGTAAACGTCGGTGAACGCGCCTTCACCGGTGAGGCGCGGAACGAACCACGTCGTCGGCCATGTGGGATCGGTGCGCTTATCGATCGTCGTGTGCGCGCTGTCCGGCAAATCGGCAGACCAGCCCTCGGCAATCTGAAGCACCGGTCCCACGCCGTCCACGATGTTGAACCGGAGCATCGTGACGGGCATTTCAGCACGGCAGCGGAAATGGCTGGAGAATCCGCCGCCCCGGAAGTACTCGTAATTTGCCCGGCACCAGTCGGTCGCGTCCAGGCAGGCCTTCACGTCATCCTCGGACATAGCCCAGAAGGGCTTCATGCAGGGGTTGCCTTCGCTGTCTCTGGAAGCGCCGCTGCCGTCCAGCGCAGTGGCGCCGGAATTGATGAGATGGATGAAGCCGTCCTTCGCGACGCCTTCCGGCCGCCATCCAGTGACGCGCTCACAGGCCTCCGGGCTCCAATAGGTGCGCACGTCGTGGAAGCAGGGCGCGGTGCCGGAAACCAGCGTGCCGAGGAGCATCGAAATGCCGTTGCAGGTATCGTTTTCCGTGGCAAAGGGTGTGGGCTGCTTTACGCCATTCCAGTCAAAGGTGGAGGCCATGATCGCCTCGGTGAAATCCGCATTGGGCAGCCAGTCCGTCCAGTTCCGCTGGCCCTGGAAGCCGCCGGCAACCGCGTTCTTGCCCATGGCCTCCTCATGCCAGCCCATTTCATCCAGCTTGGAATTGCCGTACAGGATGTCGCGCATGACGAGCGTCATCTTCGTGATGAATTCCCAGTCCTTGTCGGCGGGGACAACCTTGGATTTCGTGATGATTTCCGGCAGGTTCTTCGCCGCGTTGCAGTCAAAGCCCTCCTTGCAGTTCTCCTTTGTCCAGCGGAGCGCGCGCTCGTATTCCTCGTGGTCGTAGATGCCGAGCGTGATGCGGCGGAGAATCTCTGTCAGATCGACCCACTCGGCCCGCAGGCCGAAATAATTCTGCATGACGGCGGCGTCGCAGTAGCTGCCCGCGATACCCATGGAAACGCCGCCGAGATTGACGTACGACTTGTTCTTCATCCAGCCGACCGCCACAGCGCACCGGGCAAAGCGCAGGATCTTTTCTTTCACGTCCTCCGGAATGGAGGTGTCGCCGATGTCCTGCACATCGTGACCGTAAATGGAAAAGGCAGGCAGGCCGCGCTGCGCGTGCGCCGCCATGACAGCCGCCAGATACACGGCACCGGGGCGCTCCGTGCCGTTGAAGCCCCATACGGCCTTGATCGTGCCGGGGTCCATGTCGAAGGTTTCCGTGCCGTAGCACCAGCAGGGCGTCACGGAGAGCGTCGCGACCACGTTTTCCGTGGAGAACTGATCCGCCACCCTGGCGGCCTCCGCGCCGCCGCCGATGGTGGTGCAGCCGATGACGCACTGCACCGGCGTGCCGTCCGGGTATTTCAGGCTGTCGCTGATGAGCTCGGCGGCCTTTTCTGCCATCGTCATGGTCTGCACTTCAAGACCTTCGCGTATGCCGCCCCAGCGTCCGTCGATGACAGGGCGAATGCCGATTTTTGGGTATAACATTACAATTCCTCCTGATGATTGAATGAGATTTCCGCGTGGGAGAAGATTTTTTGCCGCGCGGCTTTTTGCGCCGTGCCTTTTGAGGGGAGAGCGTTTCTGCTACGCTGCGTCACCGGTCCGTCGGCTCGCCCTGCGCTTCGCGGGGATACTTTTTGTAGCCGGGATGGCGGCCCGTGATGCGGTAAAATTTGCGCAGATCGATGAGCTTGTCTATGTTGTCCCGGCTGATGTCGTAGCTGCCGCCTAAAATAATCGCGTTGATTGTGATTTTTGCCCACAGCTCAAGGCTTTCCATACGGTAAAAGGCGGTCAGCACGTCCGAGCCGACCGCCAGCGCGCCGTGGTTTTCCAGCAGCATGACGTCGTGCTCCTCCAGATACGGGTCGATGGCGTCCGGCACCTCGCTGGTGCTGGGCGTTCCGTAGGGCGTCAGCGGCACCGAGCCGATCGCCGCCACGTCCTCGATCATGTTGTACATGTCCATCGGGCGGTGCGCTACGGCGAAGCCGGTGGCTCCCGGTGGGTGGGCATGGATGGCAGCCCGCACGTCCCCGCGGCGGTCATAGCAGCGCAGGTGCATTTTCAGCTCGCTCGAAGGGCGCATGCCCTCGGCGGCCTCCAGCACGTTCCCCTGCCGGTCGATGCGGATCAGCTTTTCCGGCGTGATAAAGCTCTTGCTGATGCCTGTGGGCGTTGCCAAAAGCGTCCCGTCGTCCAAAAGAGCGGTGACGTTGCCGTCGTTGGCGGCCACCCAGCCCAGCTGCCACATCTTGTGGCATACGTCGCAGATTTGTTCTTTAACGGAATCCAGTTCCATAAAAAGCACGCTCCTTTCCAAAATTGAATTCCCGAAAAGCCGCGCTCCGGTGTTCTGGCCCGCGGACTTTGAACTCATTATAAAATAAAACTTCCGGAAAAGCTAGCCGGATTGTGAAAAAGCAGGAATGTTTTTTGAGATTGCATAAGTATGATTTCCATGTACAAAGAGGAATTGAAGCAACTTTATACTGAATACTCGCGCATGCAACTAGTTATTTGAAAACAGCAGAAATTGAGAATATGCTTTATTGAAATAAATATTAAACTTTTTCGACTTTATTTCTAAAATATTTGGATCAATATTGACAATTAATGTACAATATAGTATTATTAATTCATAGGAAAAGCAAAGACTGAATAGATGGAGAGAGTCCCATGAACTACATATTTTTGTGTGTAGGAAGCTAAATAGGTTTAGACGTAATCTGAGAGGAGTATGGAAAAATGAAAAAAGTTGTTTCTTTTCTGTTGATTTTTGCTTTTATATTCTGCGTTGCTATTCCTGCTAGTGCACAGGAGTTTTCAACGAGTGAACCGATTGAGGCTGCAGAGCCAAGATATGTTCCAACAGAAGTGCCGGATTATTTTTACAAAGTCTTTTTTTACGATGGAGGATATTACCTCTCTCCTGTCTACTATAAGGAGATACGTCTTCCTAATGCAAATTCAACGTATACTTCAGAATTAGTAGTTGGATATCGTTTAGAGGATACTTATTTTAACAACATTAAAGTTAAAACTTTAATCAAATGGGAATACCGTTACACAATAAACTAGTTTGCAGAGATATAAGGAGATATAATATGAAAAAACATGCCATGTTATTAGCTATTGTGATAGGAATATTATGTCTTTCCGGCAGCGGTGTGAATGCACAAGCTATTCATACTGAACGTGTGGATGATATTGTTGAGCCACGGTGGGTACCTACGGAAGTTCCGGACTATTATTATGTGATTACGTATTATGACGGCAGACGGGAGCATTCGCCTACATATTATAAAGAGCTGAGATTGCCCAACGCAACTTCAACGTACACGTTTGAATGTGTGCGGAAGCTGTATATGGAAGATACATATTATAATAATGTAAGGGTTCGCCCTCTTGAGCGTTGGGAGCATGTTTACACAATTATTCCTTAAGCCACATCAAAAGGGGGAAGACATGCCATATGGAAAGGAGAGACCGGGTGAAATATTTTAGAGCTTTGCTGACGGTTTTCATGCTCGTCTGTGTGATGGGTGGATGTGCAGTGCGGACGAACGGCGCAGATGCCGCCCGGACGCAAGACCTGCAAAGCCAACTGGAAGAAGCGCTGGAGAATCAGGCCGCGTTGCAGGAGCGTTACGATGCGGTGCATGCCGAATTGGAGGATACGTTGCAAAGCAAGGCCGAATTGCAGGAACGCTATGATGTAATACACGCCGAGCTGGAGGAAATGCGGAAAAGCAAAATGGAGTTGCAGGAGCGTTATGAGATACTGGCCGATTCCCTTTACCATATGCAGGAACCGGGTACAGGCGCTTTGGAAAGTGCGGCTGCTGCCGATTAGCATGCCGTTAAGATGGGAGAAAGTTCCATGCAAGGTTTTCTCAAGTATCTGAAAAACTGGAACCTTCTGGCGCAGAGA
The DNA here is from genome assembly GCA_019422905.1 of Oscillospiraceae bacterium. Classification (GTDB taxonomy): domain Bacteria; phylum Bacillota; class Clostridia; order Oscillospirales; family Acutalibacteraceae; genus Hominenteromicrobium. The sequence continues at coordinate 13,501 of JAHZCM010000023.1, forward strand.
GCCGTTATGGGGCTGGCGCTTCTGTTTTGCAAGCATTTCAATTTTGCGGACAGGGCTTTCCGCCCTGCGCCGGTGTATGTGATCGCCCTGTGCGGGATCGGGCTGACCCTGAGCGGCGTGCTGTATTCCTACGCCAACGTGCTTTCTAAGGCGGGTAAGGGCAAAGCCGCGGGCGCCTTCTGCACGGCCTGCGGCGCGGTGATGATGATGCTTTGCTTCCTCTGGTGGGGCTGAGTCCGTAAAATTCTTGTATTTCCTGTCAAAATAAAATAAAAACCTGACCGTACAATTTTTTGCAAAATGCGTTTTTGCACTTGCAAAAGGTTGTACGGTTTTTTATAATAAGGTTGTATGGACAAATCAGGGCCTGAAATCTCGGTTTCAGACATCTTTGGGCTGCCGGCTGTGTATGCCGCCGCTTTTGAGCGGCGGGTATGGCGCGGCCGGGCGATATAGGCCCTGTGAAAGGAAAGGGAATCGCAGCATGGCGGATACGGAAAGAAAAACGGCGAAATACCGCTTTTTGGTGGATACCATCAAGGAGAAAATCAAAAGCGGCGCGTATGAGCCGGGCGAACGGATGGAGTCGGAAAACCGGCTCTCCGACCAGTTCGGCTACAGCCGCCAGACCGTGCGGCAGGCGCTCTCCGTGCTGGAGCGCGAGGGACTGATCGAGCGCCGGCGCGGCAGCGGCACGTATATCAGCGCGGAAAGCCGCCGTGCGCCGCGGGGGAGCAACGTGGCGATCATGACCACGTACATCTCGGACTATATTTTTCCGACGATCATCCGCGGCATTGAAGAAACGCTGACCGGCGCGGGCTACAGCCTGACCCTCGGCGTGACGAACAACCACGTAGAGGATGAAAGCCGGATTTTACAGTCCCTGATCAGCCGGCGGATCGACGGCGTGATCGTGGAGGGGACGAAAACGGCGTTTCCGAATCCGAATGTGGAGTTGTACCGCAAGCTCGGAAAAATGGGCGTGCCCGTCGTCTTTTTCAACAGCTATTACCGGGATCTGGCGGACGCGGTCTATGTCATTACGGACGATAAAAAGGCCGGGCGGCAGGCCGTGGACCTGCTGCTTTCGAAGGGCTGCCGGAAGCTGGGCGGCGTGTTCAAATCGGACGACATGCAGGGCCACGGGCGCTATGCGGGCTTTTCCGAGGGGCTTTTGAGAAGCGGCTTCCCCATCGGGGACGACAGCGTCGTCTGGTACACGACGGCCGAGCGCAGCCGGCTTTTCCGGCCCGATAACCGGGATTACATGTTTGAGCGGCTCCGGGGCTGCGACGGCATCGTCTGTTATAACGACCAGATCGCCTACGGCGTCATCGACCTTTTGACGAGCCACGGCGTCCGTGTGCCGGAGGATGTGCTCGTCGTCGGCTTTGACGATTCCAGCGTTTCGGAGTATTCGCCGGTCAAAATCACGTCGTTTGCGCACCCGAAGGATGAGATGGGGCGCATCGCGGCAAACAAGCTGATTCACATGCTGCGCAGCGGGGAGGCGGAGCAGCCGCTGGTCCTCGAAATGCGGCTGCATGAGAAGAAATCCACCGAAAAATCATAAACGAATGTGAAGGAGAAAAACCATGAAAATTGAAAAGCTCACACCGGCGTTTAAGGACTATCTCTGGGGCGGCACAAAGCTGCGCGACGTATACGGCAAGCCGTGCGATTATGAAAAGGTCGCCGAAAGCTGGGAGCTTTCCACGCACCCAGCGGGACAGAGCAAAATTGCGGGCGGCGAAAACGACGGCCAGACACTCGGCGCGTACATTGAAAAATACGGGCGCGGCATACTCGGCACAAACTGCGCGCGCTTCAAGGAGTTTCCGGTGCTCATCAAGTTCATCGACGCGAAGGACCCGCTTTCCGTGCAGGTGCACCCCAGCGACGAATACGCGCTTCGTGTGGAGGGCGAATACGGCAAGACCGAAATGTGGTATGTGGTGGACTGCGAGCCGGGCGCGTCGCTCTATTTCGGCGTGAACCGGGCGATCACAAAGGAAGAGTTTAAAAAGCGCATCGAGGAAAACACGCTGACGGATGTGCTCTATAAGGCGGATGTGCAGAAGGGCGACGTGTTCTTCATCCAGTCCGGCACGATCCACGCGATCGGCGCGGGCATCCTGATCTGCGAGATCCAGCAGAACTCGAACACGACGTACCGCGTGTACGATTACGGCCGCCGCGGGGCGGACGGCAAGCTGCGCGAGCTGCACATCGACAAGGCGATCGACGTCTCCACGCTGACACCGAGCGATACGGCCGACAAGCAGAGTGCGCCCGAGCAGATTCCGGGCGGCACGAAAACGGCGCTCGCTTCCTGTGAATATTTTACGACCGAGAAATATGTGATCGACGGCGAAGCGGAGATCACGGTGGACGAGAGCTCTTTCGCGTCCCTCGTCGTCACGGAAGGCACGGGCACGGTGACGGGCGCGGAGAATGCGGTCGCGTTTCAGGCGGCGGACAGCCTGTTTGTCCCGGCGGGCGCGGGAAGGGTCACGGTTTCCGGCAGGTGCACCATCGTAAAAACAACGGTTTGATTTGAAGAAAAGCAGCTTTTGCCTGCCGCTCCTGACGCGGCGGGCATTCTGCACAGCGGGGCCGTGCAGTGCGCGGCACGCAGAAAGGGGAACGGTCAGCAGCTATGAAAATGGAATTTGTGGACGAGACGCCGCTCGAAGAGGAGGAAATGCCGGCGCAGGAGCGCGGCAAGATCGTGCTTGTCGGCGAACCGATGGGACTTTTTATGGCCGAAGAGCCGGGCGAGCTGGAGGACGTTGCGCGCTTTTCGGCAGCGGTCGCCGGCGCGGAGTACAACGTGGCGGTGGGGCTTTCGCGCCTCGGGCACACGGCGCTGTACTGCACCCGGCTCGGCGACGACCCGATGGGTCGGCGTATTTTGAAGAGCATGGCGGCAAACGGCGTTTCGACAGATCTCGTCACGGTGACGGACACGGCCTCCACCGGCTTTATGATGAAGGGCAAAACGGCGGTGGGCGACCCGAAAATCGCCTATTTCCGGCGCGGCAGCGCGGCGTCGACGATCTCGACGCACGACATCGATAAGCTCGACCTGTACGGCTGTGATTTCCTGCACGTGACCGGTATTTTCCCGGCGGTGTCGAAATCGGCGCTGGAAGCCGTGAAAAGGCTGATCGCGCGGGCGAAGGCGCTCGATATGTTCGTCTCGTTCGACCCGAACCTGCGTCCGCAGCTCTGGCGGGACGAAAAGGAAATGGTGCGCACGCTGAATGCGCTCGCGGGGGAGGCGGACCTCGTGCTGCCGGGCCTGAGTGAGGGCAGGATTCTCACGAAGCGGGACACGGCGGAGGAGGTCGCCGCGTTTTACCATGAGCGCGGCGTGGACAGCGTAATCGTGAAGCTCGGCGACAAGGGCGCGTACTGGTCGACCGGCGGGGAAAGCGGCATGGTGCCGGCATTCCCGGTGAAGAAAATCGTCGATACGGTCGGCGCGGGCGACGGCTTTGCGGCGGGCGTGATCAGCGCAGTGGCGGAGGGGCTCTCCCTCAGCGAAGCCGCGCGGCGCGGTACGGTGATCGGCTCGATCCAGATCACGCACCAGGGGGATAACGAGGGCCTGCCGACAAAAGCGGAGCTGGAGGCGGTTATAAGGGCCGGTATTGTATAAGGCTTTCCGCTTTTTTGCGGATTTTGTGTTCATCAGGCCGGGGCTATAAAGGCCGGTGTGGTTATAAGGCTTTTCGCCCCATGACCTTGAAGAAGAAAGGAACGTGCTTATGCGCGCGGATCGTGTGTTTTTGATTGTGCTGGACAGCGTCGGTATCGGCGAGCTGCCGGATGCGGCGCGGTTCGGCGATGCGGGCAGCAACACGCTTTTGAGCTGCTCGAAAAGCGAGAGGTTTCATTTACCGAACCTCGGCGCGCTCGGCCTTTTCAACATAGACGGCGTGACGTGCGGGAAAAGGGCGGCGAAGCCCACAGCCGCCTTTGCGCGTCTTTCGGAGAAGTCGAACGGCAAGGATACGACGGTCGGCCACTGGGAGATTGCGGGCGTCGTCAGCGAGCGCCCGCTGCCCACCTTTTCGGACGGCTTCCCGGCGGAGTTCCTCGCGCGCTTCTCCAAGGCGGTCGGGCATGGCGTGCTCTGCAACCGGCCGTATTCCGGCACGCAGGTGATCGCGGATTACGGAGAGGCGCACATAAAAACCGGCGATCTGATCGTCTACACCTCGGCGGACAGCGTGTTTCAGATTGCGGCGCATGAGGACGTCGTTCCGGTGCCGGAGCTTTACAAAATTTGTGAAACGGCGCGGGAGATGCTGTCGGGCGGGCTTGCCGTGGGCCGGGTGATCGCGCGCCCGTTTACCGGTGCGCCGGGCAGCTTTGTGCGCACTGCGAACCGCCACGATTATTCGCTTTCCGCACCGGGCGAGACGATGCTCGACCGGCTGAGCGCCGCGGGCAAAACGGTTTATTCGATCGGCAAGATCGCCGATATTTTTAATGGGCGCGGTATCACAAAGGCCGTGCGGACAAAAGGCAATGCGGAGGGGATCGACGCGGCGCTTCGGGCGATGGCGGAGGAGTTCAGCGGGCTTTGCTTCGTGAATCTCGTCGATTTTGACATGCTTTACGGGCACCGCAACGACGTGGACGGCTATGCCGCCGCGCTTTCGTATTTCGACAGCCGCCTGCCTGAGCTGCTCGGCGCGCTTCGGCCGGACGACGTGCTGATGATTACCGCCGACCACGGCTGCGATCCCGGTACGCCCTCTACCGACCACTCCCGCGAATACATTCCATTTTTGGCAGTCGGCGCGGGTATAGAGCCGGGAAATCTCGGCACGCTTCACGGCTTTGACCGCATCGGCAAGGCGGTGGAAAAGCTGCTTTCGGAGGAAATGGACGGGCGGTTCAGCCTGTGAAAATTGCGGTCGGGAAAATCAGCTGCCTGGGAGGACTTGATGGCAAAAAAGCTATCGGAGATGACTTTGGAAGAGCTGTGGGCGCTGTTCCCCATCCGGCTCACGGAGCATCGGGCCTGCTGGGCGGACTGGTACGCGGAGGAGGAGCGTCTGCTGCGCCGCGCACTGCCGCCGGATGCGGTCGTGCGGCTCGCGCATGTCGGGAGCACGGCGGTGAAAACGATTTGGGCGAAGCCGATTGTCGATATCCTGCTCGAAATTCCGGCCGCATACCGGATGGATAGTCTGGAGCCGGCGCTGATTTCCTGCGGTTACCGCCTGATGAACCGAAGCGGGAGCCGGGCCTCCTACAACAAGGGCTATACGGAGAACGGCTTTGCGGAGAAGGTGTTTCATCTGCATCTGCGGTATAGGGGCGACCACGACGAGCTGTATTTCCGGGATTACCTCACGGCGCATCCCGACGCGGCGAAGGCCTATGAGGCGCTGAAGCTGTCGCTTTGGGAAAAGTACGAGCATGACCGGGACGGCTATACGGACGCCAAAGCCGCGATGGTTTCGAAATATACGGAGCGTGCGAAGTGGGAATATGGAAATCGATATGAAGGAGAGGGAAAATCGGAAAATGGCAGGGATTGAAAAAGCGGTATTTACCAATATGTGCATGGTCTGCGACGGACACGGCAACGTCCTCGTGCAGGACAGAGCGGATACGCGCTGGCCGGGCCTTGTGTTTCCGGGCGGGCATGTGGAGCCGGGGGAGTCGTTCACGGCGTCGGTCATCCGCGAGGTTTTCGAGGAGACCGGGCTGACGGTTGAAGGGCCGCGACTCGGCGGCATAAAGCAGTTTCCGCTAGACGACGGCACGCGATACGTCGTGCTGTTTTACAAGGCGGATCGCTTCTCCGGCGAGCTGAAATCCTCTGCGGAGGGCGAAGCGCTTTGGGTTCCGCAAAAAACACTCCGAACGCGGAAGCTGGCGGAGAGCTTTCGGGAGATGCTCGATATTTTTGAATCCGACAGCCTCGGCGAGATGTTCTGGGATGAAGCCGCGGACGGCTGGAAGCTCGTTTGATGGAGCGCCCGGCGTGTGCCGGGTCGGACGACACGGTTTCACCCTGCAAATGCGGCGGTTTTCCCTGTGAAACGGGGCTTTGGCGCTTTATGGACGGAGAAGGCCGGCGATCCAAATGTGTTTTAGGAAAGGATGTGCGCGCCTTGTTTTTGAATACGGATTTTCTTCGAAATGACGAGATCACATTAAAACTCGTAAAAACGGCGGACAGCGACCCGGAAAAGGGCTGGGTTCCGGCGTATCACTTTGCAATTTGCAGCCCGGCGGGTGAAAGAATGGGCGAATGCGACCTTCGGATCGGGCACAACGACCTGCTGTACTACGGTGGCAATATCGGCTACCGCGTCGAGGAGCCGTACCGCGGGCATCACTATGCCGGAAAGGCCTGTGAGCTGCTGTTTGGGTTTGCGAAAAAGCACGGCCTCGGCTATGTCATCATCACCTGCAATCCGGATAATTACGCGTCCCGGAAGACCTGCGAATACGCGGGCGGCACGCTGCTTGAGATCGTCGATCTGCCGGAGGACAACGACATGCGGCAGAAGGGTGAAGCGCAGAAGTGCATTTATAAATTTACTCTTTAGGGGGCGCGCATGGAAATCGTTCAATATCCGCAGGGGCGGGCGGATCAGGCGCTGCGCGCGCAGCTTATAGAGCTGGAAAATACCGCATGGCCGTCCGACGTCCCGGCGGAAAAAGAGGTCTTTCCCGTTGAGCCGGATACGTATGTGACCTCGTTTGTTTTGATGGCGGACAGCGCGGCGGTTTGTCATGCGGCTGTGCGGAGAAAATGGCTTCTCCACAAAGGAGACGTTTACTTGGCTTATGGGCTGAGCGAGGTTGTGACGCATCCGGACTGGCGGGGGCGCGGCTTGGGGACGCGTCTGCTCCGGCACGCTTTGAAATTCATCGAAAGGCAAGAGCCGGATATCAGCCTGTTTACCTGTGCGGCGGACCGCGTATCGTTTTATACGCGCGGGGGCTGGTCGGCAATGCCGGGCACCTGCCTGGTCGGCGGCACGGAGGCGGAGCCGTTTCGCAGTGACGCGCTCGGCCTGACGGTGATGGCGCGTTTCCATTCTGTCCGGGCAGAATCGCGCCGCGCGGATTTCGAAAACGCAGACATTTATTTGAGACTGGGAAAAAATCAGCTTTGGTAGAGGAATCGTGCAACACGGAACAGGGGCTGTGGCAGTATGCAGAAAATTGTTTTGCGGGCAATAAAAGGAACAGAAGCGCTTGCGGAGAGCGTCCCGGCGGGGAAACATATCGTCACGGGTGACATTCGCAGATTGTCCGCTGAGTTATACAGAGAGCTAAAGAACTGTACGCTGGAAGAAACGCTGCCGCTCTGTGAGATGCTTTTGGAAAAGCGAGAATGGGCGCTGGGCGTTATCGCGTTTGACTGGGCATACAGAAAGCGGGCACAATATACGGAGGCGGTTTACGGTGTGTTTTACCGCTGGCTTAAAGCATACGTGCGCGGCTGGGGAGACTGCGACGATTTCTGCACGCACGCCTTCGGAGCGCTGATCCGGCAGAACCCCGGGTTGTTCGGGCGCATTCCGGCATGGACAGGGGATAACGACTTCTGGGTTCGCCGCGCTTCTGCCGTGGTTCTGATACCGGCGATTCTGCATGGGGATTACGCCGGTATGGATCCCTACAAAATAGCGGACGCCCTGATGCGGGATGAGCACGATCTCGTGCAAAAGGGGTACGGCTGGATGCTCAAATGCCTGTCGCAGGCCGAGCCGGAGTCCGTGCGGCGGTATCTGATTGCCCACCGCGATGAGATGCCAAGAACCGCATACCGCTATGCGCTCGAAAAATTTGACCCGGAGACACGGAAAGCGCTGATGGCGCTGTGAGAAATGCGAATCAAGCAAAAAGATCACGGAGACTTAGGAGGAACAACTTATGACACCGCATAATCAGGCGAAAAAAGGCGATATCGCCAAGACGGTTTTGATGCCCGGCGACCCGCTCAGGGCCAAATTCATCGCGGAGACGTATCTCGAAAATCCGAGATGCTTCAACACCGTGCGCAACATGCTGGGGTATACCGGCACGTTCGAGGGCCGCGAGCTCTCCGTGATGGGCAGCGGCATGGGCATGCCGTCCATCGGCATTTACAGCTATGAGCTGTATCATTTTTATGATGTGGATGCGATCATCCGCGTCGGCTCCGCAGGCGGTATCGCGGAGAAGGTGAAGCTGCGCGACATCGTGATCGGCATGGGCGCGTGTACGGATTCGAACTACGCCGCGCAGTACCGTCTGCCGGGCACCTTTGCGCCGACGGCGGATTTTGGCCTGCTTGAAAAAGCGGTTTCCCTTGCGCGCGCGCAGGGCGTGCCGTTCCACGTGGGCAATCTGCTTTCGAGCGATCTGTTTTACGGCGATTACGCGGAAAGCACGCAGGATTGGAAGAAGATGGGCGTGCTCGCCGTGGAAATGGAGGCGGCGGCGCTCTATATGAACGCGGCGCGCTGCGGTAAAAAGGCGCTCGCCATCGCGACGGTCTCCGACCTGCCGCTGACCGGCGAAGCGACCTCCGCCGAGGAGCGCCAGACGACGTTCACGCAGATGATGGAGATCGCGCTGCGGCTGGCATAAGCGCTGCCGGGCTGTATTTTCCACCGGCTTTCGCCGGATTGTTGGAAATCCGGCGTTCTGTGTGTGCCGAAGGAATATGGCCTGTTCTTTTGTAAGAAACCGATGTAAAGATAAACCGAAAGGAAACGGTGAAGTATGACACAGAAAGAAATCCTCGGCCATGTCGACCACACGCTGCTCGGCGTTGCGTCCACATGGGCGGATATACGGGAAATTATCGACGACGGCATCCGCTTCGGGACTGCAAGCGTCTGCATCCCGCCGCGCTTTGTGAAGCAGGCGGCGCAGTACGCGGCGGGCGGGGTGAAAATCTGCACGGTCATCGGCTTTCCGAACGGATACAATTCCACGGCGGCGAAGGTGTTTGAGACGCGTGACGCCGTGGAAAACGGCGCGGACGAGATCGACATGGTGATTCCGGTCGGCGCGGTGAAGAGCGGTGAGCTCTCGCTGGTGGAGGACGAAATCCGTGCGGTTCGGGCGGCCTGCGCGGGTAAGATTTTGAAGGTGATCATCGAAACGTGCC
>JAHZCM010000024.1:0-17475 GCA_019422905.1 Oscillospiraceae bacterium
GCCTATCCTTCATCTCTTTTTTTCATCTGTCCAAAATGTATTGTACTCCTACAATTTCTTTTCCATAACTTTGAGCGTACCCTCTTGACTTTCGGCGCATTTGCGGATATAGTCTAATTTACCGGACTTTTCAACACGGTCGGTATACGGAAAAGGAAAGCGTGGTGCGGAAGCTGCCGCACCGCGTCTTTTATAAGGAGATGGGGAAATAACATGAAAAAGAAATCGCGCTTCCAGTGGAAGCCGTTTCTCAAAAGTCTGGCGGTGATCGCCGTTCCGGTGGCACTGCAGAATCTCTTGACCACCACCGGCAGTATGGTGGATACGATGATGATCGCGCCGCTCGGCGAGACGGCAGTCGGCGCAATCGGCCTGTGCGCGCAGTTTTCGTCTCTGATGTTTTCGAGCTATTGGGGCTTTGTGGGCGGCGGTATGCTGTTCTTTTCCCAATATTGGGGCGCGCAGGACGAGGAGGGCATTGACCGCTCCTATGGCTTGACGCTGACCTGCATGATGACGGTTGCGGCGCTGTTTACCTGTTTCGCTTTGCTCGCGCCGGAGCTCGTCATGCGCGTTTATACGGACAAGGCATCCATTCAAAGCATCGGCGTGCAGTACCTGCGTATCGTGGGCTTTGCGTATCCGATGCAGATCTTCTCCATGGCAATGAGCGCGCTTCTGCGCTCCACAGAGCGGGTGCGCATTCCGATGTATGCGGCGATTGCGTCCGTGACAACGAATATCCTGCTCAATTGGGTGTTTATTTACGGAAAGCTGGGGCTTCCCGCGATGGGCATTCAGGGCGCAGCGCTGGCGACGACCTGCGCGGCGGCGGTGAATATGCTGGTTATTTTGATTCTGGCGCGTTTACAGGGGTATCCGTACCTGTTCCATTTCCGGAAGCATTTTCGCTGGAGCGGGGCACACGTCCGGGCCTACTTTGTTAAATGCTTCCCGATTCTCTGCAACGAGCTTTTAATCGGCGTGGGCAATATGGTGATCAATATTGTGCTTGGGCGGCAGTCTGAGCAGGCAATTGCCGCCATTGCGGTGTTCCGCACGCTGGAGGGCCTCGTCATCGGATTCTTCGCGGGCTTTTCGAATGCGGCCTCTGTTTTGGTGGGCAAAAGTGTCGGCGCGGGCAGGCTGAATGAAGCCTATGCGCGCGCCAAACGGCTCGTTTTGCTTTGCGGAAGCTGTATTCTGGCGCTCTGCCTGCTTTTGCTCGCCGTGCACCGGCCGCTGCTCTCTGCGATGAGCCTTTCGGGCGAATCCCTGCAGATCGGCTCCGGCCTCCTGATGATTTACTGTGTTGCCGCGGTGATCCGCATGTGTAACTGGACGCAGAACGATATATACCGCGCCGGCGGGGATGCGACCTTTGGCACGGTGCTGGAAATCACGTTTATGTATGTGATGGTTCTGCCTGCTGTGTGCCTTACCGGCTTGGTTTGGAAAGCGCCGTTCCTGTTGATTTTCGCTTGCTGCTATATCGATGAGCCGGTTCGGTTTATCCTGATGCAGGTCCATATGTATTCCGGAAAATGGGTGCGGCCCGTCACGGAGCAGGGGCGTGCCGCCCTGGACGAGTTCCGGAAAAAGCATGTTCGCCGCCGCAGGTCCGCAGAGTAAAAAGGCTGTTTGCGGGAAAAGGGTGCGCTGCGAAGTGGACGGCGGCAGCCCGCCGATTGAAATAACAGGTATGATACGTTCTTTAAAATAGATATGCAATGTGTTTCAGCGGCTCAGTTGGATGTGCATTCGCCTCCCAATCTGCGGCGCGCCCTGCTTTGCGAAAAAGCACCGGCTTCTGAACCTCCTCAAAGGGAAGGTGGGAAGCCGGTGCTGATTTTTATGGGATTTTCCCATCAATCGATGTTTGCCTTGATCCATGCAGCGTCGTCGGCGATGCACTTGTCGTGCTCGTCGTAGAAGCCCTCGCGCTCCACGACCCAGAACGCCTCAAAGTCCTGCTCGTCCAGCGCGCTCTTGATTTCCCGCCAGTCAATGTTTGACTCGGGCGCGCCCATTGGGCACTGCACTTCAAATTTCTTTTTGCCCTCGGGGCTGTTGTTTCTGGCGTTGTAGCCGTCGAGAATCTTCTGGCGCTCCTCCAGAGACATCTCCTTCACGTTTGCGAACGGGCTGCCCTGCTGTGCGCCCTCCGCGTGGCGGGAGGCCGGGCGCGGGCCGGGGCCCTGCACGCGGCTGTTTTCCTTTACATGGATGGAGACGAAGCGGTTCTTATAGCGGCGGATAAAGGAAGGCGGGTAGCAGCCGCCGTTCTGCGCCCAGCCGCAGTCGAGCTGAGAATAGCATTTGGAGCTATTGTCCAGCAGGTGCTCGAGCAGGGTCTTGCCCTCGTCCATAAAGAACTCCCAGCTATGGTTATGATAGCCGATCTTGATGCCGTAGGGCTCGGCCATCTCCGCCATTTCGTCGAGCCGATGCGCGACTTCAATGGCCTCCGCCTTATTGCAGAACGGCGTGCCCGCCCAGATGACGGCCTTGCCGCCAAGCGCTGCAATTTTTTTGACGATCTCCTCCGTCGGCTCCGCATGGATCGAAACGACCTCAAGACCGGTTTCCGCAAGCCATTTTTTGATATCCTCAACGTCGTTGTCGAGGTCGACGGGCAGAAGCTCTACGCCAGTAAAACCGAGCGACGCAATGGTCCGGAATTTTTCAAGGAGCGTCGGGCCAAGGCCGAGATAGCTGGCGATTCCACCGGAGGAATATGTACCGATATTGACTTTCATTGGACATCTCTCCATTCTCTGAATTGCGAAAAATGTTTCACATGTATTGGAAAATTATAACGCTTTTATAAACGAAAGTCAATTTATCCCACCCGGCACAGAAAAATTATCCGGCACAACGATGGATGGGCGCGCAAGTGCGGCCTTGGGGAAAAGCGGGATCAGCTCTCTGGCGGCGGCAGGCTCCGGGCGGTCCAGCATACCGAGCAGGTAAGCGAGACGGCCGCAGAGCGCTTCCGGCGTGAAACAGCTGCGCAGCGCACCTACGTCGAGATCGCGCTCACGCTTGCTGAGCCTGCGCCCATCGCCGTTGACAAGCAGGGGGATGTGCCCGTATCGCGGCGGCTTTGCCCCGAGCGCTTCCAGAAGCTGGAGCTGGCAGGCAGTGGAGGCGAGAAGATCGCGTCCGCGTACGACCTCCGTCACACCCATCAGCGCGTCGTCCACGGAAACCGCAAGCTGATAAGCGTGAACGCCGTCGCTGCGGCGGACGAGAAAATCGCCCAACAAGCGCTGCACATCAAAGTGCTGCGGGCCGAGAAACATGTCGCGGAAGAACACTTCACCGTCCGGCGCTTGAAAACGCAGGGCGGGCGTGCGGCTCCGGCGCCTTTCCTCAATTTCGGCATCGGACAGGCTGCGGCACGTACCGGAATAGCGGATAACGCCGTCGCCGGCGTGCGGCGCGGAGGCGACGTGCAGTTGGGCACGGGTGCAGAAGCACGGATAGGTCAGGCCGCGCGCGGTGAGCCTTTGCAGGGCTTCCTCGTAGAGCGCCCGGCGCTCGCTCTGGAAATACGGCCCGCAGCCTCCGCCTGCGCCCGGCCCCTCGTCCCAGTCCAGGCCAAGCCAGTGCAGATCGTCGCAGAGCTGCTCCGCATAGACGCGCTTGCAGCGGTCCGGGTCAAGATCCTCTATGCGCAGGAGCATCACGCCGTTCTGGCTGCGGACGGAAAGCCATGCCGCGAGCGCGCAGCAGAGATTTCCGAGGTGCATGCGCCCGGAGGGGCTGGGCGCGAACCGCCCGCGCACCGGTTGATTCGGATTCATAACGGCATACCTCCATTCTTCTCCCTGCCATTGTAATACAGGCGCGGGCCGGATGCAACAAAAAGAAAGGGACAGGCGGTTTCCCGTCTGTCCCCGGAGAGGCTAAAATCGCCTGAATCAGAAAATATTGTCGATCGAGGCTTCACCGATGCTGCCGCCGAAGAAGCCGGGCGTGAGCGGTGCGGGACGCTCCGGGCGGGACTGCATGGTGTAGACCTTATCGGTCTTTGTGGATTTCTCGATGGCGTCGATGATTTCGACCGTGTGCAGGGCCAGCTCAGCGCTGCTGCGGTGCGGGCGGTTGCGGCGGATCGCATACGCCATATCGACGACAGCGAGTCCGCGCCAGCTATTGTAGCAGGGCTCACGCTTGCCGCTGAGCGCCGGAATGCTCGGGTCCGTATCGCCGAAGCCGTGGGTGAACGGAACGCGGAAGACCTCGTTCTTGCCGTCCACGACGTTTCCGGTGCGGGTGAGGTAGACGTCATAGCCCCAGCCGCCGAAGTTGTTCGGGTCGGGCAGGGTGAGAATGCCCTCGGTGCCGTAGATCTCCATGCGCGGGGTTTCGGGGAAGAAGCCCTCGGAGCAGAGCGTCAGGCTGCCGAATACGCCGTTTTCGAATTCCAGCGCGCCCAGCATGACGGAATCGCCGCGGCGCTTGCCGCCGACTACCGAATCCACCGGCTGCTTGTAGCGCGGGTGGCGCGGGTTCTCATAGACGCGATCCTCGTAGAACTTCGTGTAGCCGGAAACACGGTTGACCGCGCCGAGCATGTTGACGAGCACGTTGATGTAATAGCCGCCCATATCATGGGTGATCGTTGTGCCCGCGGAGCCTGCGGAGGGATCAGCCGGATCGCCTGCGGCGTAATGCGTATTATAGCCGCGATAGCACATGGCATGCGCGATAAGCGGCTTGCCGATTGCGCCGTCGTCGAGCAGCTTTCTGGCCGTCTGGAACGCGGCGCCCATGTAGCAGTCCGGCGCGCAGCCGAGACGCAGACCCTTTGCGGCGGCGAGATCATAATTTGCCTTCGCGCCCTCGTAGGTGTCGCCCATGGCCTTCTCGGAGTAAACATTCTTGCCGGCTTCAAGAATCTGCCGTGTGACGGCGGTGTGGTTCCAGAGCTGGGTCGTGTTGATAACGATTTCAATTTCCGGATCGTTCAGAATCTCTTCATTCGTCATCTGGCGAATGCCAAACAGCTCGGCGCGGGCCTTGCTCTTCTCGGGAATAAGGTCCGAGCAGCCGACGACGTCGATGATGTTAAAGCCGCCGTTGACGAGCGTGTTCAGGTATGTATAGCTGATGTTGCCGCTGCCGATGAGCGCGACCTTTACGGGCTTGATGGACATGGTGTTTTCCTCCCAGGTTTAAATTTAAACGATATGCAGAACATTCCGCATATAATCGATGCTGATTTTCAGGCTTTCGAAAATCGGGCGCTTGGACTGGTCCTGCTCGATGTTGTACCACTCGACACCCGCCTCGCGGGAGGCTTCGGTGATGGCCTGCCAGTTCAGGTTGCCCTGTCCAATTTCCGCGAACATGCGCGGCACCTCGCCGAGACCGACTGTCTCGGAAGCGCAGTCGATTGCCAGATCCTTGTAGTGAATGACCGGGATGCGGCCCTTCAGGCGGCGGATCCACTGCACCGGGTCGCAGCCTGCGGCGGACGCCCAGAAAACGTCCAGCTCAAAGGCGACGAGCTCCGGGTCTGTGTTTTCAACCAGAATTTCAAAGCCGGATTTGCCGTTCAGCTCCGGGAAGTTGCGGAATTCCTGGCTGTGGTTGTGGTACTGCAGGCGGATGCCGGTGCCGCGGAACGGCTCCGCCATACGGTTGATCGCTTCCGCATGCGCGTAAAAACCGTCGGGGCGGCGCATCATGATGCCCGGAATTGCCGGCGCGCCCAGCACGTTTACGCCGAACTGCTTCGCCGTTTCAATCGCTTTTTCCGGATCCGAGACGTCCGTATAAACGCTGCAGGGCTTAAGGCCGTATTCGGCGAGCAGCGCGAGATCTTCTTCGGTACTCAGACCGGCGCCCTTGCCAAGCCCGCTCTCCACGCCGTCAAAGCCGAGCGCACTGAGCTGCTTGTAGGTGTTTTTAACCTGTTCTGCCGTGAAAACCTGATGGCGGACGGTCCACGGGACAATGCCGATTGGCATTTCAATTCCTCCTTAACTGTGACTTTTCAATGTAGTTTGTATACTTTAACATATAACGTATAAAACCGGTTTCAGCCTATTGCTGAACCTTCAACTCCAACGCCCCTCCCTTCCTTTTGTATTTGCCTTGATTATAGCCGCATAAGCGTGCAAAGTCAATTGTTTATTTCAAAAATTCACATAAAAAGTATGCGTGAAAATAAAAAATTAGGGGCTTGTGCCGAGCGATGCGCTGTGCTATACTGTGCTTGAGATTTTGGGGAACGCCTGTAAAAAACGGTGCAGGCGCAAGATCTGAAAAGCCTATGCGAAACGCAGAAAGGATGTCTTTTATGTTTCAGTCTATCAGCTTGGGCCTTGCAAACGTCGGCGAGAAGGACTTTGAAAAGAAGCTGCTGCTTGCGAAGCGGCATGGTTTTACATGTATGGAGTCGAGCGCACAGGAGGTTATGGAGAACGGTGTGGATACCGTGAATGCTCTGCTGCAAAAGCACGGCATGCAGATTTCCGGCGCGAACCTGCCCTTCCATCCGATGCAGCTCGGCGAGGCGGCGTTTGAAGCGGAGATGGAGGCGCTGCCCGAAAAGGCCGCGGCACTCAGTGCCGTCGGCTGCACGCGCTGCATCATCTGGATTTTCCCGGCGAGCGATACGCTGACGAAGGAAGAAAACTATGCGCTGCACGTCGAGCGCCTGTCCCGCGCCGCCGCGGTGCTCAAGGCGCATGGGATACGGCTCGGCCTTGAGTTCATCGGCCCGTATACCGGGCGAAAGGGCAAGAAGCATGTGTTTCTCTATACAGCGGAGGAAATGCTGGCGCTCGCAAAGGATTGCGGCGACAACGTCGGCCTCCTGTTCGATGCTTACCACTGGTACACCGGTGCGCACAACAAGGACGTATTCGATCATATCCCGGATGAGCGCTGCATCGTGAGCGTCCACGTCAACGACGCGCCGCTTGGCGACCCGCTGGAGCTGCCGGATTCTCCCCGCGCGCTGCCGGGCGAGACGGGGCAGATCGACATTGCCTGCGTGATGAACGGCCTTCGGAAGCTGGGCTATACCGGCCCGGTGGTTGCGGAGCCCTTCAGCCCGAAGCTGGCGGCACTCGAAACCGACGACGAGAAGGTCGCATGCATCAAGGCGTGCATGGATAAAATCTGGGCGTAGCCATTGACAGGCGGGGGCGAAGCCTGTAAAATAAGAAGCGTAAAAAGAGATGAACTGCAGCCGTGTGGTTCATCTCTTGATTTTCCGGGGACGGGCATGAAAAGGTTTTGACCGGTACGCCGGCAAAGCCGGAAGGCGCTTCCCCGAAGAAAGGTAAAGATTCGACGATGAATGAAAAGGAAATTGCAGAGATCCGGCGGCGGTTCCGGCCGGATAAGAGCAATATCACACACGTGCGCGGCTGTTATGTCAATGAGCGGCAGGAGATTGTCTCCGTATTCGACCAGTCTCTGGCGCTTCTGCCGCAGGAGGAAAACGAGAACCTGCTCGCCGTTTTGCGGCGCACGCTTTCGGGCACGCAGGGCAAGAATCTGATCGATATGCCGTTTTCCACGGCGCAGGTGGTGGACAGCGACGAGCACCGCCTGCTGATGCGGCTGCGGGAATCCGCTCTGGGCGACGAGGACGCGGTGCAGGCCTTCTTTCAAAAGGTCATCGGCGCGTACCGCCCGGAGGGTACCTACCTGATCCTGCTCGCGTGCGATACATACGACGTGCCGTACCGCGCGAAGGACGGCGCAAGGCTGGACGACGCTTCCAGCGAGGTATACGATTATATGCTGTGCAGCGTTTGCCCGGTCAAGGAGACGAAGCCCGTGCTGGGCTACAGCGTGCCGGAGAATGCGTTTCACAACCGCGGAACGGATTGGCTTGTCGGCGCGCCGGCGCTGGGCTTCCTGTTTCCGGCGTTTAACGACCGCAGCTGCGATATTTACAGCGCGCTGTACTATTCGCACGATGTGACGGAGAGCCACGCGGAATTTATCGATGCGATATTCCGCTGCCCGCCGCCGATGCCGGCGGAGGCGCAGAAGGAGACGTTCGGTGAAATTCTCGGAGACGCGCTCGCTGGTGCGTGCAGCTTCGACGTGGTGCAGTCTGTACACAGCGGGCTGTGCGAAATGATTGAGGAGCATAAGGTCAATAAGGAGGTCGAGCCGCTGACGGTTTCCAAAGGCACGGTAAAGACGATGCTGACCGCCTGCGGCGTGCCGGGCGAGCAGGTGGAGCGCTTCGACGAAAAGTACACTGCGGAGTTTGGCGGAGACGCTTCCCTAAGCCCGCGCAATCTGGTGGAGACGGGAAAATTCGAGGTGACGACGCCGGACGTGACGATCCGCGTCAACCCCGCGTGCAGCGGTTTAATCGAAACGCGCGTGATCGACGGCGCACGGTACATCCTGATCCGCGCCGACGACGGCGTGGAGGTCAACGGCGTCCGCATCCAAATCGAAGAGGAATAAAAGGCGTGCCGCCGCGCAGGAAGACACAACGGCACGCGCAAAAAGGCGGGCAGCACCGTTCCATCCGGAACGATACTGCCCGCCCGCGCTACGCGGAAACAGCACGTCTCCGGCGGCAGGACAACCGCCCGGGACGAAAAAGTTGGCGAAACAACGGAATCTTTCCGATAAATCTCCCAGATCGAAAGCGCGCGTTGCATTTTCCCAGCTATCTTGTTTCCAAGTCCTACTATAAATCAATCTGTTGTGCATTGCAAGCTAAAAGTTCCTGAAATTTGACCGGAGGAGACGGAACTTTGCAAGGACTGCCGTTTTATGCTTCCGTCGGAGCGTGGACCCCCGGAGTGGGAAGCTGCGCCATGGCTTCGCCGATATTTAAAATGTGGTCGCCGATGCGCTCAAAATCCGTGAGCAGCTCGGAGTAAATGACGGTGGCTTCATCCGTGCCCGCGTGCATGCGCTGCAACTGGCTCTGCCGCATGGCGAGCGTCATGTCGTCGATTTTCTGCTCCATCTGAGCGATCTTTTCAAGCCGGGCGGTGGTGATGGATTCCAGCGGGTAAATGAGCCGCATGGCCTCCAGGCTGACCGCCTGCATCTGCCGGATCTCGGCCTTGGCGGAATCGGAAAAGGCGATGTTCTTTTCCACCAGCAGCTTTGTGTATTCACAGATATTCATGGCGTGGTCGCCGATACGCTCCAGATTGCCGGAGATCTTGAAGAAAGCGCTGATGCGCGCCGAATCGCGCTCGTTCGTCTCATAGACGATTACGGAGGAAATGTAGTTTGAGATTTCCTTGTTCAGATAGTCGATGGTTTCTTCGGTATCCTCCACCGCGGGCAGGCGCTTCGGCGTGCCGTCCAGCACGGTGAGAAAGCTCTCCTGCACGTTGCTCTCCACGATTTCCGCCATGCGGTTCAGCTCGCGGCTGATACCGGTGAGCACGATTGCGGAGGTGCCGATGCGGTGCTCCGGCGAGCTTTCTACAGGCTTGATATAGAGCAGGCGGCGCTGGCTGATGCCGTCCGAAGCGTGCTCGGGCAGAATGCGCTCCGCGATCTTTGCGAGCTGCGTGCCGAACGGAAGGAGCAGGAGCGTCGTCGCGATGTTGAAAATCGTGTGCATGGCGGCGATCTGCGCGGAAGGGCTTGTGGGCAAAAGGGCTTCCACAAGGCCGGTCAGCGGCGTAAACATGCAGATGAGCGTGAACAGCACGGCGCCGAACACGTTAAAGAGCAGGTGGATGATGGTCGCGCGCTTTGCATTGCGGTTGGTGCCAATGGAGGCGAGCACTGCCGTGATGCAGGTGCCGATATTCTGGCCGAACAGGATATAAACCGCGCTGGGCAGGCCGATCAGCCCGCTGGCCGCCAGCGTTTGCAGGATGCCGACGGAGGCAGAGGACGACTGGATGATCGCCGTGAAAAGCATGCCAACGAGAATGCCGAGCAGCGGGTTCGACATTTTGGTCATCAGATCGATGAAAAATGGGGATTCGCGCAGCGGCGACATGGAGTCGCTCATCATGCCCATGCCGAGAAACAGGATGCCGAGGCCGGCGATGATCTGCCCCCAGTGGCGCAGGACGGGTTTTTTCAAAAACACAATGAAAGCGACGCCGATGAAAGCGAAGAGCGGCGCAAGCGCGCCCACATCCAGCGCGATCAGAAGGCCGGTCACCGTGGTGCCGACGTTTGCGCCCATGATGATCCACACGGCCTGCCGCAGCGCCATCATGCCGGAATTTACGAAGCCGACGACCATGACGGTCGTGGCGGAGGAGGACTGGATTGCCGCCGTGATACCGGCGCCGACCAGAATGCCGAGAAAACGGTTGGCGGTGAGCTTTTCAAGAATGCGCTTCATGCGGTTGCCCGCCGCAGCCTCCAGACCCGCGCTCATCATCTGCATGCCGTAGAGAAACAGGGCCAGGCCGCCGAGCAGCCCGAAAATATCGCTGATCTGCATGAAATTTCCTTTTCCTTTCCTGTGCGGGCCGGCCGGAAGCCGGTAAAGAAAAAAACGGCTTGGCCCGGTCTCCTGTTCGAAGGTCGGGCTGAGCCGTTTTATTTTCCTGTGGAGATGTGCGCAGCCGCGGTTCGCTCCATTTTCGTCTTCCTTTACAATACCCGCAATTTTGCTTTACTTCTATTTTACCTGATTTTCATCCTGATTATAGGCAACAGGTAGGAATGTGTCAATAAAATCGGCGGAAACTTAACCCAGATTTAACATTGCGCGCAAGGACGTGCCGTGATAGAATTAGAAAAATAAACCGAATGGGGGAAAATCACCGTGCTGTTTATCGAATATCCCAAATGCTCCACCTGTAAAAAAGCGAAGGCGTGGCTGGAGGAAAACGGATTTGCGTTTACGGACCGCCATATTGTGCAGCAGAACCCGACGGCGGAGGAGCTTGCGCTGTGGCAGCGGCAGAGCGGCCTGCCACTCAAACGCTTTTTCAATGTGAGCGGCCTGCTGTATAAATCGCTGGCCCTGAAGGACAAGCTGCCGCAGATGACGGAGGCGGAGCAGCTTGCGCTGCTTTCAAGCGACGGAATGCTCGTCAAGCGTCCGATTTTGGTGGACGGCGAGCGGGTGCTCGTGGGCTTTAAGGCGTCCGAATGGGAAGCGGCGCTGAAAAAGTGAAAAGGACGCCCGGCGCATCCGTTTTGGAATGCGCCGGGCGCATTTTATGGTACGAATATAGGATCTTTAAAGCTTACAGGCCGAGCACGTCGCGGATATAGATGCGGGAAACCTCGGCGGAGTGGAAGTTGCAGACCTCCGGACGATCCAGCTCCACGCAGAGGACGCCGTCGTAGCCGACCTCCTCAAGCGCCGCTTTGACGGCGGGAAAGTTGACCGTGCCGTGGCCGAGCGCGCGGAAGGTGCGCATTTTGTCGCTGCCCACGGCGGTTTGCAGGGCAAAGGTATCCACATCCTTCAGGTGCATAAAGGCGAGACGGTCGCCGTACTGGCGGATCAGCGCCGCCGGATCCATGCCGGCAAGCGTCGTGTGCGCGGTATCGATGCAGAAGGAGACGACCTCGGGATTCGTGTGCGCCGCAAAGTAATCGATATCACTCTGCGAGAACACACAGGTGCCGTAGTGCGGGTGGAAGCAGACGGTTACGCCGCGCTCCTTGGCGTAGGCGCCCAGCTCGTTGACGATGGCGCACATCTTGTCGATCATTTCCGGGTTTGTCGGGCGCTCCGTCGGGCCGTCGTCGCCGAAGCCGCCGTTCTGGCAGTTGTACCACTTGCCGCCGACCGCCGCGCGGAAATCAACCTGCTCCTTTGCGATGCGCAGGGATTCCTCCACATCAAAGGTAAAGTGGCCGTAGAGGTTGACGAGCTCCACACCGCAGTCCTTTGCGAGCTGTACGAGCTCATCGGGATCGTCCTTGTAAAAATCGCGGATAAATGCGAAGTTTTCCACATAGTCGTAGCCGAGGAATTTGCACTCGCGGAAGGACTGGGCGAGCTGCTCCTTGGCGGCCTCCGGTTCGTGGCTTTTGATCCATGTCCAGCCGGTATAGCATACTTTCATCATAACGCAGTTTCCTTTCAAAATAAATTTTAAGTGTTATTCGTCGAGCACGCCGTGCATCGGGTTGTTTTGCATCGGCGCCGTGCGGGTGTATCTGGTTTTCAGCGGGACGAGCGCGCCCGCCTCCGAGGACTTTGAAAAGCTCGTCAGAATCTCAAGCACGTGATGCTGCTGCTGATAGTTCGCGCGGAAGTCGCGGCCGCTGCGCAGCGCCTTGCACAGGTCGGCGAGACCGAGCGCGCGGGAATTCTCCGCATAGTCGAACAGCAGCGGGATTTCCTTGTAGCCCTCGTAAATGTTCGGCACGGTCTTTTTCTCCAGTGCCGGATCGGTTTTCGGCGCTGCGGCCTGATCCTCCGGGCGGAGCAGCAGAACCGGGCCGCCGAAGGTGTTCGGGTCGGGCACGATCAGGGTGCCCTTTGTGCCGTAAACCTCAAAGCGTGCCTGCGCCTGCGAGCTGTAATGCACGTCGAAGGTCGTCAGGATCTGCGCGACCGCGCCGCTGGAAAACAGGATGTTGCCGCACAAGTGCGTGTCGACGTCCACATCGATAATTTCGCCGCAATGCGGGTCGGAGGTGATGATGCGCTCCTTAAAGGATTTTTTCGTCATGCCCATCACGGCCTTCGCCTCGCCCAGAAGCTGGACGAGCGCCGTCACATAGTAGGGACCCATATCCATCATGGGGCCGCCGCCGCGCTTGTAATAGAATTCCGGGTCCGGATGCCACGTCTCGTGGCCGTGACAGACCATCGCGCAGTTTGCGCCGATGACGTCGCCGATCATGCCGCTGTCGATGATGTGCCGCGCCGTCTGGACGCCCGCGCCCATGAACGTGTCCGGCGCGCCGCCGAGCAGCAGCCCCTTTTCCTGCGCGAGGGCCACCAGCTCGTCCGCTTCCTCCATATCCACCGCAAGGGGCTTTTCGGAATATACGTGCTTGCCGTGAAGCAGCGCCTGCTTCGTCACCTCAAAGTGCTCGTAGGGGCGGGTGAGGTTCAGGATCACCTCGACCTCGGGATCCGCAAAGGCCTCATACATATCCTTGTAGATTTTCGGCACGGCGGCTTTTGCGCCCTGCTCAATTCTGGCGCGCACATCGGCCGCGCCTTTTTCGGCGCGCTCCGGAATCAGATCGCACACGCCGATCAGCTCGACCTCCCGGAAGGTCTCCGTGAGATTTTTCAAGTAAATGCCGCTGATGGCGCCGACGCCGATCATAGCAACTCGAACGGGTTTTGTCATTTCAACACTTTCCTTTCCTCCGTTTGGGGTTTACTTGCATTATAGCATCGGCCGTGGTAAAATACATGCCAAAAGACAGATTTTTTGTGCCAAATATTGCGCAGTCCGGCGGCTTTGTGTTTCCACCGCCGTTTGGGAAGAAAAGGCGGCGGTTTGGGCCGCGATGGGGCTGTCGGCTTGCGATGAGGCTGGATGAAAGAAAGGGGTGGGAACGTGGGCGCTTTTTTTGAAGCGCGGGACGACGCGCTGACCTGCGCGGTGGCGGAGCGGCTGAGCTTTCCGCTGCACCTGCACCCGCAGCTTGAGCTGTTTTTCGTGCTCTCGGGGGAAACGAGCGTCACGGTGCGGCAGGAGACGCGCGTGCTCGGTCCCGGAAGCCTTGCGGTGATCTTCCCAAATCAGATCCACAGCTATACGGCGCTGGATCCGGGAAGCCGCGCCGCGCTGGTCGTCTGCGATCTGGCGCTGACGGGCGGCTTTTCGGACACGCTCTTGCGGCGGCATCCGCAGGACCCTTTTTTGCCGCCGGAGGCGCTGCACCCGAACGTTGCCTTCGCGGTGGGGGAGCTGGTTGCGGAAAGGCGGCGCGGCGGGGACCGGAACGTCTGCGCCGCGCTGGTGCAGCTCGTGTTGGCGCGCGTTTTGCCGCAGCTTGCGCTGCACCGCAACCGGGCCGCGGATTATAAGGAGCTGACGTACCAGATCGCGCAGTACGTCGCCGCGCATTTTAAGGAGCCGCTCACGCTGGATGCGCTGGCGCGCGCGCTCGGCGTGAGCCGGTTTCACCTTTCGCATGTGTTTTCGGAGAAGATCGGGCAGGGCTTTCCGGCGTATCTGTCGAGCATCCGCGTGGACTATGCCTGCACGCTTTTGGCGGACACAAACCGCTCTGTGACGGAAATTGCGGCGGAGGCCGGCTTTGAGAGCCAGCGCTCGTTCTTCCGGGCATTCGGAGCGCGCTGCGGCACGACCCCGCTCGGCTACCGCCGCCGCGCGCAGGGAACGGACGCGCAAACGAAAAAATAAAAGACGCGCTTTCTGCGGAATACGGAAGGCGCGTCTTTCTGTTCTTTTGTCAGGCTTCCATCCGGGCAAAGATTTTTGCCGCTGTATGGGCGGCGGCTTCCGGGATGGAATACGCGGTTATCCCACCGTATGGATGCGCGCCGTGTCGAACCGGTCCTTTGGGCCGGCCGCCTTGGCCGGATAGCCGATCGAAAGGATGGCAAACGGAGCCAGGTTTTCCGGCACATGCAGGAGCTTTCCGACCGCGTCCATCCGCTCCTGAAGCGGCGCGACGCCGAGCCATACGGCCCCGAGGCCGAGTGCTTGTGCTTCGAGCAGAATATTCTCCGTGGAAGCGCTCATATCGATCTGCGCGTAAGCCGCGTGGCGCAGGCCGGTCGTGCGGGAACACGGGACGATCGCCACGGCGGCGTTCCGCACGCATCCGGCGTAGGGACTGCATGCGGCAAGCGAATTTAAAAGCGCCTTATCCTTTACGACGTAGAATTCCCACGGCTGCTGGTTGCCCGCCGAGGGGGCCGCCATGCCTGCGCGAAGCAGCAGCTCCAGCTTTTCGTCTTCAACGGGCTTATCCGCGTATTCGCGCACGCTGGTCCTTTTAAAAATTGCATTCATAACCATCTTTCCCTTCCATTCGATTTCTGGCTCTATTCTACATCCGGCGTTCGGGAAAAACAAGGATTTTACGCTTGCTCAAGCCGCGCAAAAACCTCTGCGGCCTCGCGGACGGCGGCCTCCGGGGCAAGCGCGTGGAAATGGGTGCGCCCCGGCTCAAACGGCTCAATCATGTAAAGCGCGTCGCTTTCCTTTTTGCGGAACCGGGCGAGGATTTCGCGGGTGTCAATGACGCCGGTCTCCATCGGCAGGCGGCGCTCCAGGTCGTGCTGCCGGTCGAATGGGACGCCGGCGACGGCGTCGTTCAGGTGCAGCATAACGAGGCGGTCGATGTGCTGCTCCATATAGAGCAGAACGTCGGGGTCGCCGTTTGAGGAGCAGTACCAGTGGAACGTGTCGAAGGCGATGCCCGCATAGCCGCCGGCGGCGTCCGCAATCGCCAGCACGCCGCCGAGCGTGTGGACGAAGGGGTGCGCCTGTAAGGACAAAAGCTCGTGCGGACCTAAAAATTCCAGCCCGTAGCGGATGCCGTGGTCGCGCAGGATCGCGCTGACGGCGCGCACGCGGCGCACGTGCCATTCGAAGTTTTCGTCGAATTCCCGCAGCCCCGAGGACCAGACGTGGTTATAGGCGTGGCGGATGCCGAGCTTTTCCGCCAGCGCCGCACGGCGTTCCAGTGTTTTCAGCGCGGCCAGGAAGGCGTCGTCGTCCAGCTCCCAACTGTAGAAATCCGCCGGCATGGGCATCAGGCCCCAGGAAAGTCCGTTGTCCCGGAGAGCGGCGGCGGTTTCCTGCGCGGCGCGCTCGTCCTCCAGAACGGCGTGTGTGGCGCTCAGGGCCGGGATGCCGTACTGCCTGCACAGCGGCGCGAGCAGGCGGGGGTCGTAGGGAAGGTTCAGCATGGATGGGTCCAGTGTTTTAATCATCATACAATCCTTTCCGAATAAGCCGTGGCGCTTATTCCCTGTCCAAAAGAAATTTCCTGTTTATAGTATAACAGGGGTTTTGCGCCTTGTCCATTATCCGGTACGGCATAAATGAAAATACAGCGGGCAGCTCGGCGGATTTATGCGTTTTCCTTTCGCTTTCCCGTGCGCGTGTATTTGACGATGGCAAACGGCGGGGTGCGCTTCAGCAGGTCCGTCAGGTCACAGTGCAGAGCGGAGCAAATCAGGTCAAGCTGCTCCAAGCTCACGCGTTCGCACATTTCATTGCACAGGTCGCTGATTGTATTTGGCCGGATACCGGTCATGCGGGCAAGCTCCGCCTGCCGCATTTTCATCGCGCCAAGCCGGGCGGACAGTAAAATTCGAATCATCGCAATCACCTCGGCTTCTATTATACCGGCTAAAACCGAAAGAAATATCCTGTTTTGGGATAACGCCTGCGATTTGCGATAAAAATGAAAGAAAATGGGCACGTCACAAAAATCCGCAATAAAATCATAAAATTGCTATAGAATTTTGCTTCAATTTACGGTATGATTTAGGCAGGACGGCTTATGGCCGGGGATTGTATGAAAAGTTTATGAAACGGAAAGGAAAATCACGATGGCAATTCTGCGCGAAAAAGACGGCCGCCTTGTGGTGACCGACAACAACGAAAAGCTGTGGATCGAGCCGTGGGGCGAAAACGCCCTGCGCGTCCGCTCCACGAAAATGCCTCAGATGCCGCCCGAAAACTGGGCGCTTGAGGAGCCGCACAGCGCTTCGGCCGAAATCGTAATCGGCGAAAAGGAAGCGACGGTCACAAACGGCAAAATCACGGCCAAGGTCACAAAGGCGGGCAAGCTCACGTTCTATAATCAGAACGGCAAGCTGCTTTTGGAGGAATTTGTCCGCAACCGCCGGGACGTGACCTCCCCGAAGTGCAGCGCGCTCGATATGGACGCGCGCGAGCACAGGCCGATTCTCGGCGGCGACTTCTCCGCGACGATGCGGTTTGAGTCCGACCCGAAGGAAATGCTGTTCGGCATGGGCCAGTACCAGCAGCCGCTTCTGAACCTCAAGGGCTGCGAGCTGGAGCTTGCGCACCGCAATTCGCAGGCGAGCGTGCCGTTTGTGCTCTCCTCGCTCGGCTACGGCTTCCTCTGGAACAACCCGGGCGTCGGCTCCGTCACCTTCGGCACGAACGTGACCTCGTGGCGCGCCGTCTCCACAAAGGTCATCGACTATTGGATCACCGCGGGCGATACCCCGGCGGAAATCGAGGGGTCCTACGC
The DNA here is from genome assembly GCA_019422905.1 of Oscillospiraceae bacterium. Taxonomy (GTDB): domain Bacteria; phylum Bacillota; class Clostridia; order Oscillospirales; family Acutalibacteraceae; genus Hominenteromicrobium. The sequence goes on from JAHZCM010000024.1 coordinate 17,116, forward strand.
CGCCGTGACCGGCACCGTGCCGATGATGCCGGACTGGGCGATGGGCTTCTGGCAGTGCAAGCTGCGCTATCAGACGCAGGAGGAGCTTTTGGAGGTGGCACGCGAGTACAAGCGCCGCGGCCTGCCGATCTCCGTCATCGTTGTCGATTTCTTCCACTGGCCGCTCGAGGGCGAATGGCGCTTTGATCCGCAGTATTGGCCTGATCCGGACGCGATGATCCGCGAGCTGAAGGAAATGGGCATCGAGCTGATGGTTTCGATCTGGCCGACCGTGGACCACAAGTGCGCGAACTATAAGGAAATGCGCGAGCGCGGCCTGCTCATCAACGTGGAGCGCGGCTACCCGGTGGGGCTGCACTG
>JAHZCM010000024.1:17505-22512 GCA_019422905.1 Oscillospiraceae bacterium
CGCGCGAATTTGTGTGGAACAAAGTGAAAAAGAATTATTACGACAAGGGCGTGCGCGTTTTCTGGCTGGATGAGGCCGAGCCGGAATATTCCTACTACGATTTCGACAACTACCGCTACCATCTTGGGCCGAATGTGCAGATCGGCAACCTTTACCCGAAATTCTATGCCCAGACCTTTTACGAGGGCATGGAAAAGGAGGGGCAGAAAAATATCCTGAATCTTCTGCGCTGCGCGTGGGCCGGCTCGCAGAAGTACGGCGCGCTCGTCTGGTCGGGCGATATTCATTCGAGCTTTGAGAGCTTCCGCAACCAGTTTGCCGCGGGCCTGCATATGGGCATCGCGGGCATCCCGTGGTGGACGACCGACATCGGCGGCTTCCATGGCGGCAACCCGAACGACGAAGCGTTCCGCGAGGTGTTCGCGCGCTGGTTCCAGTACGGCACGTTCTGCCCGGTCATGCGCCTGCACGGCGACCGTGAGCCGCATACGCCGCCGATGAGCACCGTGGGCGGCGGACGCATGGCCTCCGGCGGCCCGAACGAGGTCTGGTCCTACGGCGAGACGCTGTATGAGATGTGCAGAAAGTACATGTTCCTGCGCGAGCGCCTGCGCCCGTACATCACCGGTCTGATGCAGGACGCCCACGAGAAGGGCTCGCCGGTCATCCGCCCGATGTTCTACGATTTCCCGGAGGACGGTGCCTGCTGGACGCAGGATGCCCAGTATATGTTCGGCGGCGACCTGCTCGTTGCACCGGTTCTGGAAGCCGGCCAGCGCGCAAAGACCGTCTATCTGCCCGCAGGCACGTGGTATGACGCGTGGACGGGCGAGGCAGTCGAAGGCGGCCGGACGATTGAGGCCGACGCGCCGCTGACCGTGATCCCGGTGTTTACGAGGAATCCGGCGCTGCTGGAGGTTTTCAGGGCGCAGTAAAGCGAGCGATAAAAAGAGACAAGAAAAGACCAGCCCCGTTTTTTGACGAGGCCGGTCTTTTTTGCCATGGAAACCGCCGGCTTTGCCGGCGGAGATGTCCCATAAAATGCTTTAGCTTCAGGCCGCGAGCAAAGCGCGCTGCCGATAAGCGGGCGGACAGATCAGCGGGTAAACAGGTTGACAGGCGGACAGGCCAGCGGAAAGATTCGTTCAGTGTGTGAACCGCCTGTTTACGGCAGCAGAATGCTTGACGAAAATGCCCAAATATTCCATGCCTTAAGCTGCCGGGCGGTAATAAACCCTTATCGGGTCTGCTCCAGCCGCCTGCTGAACCGGAGACTATGGTCAAAATTCGGATATCTCGGCTCCTGCTTTTTATCGTCCTTCCTCATGCAGCAGGGCGAGTGCGTTTCGGATTGCGGCTGCCACTTTTGCGTCCGTTTCCTTTCCAAGGCAATAGCGCAGATGAGCGTCGGCGTGGCTGTTTCGCAGTGCGCCGAGCGCCGTTGCGGCTTGCGCGCGAATGTCTGCGTCTTCATCGGTGAGCAGGATGATCAGCGCATTGAAGGAGTCGTCTTTTCCGACCTTGCCTGCGCCGGCGATCGCAGCCAGCCGCACCTCTTTGTCTTTGTCGTGAAAGAGCTTGAGCAGATCAAGTTCCTTTCCCTTTTCGATGTACTTTTGCACTTTGTCTAACTTGCTCATGATTTACCGACCTTTCTCTTGTTTTTTTGCTCCAAATTCGCTATAATGGAAACGATATAAAGTGAATGGTTTTAAATGGATTACTGTAAGTTTTTGTTTATAGTAGCATTTTTATTACTATTTAGTGTAGCATGGGTTCGGCCGGCTGTCAAGAGGAAAATCGTAAAGGAGCGTGCAAAAATGGATATTCATCAAATTCAGGAGGCTCTGCTTGGCGTGTTACCATACTGGAATTATCAAATTGCGAAACCGTTTAAGCAAATGCTGGACGAGGGCGTGAGCCTTGAAATGTATTACTGCATTCAGGCCCTGCGCTGGAGCGGCGGCGTGATGACCATGTCGGCTCTGGCGGCTATGGCGCAGATCCCGAAGCAGCAGATGACGAAGCTCGTCAACCGTTTGGTGGAGTGTGGCTTTGTAGAGCGCGCGGATGATCCGGCCGACCGGAGAATCGTCAATATTAAGCTGACGGCAAAGGCGATGGACTACATCGCTCAGTTTCTTGAACAGGACGCAGGCTGCTTCCGAAGGCTGCTGGAACAGATGGATCAGAAGGACCGCGACGATTTTGGCGAAGCAATCGAAACGCTGCTGCGCATCCTGCCGAAGATCCCCTCGAATGTCTCCTGATATGGCTGCCGGTGCGGTAAGGAAAACCGGTATGCTCCGTTCACAGAATGTTGATTTTTTGTACCGCTGAGCTTGCTATAATATGCCTGTATCTATGTTTTGCGGGGAGATGTTTGGCTTGTTTACGGTTTTGATCTGTTTTCTTGCCGGTATGGGCGCGGGTCTGGGCACGGGCTTTGCCGGTATGAGCGCCGCGGCGGTGATCAGCCCGATGCTCATCACGTTTCTCGATGTTCCGGCGTATCAGGCGGTCGGCATCGCGCTGGCAAGCGATGTGCTCGCGAGTGCGGTTTCCGCCTATACCTACGGCAAGAACAAGAATCTCGATATCAAAAACGGGCTTGTGATGATGGCCGCCGTACTGGCGTTTACAATGCTCGGCAGCTGGCTCGCAAGCCTCTTGCCCTCGGGCACGATGGGCGGCTTTTCGATGGTGATGACGCTGCTTCTCGGCATTAAGTTCATTGTGAAGCCCGTCATGACGACAAAGGAAGCGATGCAGGCGGTATCGCCGAAGAAGCGCGTGATTCAGTCGGTGGTGTGCGGAACGGTGATTGGGCTGATCTGCGGCTTCGTCGGCGCGGGCGGTGGTATGATGATGCTTCTCATCCTCACAAGCGTGCTCGGCTACGAGCTGAAAACGGCCGTCGGCACGAGCGTCTTTATCATGGCGTTTACAGCGCTGACCGGCGCGGCTTCCCACTTTGCAATCGACGGCATGCCGGATTTGCTGATCCTTGTGCTCTGCGTTGTATTTACGCTGCTCTGGGCGCAGCTTGCGGCCCGCTTTGCGAACAAGGCGCAGCCCAAGACGCTCAACCGCGCGACCGGCGTTGTGCTCACCGTGCTCGGCACGGCGATTTTGATCGTGAATTACGTGCCGGGCCTGAAATAATGAAGGTTCGGAGAGGACTGATAGCGTATGCAGGTGGAGATTCGCCCCGCTTTGGAAGCGGATTATCTGGAGATCGCAAAAATCAGCCGGGAAGATCTCGGCTACGACTGCGCGCCGGAGCTGGTGCGGAACAAGCTGCGCCGTGCGCTCGGAGACGGCCGGGAGCGTGTTTTTGTCGCCGTGTGCGGCGGGGAAATCGCCGGATATGTTCATGCGGAGAACTATGACGTGCTGTATTTCCCCACGATGAAGCCCCTCTCGGACTAAAAACCCACAAAAATCAGGTTTTGACAACGTTTGCGGCGTTTTGTTAATCCAAAAAAGTGTCGTAAAACGGGGGTTACGACAAATTTACGACAAATGACTTTTTGAGCATCGCTCGTCTTTTACGACAAATGCGTGTCGTAAATCACGAGAATCGTAAATTGTTAATCCAGTGGCTTCATTGTAACGGCTACATTGTAAATTGAACAAAAAAGCCTTGTAAACTCGGCGTTTAACGAAGTTTACGACAGAACCTCGGACTGTATAGTTCGGGGTTCTTTTTTTGGGCATATTTGAAGCCGGCAACGATTACGGATATACTGTAATCGAATGGAGGGACTACAAATGAAGAAGTATTATATCAATTTGACCGAGCAGGAACGCTTTCAAATCATACATTCGCTTATAGATAAGAAGAACGCACTTATGGCTCAAGGCAGATACACCGACGCTGTTGATGAAGTCATCTTAAAGCTGATGAAAGCAAAGAAAAAGGCTTTCATAGTGTGTACTGTTTCGTAGTCATTTCCTTTTCAAAAAATAAAATATAGAGCTATATAAGCAAGCCGCTTATTCCTTTATCGGGATAGGCGGCTTTTTTCATTTTCCCAACTCAAAAAAATTTTTCAAACTATTTTTCAAAAACACCCGATAATTTGACCTCTCCCAGTCCGAACAAGTGAAAGGGTTATTTTTTAACTCCGATTAGAGGGCTTGAAATCCGATATTGAGAGAGCAAAACAGCACCCGAAACCGCTTGACGATAGCTTTATCGGAATGACGGTCAAGGGTGTTTTTTATTCCGAAAAAGCGGACGCCGGCAATGCAATTCTTGATGCGTGTCAGGCAATGACGAGTCCCGATCCGGTTCCTCTCGGAGAGTACCGGGGCTTTCAAACAGAGCTGTCCTTTGACACCTTTGAAAAGGAATACAAGGTCAAGCTCAAGGGCGAACTCGGTTATTCCGTATCGCTCGGCACGGACACCTTCGGCAACATTACCCGTTTGGATAACGCTCTTGAGGGACTTCCGAAGCGTTTGGAAATGAACGAGCAGGAGCTTGAAAATGTCAAAACGCAGTATGAAACGGCAAAGGTCGATGTGGAAAAACCGTTCAATCAGGAAGAAGAACTCAAAACCAAAACCGCAAGGCTGAACGAACTCAACGCACTTCTCAATGTGGATAAGCGTGAGAATGAAATTGTCGGCGGCGAGCCTGATGAGGGCGATGAACAGCCCGAAAAAAAGGCAAAAGAATATGAACGGTGAATGAAACCTCTTGACATTGGTTATCATATATGATAACATTATAGCAAAAGAAGAGGGGTGAGGTTTTGTGACAGATAAAGAATTGCTGGCTTCAAGACAAGGCATTGTTCAAAAACTTACGCAGGCAAGACTTGAAAAGGGGCTGACGCAGGAACAGCTTGCAAGGCTTATAGGTACGCAGCGTTCTAACATTTGCCGTATTGAAAGCGGGACACAAAATCTCTCCCTTGATATGATGCTGAAAATTGCCAAAGCGCTCGGAAAAGACATCAGTATTATGCTCGAAGAAAGGAGCAAAACTATGACGAA
>JAHZCM010000025.1:0-11427 GCA_019422905.1 Oscillospiraceae bacterium
TTCATGCTGTTTTGTGCCTTGTAGCGCAGCAGAAAGGAATGGTCATAAGCATGAACGAAAAGCTCAGGAATATGGCAAGTCTGTATTTGCGACAGGGAAATAGACTGTTGCTTTTGTATCGAATCGGCTCCAAAGTGATTTCTGATTCCTATACCGCTTCAGCCGGAGGACATTTTGAGAAAGAAGAACTAAATGACGCAAGGGCTTGCGTTTTGCGGGAATTATATGAAGGAACAGGACTTATGGAGCGAGAAATCGACAATCTGTCTCTGCGGTACGTCACACTTCGATTGAAGAATAAGGAAATACGACAGAATTATTATTTCTTTGCTGACCTGATAAACGACAAAAAAGAAATTACAAGCAATGAAGGCAATTTGAAATGGTTTCATTTGGAAGATTTGTCGAAAGCCATGCCTGAAATGCCATTTTCTGCTCACTATGTCGTAAAACATTATATTGAAATAGGAAAAGATACAGACGCACTATATGCGGGAATTGCAACAGAATCCGGTGTAGAGTTTACTGAAATGAAAGAGTTTTAAAGCACCGAAAGCAGGATATAAATCAACTCGTGAAAAAGCATCAAATCATATAAGAGGAGCACCCAGAACAACACTCGACAGGAAGGCGATAAAATGCAGAACGGTTCAACCATTGTAACGCTCAAAAAGGGCGAGGGCCGCAGCTTTAAGGCGGGCGGACTTTGGATCTATGACAACGAAATCGAACGGATCGAGGGTACCTTTAGAAACGGCGCCATCGTGACCGTACAGGACAACAACGGCTATCCGCTCGGGCGCGGCTTCATCAACCAGAATTCCAAAATCCGCGTGCGCATGATGACGCGCGACGCCGGGCAGGAAATCGACGCGGCCTTTCTCGAAAAGCGCGTGCGCGACGCATGGGCGTATCGCAGGAAAACCGTGGACACGAGCGCCTGCCGCATCATTTTCGGCGAGGCAGATTTCCTGCCCGGCCTTGTCGTCGATAAGTTTTCGGACGTGCTGGTCGTCGAGTCCCTCGCGCTCGGCATCGACAGGATGAAGCTGCAGATCGTGGAGCTTCTCAAAAAAGTGCTCGCGGAGGACGGCATTGAAATCCGCGGCGTATACGAGCGCAGCGACGCGAAGGAGCGCCTCAAGGAGGGTATGGACCGCGTGAAGGGCTTCATCGGCCCGGAATTTGACACCGACGTGGAGATCACGGAAAACGGCGTGCGGTATATCGTCGATGTGAAGGACGGCCAGAAAACCGGCTTTTTTCTCGACCAGAAATACAACCGTCTCGCCATTCAGCGGCTGTGCAGGGGTGCGGATGTGCTCGACTGCTTTACCCACACCGGCTCCTTTGCACTGAACGCCGGTATCGCGGGCGCAAAGCATGTGCTCGGCGTGGACGCCTCCGACCTGGCGGTTGCGCAGGCCCGCGAGAACGCCGCATTGAACGGCCTCTCCGGTACGGTGGAATTTCAGTGCGCCGACGTCTTTGACCTGCTCCCCGCGCTTGAAAGTGAAGGCAGGCAGTTCGACGTCGTGATTCTCGACCCGCCCGCCTTCACGAAGTCCCGCAGCTCCGTGAAGAACGCCGTCAAGGGCTACCGGGAAATCAACCTGCGCGGCATGAAGCTCGTGCGGGACGGCGGCTTCCTCGCCACCTGCTCCTGCTCCCATTATATGAACGCCGAGCTGTTCGCCCAGACCATCGGACAGGCTGCGCGGGCCGCGCACTGCCGCCTCCGGCAGGTGGAATTCCGCACGCAGGCGCCGGATCATCCGATCCTCTGGAGCGCGGACGAATCCTATTATCTGAAATTCTATATCTTTCAGGTTTGCCGGGACGCTTGAGGAGGCACTTTCATTGAAGTTCATTTCGGATCTCAGTTCGGACAATATCAAAGGGCTGGTCTGGTCGCTGGCGCTGCCCTCCATGCTTTCCCAATTGGTCAGCGTGCTGTACAGCATTGTGGACCGCATGTATATCGGCAATATTCCGGGCTACGGCGAGACGGCGCTGGCCGGCGTCGGCGTGTGCGGGCCGATCATCACGCTGATCTCTTCCTTCGCCTTTCTCGTCGGCATCGGCGGCTCGCCGCTTGTCAGCATCAAGCTCGGCGAAGGCCGCGTGCGGGATGCAAAAAAGATCGTTGCAAACTGCTTTGTATTTTTGCTGGTGCTCGCGGTCATCGTCACGATTCTTGCCTTTCTCTTCCGCCGCCCGATTCTCATCACTTTCGGCGCATCTGAAGCGCTGTATCCTTACGCCGAGTCGTACTTCTCCGTTTATCTGCTCGGCACGGTTTTCGCGCTGGTCGCCACCGGCATGAACCAATTCATCATCACGCAGGGCTACAGCCGAAACGGCATGCTTTCCGTCGTGATCGGCGCGGTGACCAACATCATTCTGGACCCAATCTTCATCTTCATTTTGGATATGGGCGTCACCGGCGCGGCGGTCGCCACCGTGTTTTCGCAGATCGCAAGCTGCGCTTACGTGCTCTGGTTCCTCTTTCGCGGCAGAGCGCTGGTTCCTATCACCTTCGGTGGTTATGATCTAAAAATCATCGGCCGTGTAACGGTCATCGGCATGAGCTCGTTCCTCATCATCCTGTTCGACAATGTAATGCTGATTTCCCTCAACATGATGCTTCAAAAGCACGGCGGCGCGGGCTACGGCGATATGCTTCTGACCTGCAACACGATCGTGCAGAGCTTCGAGCTTCTGATCACAATGCCGCTGGGCGGACTGACCATGGGCACGCAGACGATTCTTGGCTATAACTTCGGCGCGCGAAGGCCGGACAAGATTCTCCGCGCACAGCGGATGATTTTCGCGATTGCCGTCGGCTTCTGCGCGCTGATGTTCCTTGCCGCGCAGATAATCCCACATCTGTTCGCCCGCATCTTTACGCAGGACCCCGAATACATTGATATGACGGCCCGGCTGATCCGTATCTACACGCTGGGAACGATTCCGCTCGCCATCCAATACGAAATCGTGGACGGCTTTACCGGTCTCGGCATGGTAAAAATTGCGCTGCCGCTCTCCGTATTCCGCAAAATCGTCTTTTTCTCCTGCGTGTTCATCCTGCCCGTGTTCTTCCCGATTGAAAATATCTTCTGGTGCGAAGCGATCTCGGATATCCTTCCCCCGATCGTCTCCCTGACCGTCTATCTGCTCACCATCAAGCGCGTCATCCGGCGGGAGCCCCCGCCCGCGAAGCCTGCCGCTTGAAAAATTTTCCGGGTGTGCTATACTTAGAAAAAACAAAGGAGTTGGCTTTATGGCACTGCATTCCGTCTCTTATGATTCTCTGAAATTCAATCCGTTCACAAAGCTCGGGCAGGAGTGGGCACTCGTCACAGCCGGCGATGAGACCGGCTTTAACACAATGACCGTTTCATGGGGCGCGCTCGGCTTTATCTGGAACAAGCCGACCGTCACCGTCTACATCCGTCCGCAGCGCTACACAAAGGAATTTCTCGACAAGGGCGATACCTTTACCCTCTCATTCTACCCCTCGGGCAAAAAGCCCGTTCTGGGTTACCTCGGCAAGGCCTCCGGCCGTGAGGAAAACAAGGTGGAAAAATCCGGCCTGACGCCCGTTTTCGCAAACGGCTCCGTGTACTTTGAGGAGGCGGAGCTTGTATTTGTCTGCCGCAAAATGAGCCGCACGCCGCTTCTGCCGGAGAGCTTTCTCGACCCGGAGGTCGACGGCAAGTTTTATCCGGAGAAGGACTATCACGAGATGTACATCGCAGAAATCACCGACGTCCTCGTACAAGACTGACGGCCGCTTAAAAGAGCGCGCAGCCGGCTTTTGGCTGCGCGCTTCTTTTCTGCCCGGATTGTCCGGTCTCACAGTTTTACCCCGCGGATTTCGTTATTTTGTCAATCGATTTTACCCGGTCAAAATGGTATCGTAAGGATTATCCAACACAGAAGGAAGTGCAGATGCAATGACAAAAGAAACGCTTACAAAACAGCTTCTCGAAATGGGTGTCCGCCCCGGCGATACGGTTCTCGTCCACTCCTCAATGAAGGCAATCGGCACCGCGCTGCCGCCCGAAGACGTGATTGAAGCGCTGTACGGCGCCGTCTGCCCCGGCGGCACGCTGCTGCTCCCCGCCCTTACCTACGAGAACGTCACGCCCGACGCGCCTGTGTTCGACAGCCGCACCACAGAGCCGTGCATCGGGCTTCTGCCGCGCACCTTCTTTCATATGCCGGGCGTTGTGCGCAGCGTCCATCCCACGCACTCCGTCTGCGCGCTCGGCAAAAACGCAGCGCAGCTCACGGCGGGCCACGAGCAGGACATCACGCCCGTCGGCCCGAACTCCCCGTTCATGCGGCTCGCCTTCTGCGGCGGCAAGCTGCTTTTTATCGGCGAGATTCTGCACGCCTGCACGTTCATGCACGGCATCGAAGAGCTGTTCGGCACGGATTACGTGCTGACCCGCGAGAAGATCCGGTATATCGTGGACGGTAAGGAGCGCTGGATGTACGGCCACGATTTTCACGGCTGGGGCTCGGAATACGAACGCGTGAAGGATATTTTAACCGGCGATGCGCTGATCCGCGGCCGGTTCGGACAGGCGCCGTGCTATTTAATTGACGCCGCCGCTCTGCGCGAAGCCGCCCTCAAAAAGCTTGGGGAGGACATGCATTATTTTGTCACGGACATCTCCGCATACATATAGTTGCAGGCTATGCCGAATTGTGATACGATAAAAACGTATCCTGTCCAAGAGATGGAGGTGCAACCTGTATGTGGGTGCTTGAGGCTTTTCTCTCAGCCCTTTTTGCCGGCATCACAGCGATTCTCGCCAAGGTCGGCATCAAAAATGTGGATTCCCATCTTGCCACGGCGCTGCGCACCGTCATCGTGACGCTGTTCGCGTGGCTGATGGTGCTGATTACCGGCGGCCTTGCCGAGCTGCCGCTTGTCGGCGGTACGACGCTTTTGTTTCTCGTGCTTTCCGGCCTTACGACCGGCGCTTCCTGGCTCTGCTACTTCAAGGCGATTTCCCTCGGCGACGTGGTGAAAATCGCGCCGATCGACAAAAGCTCCACCATCCTCACGATGCTGCTCGCGTTTCTCTTTCTCGGAGAGCCGTTCACGTGGCTCAAGGCGCTGTGCATCGTACTGATCGGTGCGGGCACCTACATGATGGTTTACACGAAGCGTCCCGTAAAACAGATTCCGGAGGGAATGTCGCCACAGAAGCCGGAGCGGCGTTCCCTGAAACAGTACGCGTGGTTTATCTATGCGGCGCTTTCCGCCGTTTTCGCCGCGCTGACGACGATTCTCGGCAAGACCGGCGTACAGGATATCAGCTCGAACCTCGGCACGGCAATTCGCTGCATTGTGGTGCTTCTTCTGGCATGGATTATCGTTTTCATGCAGGGCACGCACCGCACCATCCGGTGGATCGACCGCCGCAGCGTCCTGTTTCTGGTGCTTTCCGGCTTTGCGACCGGCCTTTCGTGGCTCTGCTACTACAGCGCGCTGAAAAACGGCAGCGCCAGCGTTGTCGGGCCGATCGACAAGCTCTCGATTCTCGTCACCGTGCTGTTTTCCCGCGTATTCCTGAAAGAAAAGCTCTCGCCGCTCTCCATTGCGGGGCTGTTTACTCTGACGGCAGGCACGCTCCTGCTGCTCGTATAAAAAGGGTTGTATCCAATGAAAAAAGTATTTTCTCCGCTCAATCTCCTGCTCGCCCTTGTCCTCACGCTGTTCGTCATCTGCACGGCGGTCGTCGTCACCTTGAACTTCCGCCCGCTCTATTACCTCGACGTTGAGCTGCTGGATATCCCCGCGCTTTCCGGCCTGCCGCGGGAGGAGATTTTGCAGAACTATAACGTCTTAATCGACTATAACTCTATTTTCGGGCCGAAGACGCTCGAATTTCCAACGCTCGCCATGAGCGAAACCGGACGCATCCATTTTGAAGAGGTCAAAAATGTATTTGCTTTTTTTGAAATCGGGATGCTCGTTTCCGGCGTACTCGCCGCAGCCGGGATTATTTTCCGGCATTTCAGAAAGAGTCCGGGCTATCTGCTGCTGACCGCCGTTCTGACTGTGGCGCTTCCGGCTGTGCTCGGTATTCTCATTGCGCTGAACTGGCAGAGCGTGTTCGTCCTGTTTCACAAGATCGTCTTTAACAACGACTACTGGATTTTCGACGCGGCGACGGATCCGGTAATCACCATCCTGCCCGATACCTTCTTCATGCACTGCGCACTCATGATCCTTGCGCTCGTTGTGCTGGGCAGCGTGGTTTGCCTGCTGCTTTACAGGCATTTCAGAAAAAAGATCAAGGAGTGATCTGCCTTGCAGACCTATCAATGGCCATATAAAAACGAACTGGACATTTCCGAGACGCGCACATGCGATGTGCTCGTTCTCGGCGGCGGCCTTGCCGGCTGCTACGCCGCAATTGCGGCGGCGCGCCGCGGGCAGTCCGTCATTCTCGTGGAAAAGGGCGCCACCGCCCGCAGCGGCAGCGCCGGAACCGGCTTCGACCACTGGGAATCCGCCTGCACCAACCCGTGCTCGACTGTTACGCCGAAGGAAATCGCCGAAGCGTATGTGGATGAGCAAAGCGGCTATTCAAACGGCATCGCGCACTATATTGAATGCCGCGAGGGTTACGACCGCCTGCTCGATCTCGAAGCCTTCGGAGGCAAGATACGCGACACGGACGACGCGTTTAAGGGCGCAGAATTCCGCGACGATAAAACGAAGCTGATGTTCGCCTACGACTATCAAAACAAATTCACGCTGCGCGTATGGGGCTCCACCTTTAAGCCCGCGCTCTACAGGGAGCTTCTGCGGCTCGGCGTGACCGTACTCGACCGCACGGAAGCCACGGCCCTGCTGACCGCTGTGGTGGACGGCAGGAAGCGCGGCGTCGGTGCGTGCGCCATGCATGTGCGCACCGGAAAGTTTTACATCCTGCGCGCAAAGGCGACGGTGCTCGCCATGAGCCGCCCGGCGCGCGTCTGGCTCTTCAATCCCGACCTCGTCGGCCTGTGCGAATTCCGCCCCACACAGAGCATCGGCAGCGGGCATGCGATGGGCTTCAAGGCCGGCATCGAATTTACGATGATGGAAAAATCCGTTAAGGGCGAGTTTTCCGCAGCGGGCCGCAGCTTCCCGCCCTACGGCGCGGGCAACAACCACAATACGTGGTACGCGGCAACCATGGTGGACGCGCGCGGTGTGGAAATCCCTTATGTGGACCGCGACGGACGCGAGCTGAAAACCGTCTCCGAACGTTATTATCCCGCTCCCGGGCAGAAATTTTTCCTCAAGGGCGGCGTCATCGACAATCCGAAATACGAGTATCGCGGCCCGGAAACACTCGATTTTGAAGAATTGATGCGCCGCGGCTACCGGCTGCCGTTTTACGCGGATCTCAGCCGCATGCCGGATTTTGAGCGTCGTGTGATCTGGGGCATGATGGTCGGCGAAGAGGGAAAAACGAAGATTCCCATTCTCAAAAACTATACCGAACGCGGTTTCGACCCCGCAAAGCACATGCTGCAAAGCTACGGCACCGGCTGGCAGTCGGCAAGCTTTCTCGCACAGGAGCGCCAGCTTTTCGGCGCGCCGGGCGGCATTTGGCATGACTGGGATCTGAAAACGAACATAGACGGCATTTACGCCGCGGGCGACCAGCTTTTTGCCTCAGACTGCGCGGGCTTCGCGTGCGCAACGGGCTATTACGCCGGACGAAAAGCCGCGGCCTACGCCGCAAAAACCGCGCTCGCCGACTATAACCAAGACGAGGCCGAGGCAGAGCGTGAGCGCCTGCTGGCCCCGATTCGCCGCGAAGAGGGTATGGATTGGCGCGAGCTGAACATGGCGATTTCCAAAGCCATGCAAAATTACTGCGGCGGCCTGAAGTGCGACGCGCTGCTGCTTGAGGGCCTCGACCTGCTCGAGAACTTTGAGCGGGAGATCGTGCCGCAGATCTGCTGCAAAAACCCGCATGAGCTGATGCGCGCGCACGAAGTATTCGACATTCTGACCGTTTCCAAATTGATCCTGCATGCCTGCCTTGCGCGCAAAACCTCCTCGGCGCCGCTGTGCTTCGAGCGCACGGACAGCTCGGAAACCGACCCCGAGCGGGACCGCCGCTTCATCACCGTGCGGCAGGAAAACGGCCGGGTGATCTGCGGCAGCCATCCGCTCTACTATTTCGGCGACCTCGAAACCGAATACGAAAAGCGCAATTCGGATTACATCCAAAACGAACAGAAAGGAGCGTACCGCAAATGAGCGATTTGAAAGACAAGGTGCTTGTCGCGGAGCCGGTGCCGTGCAGCGCCCGCCCGATTCTTTACGACGGCACGAAATGCACCGGCTGCAACGCCTGCGTCAACATCTGCCAGGTCGATATCCTGATTCCTTCACCGGAAAAGGGCGGCCACCCCGTCGTGTTGTATCCCGGTGAATGCTATTATTGCGGCGCGTGCGTGATGGCGTGCCCCGTGGAAGGCGCGATCCATCTCCAGCACCCGCTGATGAACCGCGCAAAATTTGTGCCCGTCCGGAAGGGAGACAGCTTCCCGGAAAGATCAGCGGGATTGTAACGGCCCAAACAACAAAAGGTTCCCCGAAGGAAGAGCCTACATAAGCAAGCAGCTTCTCCCTCCGGCCGGTAAAGCGGCTTGCTGATGCAGACATCCTTTACGTATAATTACACTTCAGAAACGGTATGGGATATTTATGCCGTAGTTGCGTAGTAGAATTTTTTCACAAATCCATGGTGTAATTTGAAATGACTTAGAGACAATGCCCGATTTGGAAAGGAAACTATTGATGGATTATAATAAGCTGGTAAGAGACAGGATACCCGAGATTATTGCAGCTCAGGGTAAAAAGCCTATAATTCGAGTGATGGATGATAAAGAGTATATTACCTGCTTAGAGGAAAAATTAAGAGAAGAAGTTGCGGAATATTACGAAAGCAAAGAGATAGAGGAGCTCGCCGATGTATTGGAAGTAATCTATGCTTTGTGCGAAACACAAGGTCATTCTGTCGATGAATTGATGAGGATTTATGAAAAGAAGCATATTGAGCGCGGCGGCTTTTCAAAGAAGATTTTTTTGATGAGAAAAGAATGAACTCAAAGTGAACCACAACTTCCCGTTTGTAGAATAGAACAAAATAGCAGTAGCAATGAAACTGCAGGGCCCACCGGCACTTTGCAGCCGCAAGGCTGAAAGCGTCATAGTGGGTTACGCACTTTGAAAAAGGCGCATAATAAAAAGATAACGTCATAACCGAAAACACGCATCCAAACGGCATAGTCGACGGGATTGCACCGCTCAACGAAATCATTTATTGAACTTTGATACAGAAGCCATCTCGGGGCATCTCCCTTACGGAAGATGCCCCGAGATGGCAAATCTTTTTTAATTTTAAGCAAACAATTATATTTGTTATATAGCACTAATTTCAATTGTATCCAAATGGTGCTTAAACGTCGCGCAGGCCTTTTACGCCCATCTTCTTACGTCCGTTTTTTTCATCACTGCCGTTTTTCCAACGGGATATAAACCTGATCGGTCGGCAAAGCCCGGTATGCGGGACGAATGATGCGCCCGCCGGTCGTCAGCTCCTCGATGCGGTGCGCGCACCAGCCTGCAATGCGGGACACGGCAAACATCGGCGTGAATAAATCCTCCGGGATACCGAGCATCTCATAGACAAGCCCGGAATAAAAATCCACGTTGGCGCATATGACTTTCTTGTTCCCGGTCACCTTTTTAAAGGCTGCGGGGGCAAGCCTTTCGATGCGCTCATACAGCGCGAACTGATCGCCGTAGCCCTTCTTTGCCGCAAGGATACGGGCCTGCTTTTTCAGCTCCACAGCGCGCGGGTCCGAAAGCGTATAGATCGCGTGGCCCACGCCGTAGATCAGGCCGCTCTTGTCGCCGACCTCCCGGCGCAGGATGCGTTCGAGATAGTCTTCTACCTCGTCGTCACTGTCCCAATGCTGTACGCTCCGCATGATATCATCCATCATCTGGCGCACCTTATGGTTTGCGCCGCCGTGGCGGAATCCCTTCAGCGAACCGATCGCCGCCGCGATCGTGGAATAAATATCCGTGTGTGCGGAAGAAAGCACGCGGGCGGTAAACGTAGAGTTATTGCCGCCGCCATGCTCTGCATGGAGCACCATACAGAGATCCAGAAGCTCCGCTTCCTCTCTCGTGAATGCGCGATCCTGACGCAGCGCGTTTAAAATCGCCTCCGCCGTCCTGTGCTGCGGCTCAAATGGATGGAAGAACATCGTCTGCTTGTCGAAATGGCGGCGCTTCACCTGATAGGCGTACGTCATGATGGCCGGCATCCGCGCAATCAGCGAAATGCTCTGGCGCATATTGTTCTCGAGTGAAAGATCGTCCGGATCATCGTCATAGGAATAGAGCGTCAGCACGGCGCGGGCGAGCTTGTTCATCACATCCTTCGAGGGGTTCTTCATGATGACATCCTCGGGAAAGTATTCGGGCAGCTCACGGTTCTCATAAAGCAACTGGCCTATACGGTTATATTGGCGCCTATCCGGCAGCTTGCCGAAAATCAGCAGCCAGACAACCTCCTCATAGGCAAAGCGGCCCTCCGCACGGCAACCGTTTATGATATCCGATACATTTATGCCGCGGTAAGTAAGGCGGCCCTCGTCCGGGATCTTATCTCCATCGTCAATCAGGTAGCCATGCACGTTGCACACATGCGTCAGGCCCGCCATAACGCCGGTACCATCCTGATTGCGCAGGCCGCGTTTGACGCGGTAGCACTCATATTCGTCCTTGGAAATCACATTGTTTGCGCGATACTCCGTACAAAGCTCATTGACCGTTGTGCTCGTCTCGCTCTCATTGATCAATCTCTGCACAGCACCCATCCTTTCCGATTTCTATGCGTATTGGATACTATTTTAGCGCAGGGAAAACCGCACGTCAAGCATTTTTGCATTTTTATTTTATTAAAATTTCATTTTTATGCATTATACTCAGAATTCATCCGAATTCTTCCCGCTCATTTTGAATAATCATTTTAAGTTTTTTGCAGAAATTCAAAAGAAGGGATGTCTGCTATGAAACCCGTTCTCCGCCGCATTCTCCTTTTCACAGCCGCAATCTACCTCCTGCTCGGCCTCAGTCCGCTTTTGCTCCATTTTGCCGCGATACAAGCCGGGGAAAATGCCTCGGAAACATCCTCCCCTTCCCCCACAAGCTCGCCGGCACCGGAAACGGAGGCCGTCTTTCATATTTACGACGAATCCCGCGGCGAAACGCTTTCTGTCGCGGATGCCGATTTTCTTCGGGGCGCTCTGCCCTGTGAAATGCCGCTGAGCGCCCCGGATGAGGCCCTGAAGGCACAGGCTGTCGCGATCTACACGGTCTAT
>JAHZCM010000025.1:11458-22402 GCA_019422905.1 Oscillospiraceae bacterium
GCGTCGACTTTACCTGCAACAGTGCAAACCGGCAGATCTACATGACCGACGACGATCTCGCCGCACTGTACGGCGACGACTGGGAGGAAGCCAGCGCCCGGCTGGACGCAATCTGCGAAAGCGTCGCCGGCCAACAGCTTATTTACGAGGACGAACCGATTGAAGCCACCTTTTTTGCGATTTCCGCCGGCTGCACACAGCCCTTTGAGAGCGTGTGGCCGGAACACAGCTATCCCTATCTGCAGGCGGTGGCCTGCCCCTTCGATATGCTGTACGACGGTTATCAAGCCAGTGCTACGAAGACGCCCGATGAGATCCGCGCCGCGTTTCCGGAGATCGATTTTACAGACGACCCCACGGGTTGGTTTACCAATACGCAGTACTACGAAAGCGGCTATGTAGAAAGCATTGAGCTGTGCGGCACGGCGCTTTCCGGCGTGCAGATTCGCGAAGCTCTTCAATTGCGCAGCGCCAGCTTCACCGTCGCTTTTGACGGCGAGCAATTCACTTTCACAACGTTGGGGTGGGGCCACGGCGTCGGCATGAGCCAGGCCGGCGCGATGTATATGGCGGAAAACGGTTCGGATTACAAGGAAATCCTCGCCTACTTCTATCCGGGCGCAGAGTTGAAAAGCACAGATTCATAAGGCGCAGCTTTAATATATCCTCCCGCACTCGTTGCGCGCAGCAGAGCTTCCACGCTTCACAAAACCGGCAAGCCCGCTGAAGGCACCGCTCGGCACAGGCAAAGCAAAATGCCCGGAATTCTCCTTGGAGACTCCGGGCACAACACCTTTTTCAAAGCACTATTTTGTCTTAAACCGCAGGATACGCAGCGTGTTGAGGACGGTCAGCGCCGTTACGCCGACGTCGGCGAACACGCCGATCCACATCGGCACAAATCCAAACGGCGTGCAGATCAGAACGGCAGCCTTAACCGCCAGCGCAAACGCAATGTTGAAATGGATGACCCGCATACTGCGGCGCGCAAGCCGGATCGCCCGCGGCAGCAGCGAGAGACTGCCGCCGGAAAGCACCGCGTCCGCGGTTTCAATCGCCGCCTGTGAGCCGAGCCCGACCGCCACACCGCAATCGGCGGCCGCCAGCACCGGCGCGTCGTTGACGCCGTCGCCGACGAACACGCGCGTTCCCTCCATCGCCTCCACAGCTTTCGCCTTATCCTGCGGCAGAAGCCCCGCGCGGTATTCGGTGACGCCGACCTGCGACGCTACAGCCTTCGCCGCCTGCTCGTTGTCTCCGGTCAGCATGACGATGCTGCGCACGCCGGAACGCTTCAAGTCCTCTATCGCCGCCTTGGAATCCGGCTTCACGGTATCCGCCAGCGTGATCCCGCCGACCGCCCGACCGTCCGCCGCGATCGCAACGGTGCATTCCGGCACGGCGGAAACATCGACGCCGCTTTCCGCAAGGAAAATTTTGCGCCCGGCAAGAACCGTTTTTCCTTCCACGACCGCCCGAATGCCCCGTCCGGCAAGCTCCTGAATGTCCGCCGCCTCGGGTGCATCGCCCGCCGCCTCGCGAATGGCTTTCGCCACCGGATGCGTAGAAAGCGCTTCCGCCGAAGCCGCGAGCTTCAAAAGCGCGTTCTCGGAAACGCCCTCCGCCGTCCATACGGAAGAAACAGAAAGCGCACCGGTCGTAATCGTTCCGGTTTTGTCGAGCACTACGGCGTCGGTCTTTGCCAGTGCCTCGAGATATTTGCCGCCCTTCACCAGCATACCCGCCGTGGATTCGACGCCGATGCCGGCAAAGAAGCCCAGCGGTACGGAGATTACCAGCGCGCAGGGGCAGGATGCGACGAGCATCGTCAGCGCACGGTACAGCCACGTGGAGAACTCGCCCATTCCGAGCAGCGGCGGCAATGCCGCCACAAGAACGGCAAGCACCAGGACGACCGGCGTATAGACGCGCGCAAAACGGGTGATCAGCTTTTCCGCGCTGCCCTTGCGCGCCGAGGATTCCTCAATCATACGCAGAATGCGGCTTGCGGTCGAATCCTCGAAGGCGCTCGTCACCCGGAAAGCCAGCTTCGCGCCGCCATTTACACCGCCGGACAGCACGCTGTCGCCGGGCGCGACCTCCACTGGCACGCTTTCGCCGGTCAGCGCGGCGTTATCGATATAGGAGCTGCCCTCCAGAATTTCGCCGTCCAGCGGAATGCGCTCGTAGGGATTGACCACGACCGTCTCCCCCACACGCACATCCGCCGGTGAAACAATCTGTTCCACACCGCTGCGCAAAACACGGGCCGTATCGGGACGCATTTCCGTCAGCGCGGTGATGCTCCTGCGGGAACGGCGCTCCGCGATTTCCTCCGCGCGCTCGCCGAGATTGAAGAGAATCGCCACCGCTGCGGCTTCCCCGAATTCACCAAGGCAAAACGCCGTGATCACCGCAATGGACATCAGGACGTTCTCCGTAAAATTCAGCTTCACAAGATTCTTCACGCCGTCGATAAACACGCCATAGCCGGCCAGCACCGCCGCCAATCCATGCGCGGACGCAGACGCCCACACCGGCAGATGCAGCACGTGATCAAACAGCAGCCCCAAGGCAAACAGCACAACCGCCGCCGGAAAAGCCCACTTCGGCGTCCTCGGGCCTTGGCTGTGGTCATGGCCACAGGCACAGCCGTGTTCATGGTCATGATGGTCGTGTCCGCAGCAGTCTTCGCCGCACTCGTGAGGATGCCCGTGGTGGTGCTCATGGTCCTCACCGTGTTCGTGATGATGCTCATGCTCGTGGCCATGGCCCTCACTGTGTTCGTGGTGATGTTCGTGCTCATGGCCATGGCCTTCACCGTGTTCGTGATGATGTTTGGGATCGTGGTGATGCTCGTGCTCCTGCGCATGGCATCCGCAGGATGCAGAGGCACAGCCGCACGCGCCCGCTTTTTTATCATTTTCCATTTCCGTCGCCTCCTGATAATATATGTTCATTTATTCATATTTTATCCAATAAAGAATGAACCTTTCGGTTCATTCGGATATATGCTCCAGGCCCATCAAATAAATCTCACGCACATGTGCGTCATCCAGGGAATAGTAAGACTGCTTGCCGTCCCGCTTTACCTTCACAAGATGGGCGTTGCGCAGGAGACGAAGCTGGTGGGAAATCGCCGACTGCCCCATCTCCAAAAGCTCCGCAATCTCACAGACACACAGCTCCCGCTGAAATAAAACGCACATAATACGGATACGCGTCGTATCGCCAAACACCTTGAAAAGCTCCGCAAGCTGGAAAAGCGTGTCCAGCGGCGGTATCCCCGCTTTTACCGATTCCAGATCGGCATGCTCGTGTTCACCCGAGCAGATAACCGGCTCCTTCTTTTCTTTTTTCTTCGCCGTCTTTGTAATTGCCTTCTCTTTATTCTTATCCTTTTTGGCCACGCCAATCGTCTCCTTTTTTGTTAAACAAATGAGCATTTGTTCATTTGTTAATATCATTATAGCATGTAGCGTGCAATTGTCAATAGGTCTTTGCGAAAAATTCACTGTTTTGGGAGCGTCTCATACAGTGCTTTGCAGCCCCGCACTACATCCCGATAGGTTTCATCGAAGTCCCCGGTATACCACGGATCAGCGATGCTCCGCTTCTCACCTGCAAATTCCAGCAACAAATGGATTTTATGCGCCGGATCGCCGCCTGTGATCCGCTCGATCCCCCTGATGTTTGCAGTGTCCATCGCAATCAGATAATCCCATGCCGCGTAATCTGCCCGTCTGCCGTTTCTCAAAGGGAATTCCCGCCTCCAGGAGCTTTCTCCGGGTTCCGCAATGTATATCGTTTCCGAGCTCTTCCCGGCTCACTGCACACGAGGCAATTTTGAACCGCTTCGCGTCGCCGCCACGCCGAACCAGCTCCTTCATCACAAACTCCGCCATCGGGCTGCGGCAGATATTGCCGTGGCAGATAAACAAAATTTTGATCATGGCTCTCATCTTCCTGCGCTTAAACCTTTAAATTTTTTCATTTCCACGAAACCTAGTTTTCCTCAAACAGCTCTATTTCCTTCATATCATCGATCAGCTCATTGATGCACCGATAAATAAAATATTCTCCCTGCTTCGCACCGCAATGCTCGCAGAGATTCATCGGATAGCTTCTTCCCTGCGTTTTGCTGTACTGCATCTTTATTCTTTCCGGAAATTTCTCCAGAAGCATCCTATCCAAGTTTGCGTCGTCTCCAATAGTTTTCAGGCCGTAATACTCTATGCTCGGGTCCTGCAGATGTGCAAATATGTTCTGGTTCTCCAACAATCTCCTTTTATCCCACGGGAATACAACGTCTTCATCCGCATTGTCGGAAAAAACAATGTATGTATAAATCCCTGTGCTCCGCCCGCACTTGTAGCACGGCTGCTCAAGCCGGTATATCCTGTGTGCAGCGCGTGGCTGACCGGCCATAGAAGGTTCATCCATAATCTCAATATTTTCAGGCTTATATGGATATGCTTTTCCATTCTCGGTGAATTTTACGATAACCCTTTTTTCCTCTCTCACGATGGAATACGCATTTTTGACCACATTCGTCCTTTTGTCCAAGAATTTCATCTTTATCATCTCCCTGCGGTACTTCTCTTTATTTAACGTATACCCCGCCAAAAAATCCTTTTTCCACCGAAATGCGCCGCACTTTTTATCCGATCCTAAGGAATTCCGTTTTTCTATTTTACCGCATTGTTTCAATTTTTACAATATTTTCCCGTTATTCTTAAATTCCCCGCGCAAATTTTGTACCAAAGCACAATGACAAAAGCGCCGCCGGTCCTTCTTTCAGAACCGGCGGCACTTCCATTTGATCAGGGCATCCTTGCAGCGGCAATACGGGCCAGCTCCAGCATACGGCGCTCCGTGTGGGCGAAAAAGCGCGCATAGCTTTCGCAGAAAATATTCAGTCCCAGCGTGCCGTCCGCCTGCACGGGCCGATACCGCCGGCAGCCGCCGCGGCAGAGCGTAAAGAACCGGCATGCACGGCAGTGCTCGTCGACCGCCGCAGACTGCTCGACAAAACCAATTTCACGCCGCTTTTCATTGATCTCTGAGAAATCCGCCGTATGGAGGTTTCCCAGGCGGTAAGCGTCCAGCACATAGAAATCGCAGGGATAAACGGAGCCGTCCGCCTCCACGACATGCTGCATTCCGCAGACGCCGCCCATGCCGCAGGCCTCCGGCGGATAGCCCAGCAGCATTTCGATATAATTCTCAAACTGCCGGATGGACACGGGCGCACCCTCTCGGACGTCCCGGTACCACAAATCAAACAGCATGCAGAGAAACGCGCCGTAGTCCTCCGCGGTCAGCGAATACGCCTCGCCGCCGGGCGTCTCTCCAAAGGGGTCCAGACAGGGAATAAATTGCAGGTACTGTAAACCGTTTCGCTTATAGAAATTATAGATACGGTTGGCGCGCGCCGCCGTCTGCTTATTAACGACGGTCAGTACGTTATACTCCACATGCCGGCTTTCCAGAAGCTGAATCGCCTGTATCACGCGGTTAAACGTCCCGTCGCCGCGCGAATCCAGCCGGTTGCAGTCGTGGGTGTCCTTCACGCCGTCCAGCGAAATGCCGACAAGGAATTGGTTCTCCCGAAAAAAATCGGCCCATTCGGCGGTCAGACCAATCCCGTTCGTCTGGATGGCGTTGTGGACGCGCGCCTTATGCACATTGTGCTTCTTCTGGAACGCCACGGCTTTTTTGAAAAAGTCCAGCCCGATCAGCGTCGGCTCTCCGCCCTGAAACGCGATGGTACAGTCCTGCGTCGCAAAGGCCAGTCCCTTTTGGATCACCGTTTCCAGTGTGTCGTCCGTCATAAATCCATAGGATTTCTGCTCCCGCTTCTCCACAATATCGTGATAAAAGCAGTAGCGGCAATTCAGATTGCACATGCCCGAAGCGGGCTTAATCAGCAGATGCACCGATTTCACGGCGATTCCTCCCTTTTGCCTTTTCCCCTCTATTCTAACAGGCTTTGCCGTGCCTGTCAAAAAAGTCCCGCATAAAAAGCAGGACTTTTTGGGGAATTACGCGTGCTTATATTTTTCGCGAAGCGCATCTGCGCCCGCCTTGCGCCCGGTCTGCTCAAGGCGCTCCAGATAGGAATCGAGATGCCCCCATGTGTGGTACGGACCGTTCTCATGCAGCACCGTCATCATCGGGTCAACGGGACTGTCCGATTTCAGCATCTGCTCGTCGTGCCAGTCGAGAATAATCTTCGCGCCGACCGCGCAAAGCTCCGGATGCGCCTCCTTCACGTCATGCTGCTCATGCGGGTCCTCCCTGACGTTGAAAAGCATCTCCCGGTCAAAGAGGTGGAAGCCGTCGTGATAGGTGCGGACATAGAGCCAGTCGCCAAAGCGCGCGGAGCGCTGGCAGACATGCGCCATCTGGGAAAGCACCAGGCTGTCCCAGCCTGTATCCGCAGCATCCGTGACGGTCTCTGCGAAGCTCCTGCCGTCCCAGTTCTCCCACGGCTTCACGTTCAGAAGCTGCGCCATCGTCGGAAGCAGATCCAGACTGTAATGCAGGCCGCCATCCACAGCGCCTTTCTGTCCGTTCGGCCATTTGAGGATAAACGGAATGTGGCAGGTAGGGTAATCCGCCGTAGCATGCTCGCAGTAGATGCCCAGCTCGCCCATATTTTCGCCGTGGTCCGACGTAATGATGATCGCCGTATCGTCGTAAATCCCCTGTTCGCGCAGGAGATCGAGCATTTCACCTACCAGCGTATCCGTATACCGGATGCCGCAGTCGTAGCCGTCCATCACGCGGCGCAGGCCGGCCATGTCCGAAGCGCTGCCCGGCATACGCGGGAACTTCGGGCTGGTGGAATCATCGTACATGCTCAGCTCGTTGATGCCGTGCGGGCCGGTATGCTGCTTGTGCTGCTCCAGCGTTTTCTCGTCGATCCATGCGGGAATCGGCTCGTTTTCAAAAGGATTCCCGAAGGATTCCGGCGCGCGGTACGGCGTATGCGGGGCCCAGAAATGGACGTGCAGGAACCAGTTGTCCCGCCCCTCATTGCGGCGCAGCCAATCCAGCGCGACCGGCAGAACCTTCTCGCCGGATTCTCCGCCGCGGCCACCCACGTTGTAGCACTCGTTGAAGCCGGCGTTGAACCACCACGAGGAGTGGCGCTCCGAGAAGGTGCTGACCGACGCCGTGTGCATGCCCGCATGCCGGAAAATGTTGTGGAAGCAGTTGTCGTCCACAACATCCGTAAAGTCGCGCTTGGGGCCGGTTAGGCGGCGGTCCGCTGCGGTGCCGCCGTGGCCCACCGCGCCGTTGCGGATTCCGAACATACCGCTGACCAGAGACGCGCGGGATGGCAGGCACGGCGCATCCGAGCAGTAATACTGGTCGAAGCGGATGCCGTCGGCGCATACGCGGTCCATATTCGGCGTTGTGTTGCGGCCGTAGCCATAGCAGCCCATATGGTCCGGGCGAAGGGTGTCGATATCAATGAACAGAATTCTCATCAGGGATGCTCCTCTCCATTTTTTCTGTTTTCATTCTACCACTTTACTTTTCGGGCGAAAATGGGTATTATGATATAAGATTAGCACAATTTTATCCTTTTTCGGGAAAGAAGGGGTTATTTTGGAAAGCGGGGACATGCAGCGCGAGAACGTGCGGATGCGCGACGGCCTGCCCGTCAATATTTTCTTGCATGAGAGCAGCGCGGAGAGCAATGGGTGTGAATTTCACTGGCACGAGGAGCTGGAGCTGTACTACGTACGCAGCGGCGGCGTTTCCCTGCTGTCCGGCGGCCGGCAGGTGTGGCTGCATCCGCAGGACGTGGGCTTTGTCAACTGGTGTGAGCCGCACCGGGGCAGTCAGTTTCTGGATGGAACAAAGCACTATATTATCCAAATCAGCGCGGACTTTCTCGCACAGGAAACGGTTCTGCTGCCCGGCGCCTGTGCGCGGGTGAGCCTTTTGTCCCTGTTCATCGCGCGGAGCAAACGGTTTCCGCCGGCGGTGCGCAGTTGCCCTGCACTGACCGGGCCGCTGGATACCGCCATTCGGGAGGCTGAACAGAAGGCGCCCGGCTATGAGCTGGAGATCAAGGCCGCGGTGCTCCGGGTTCTGGCCTTTTTCCTGCGGGCGAGCGAAGCCATACCGGACGGCATCCCGCATGGGCGAGATACGGCCTCCATGGAGCATCTCAAGAAGGTGCTTGTCTATCTTTCCGACCACTGCACGGAGCCGGAAGCCGTTTCTCTGTCCGCGCTCAGCCGCCGTTTCGGGCTTTCCGTGCCGTATCTGTGCCGCATTTTCAAGCGTCACACGAACCTGACGCTGACGGGCTACGTCAACGAGCTGCGCTGCGCCCGGGCCGCTTCGCTCCTGCAGGACGGCATACCGCTGGAAGCCGCCGCCGCAAAATGCGGCTTCCACGACTACAACTACTTTTCCCGGCTGTTCAAAAAGGTAATGGGCAGCCCGCCCTCCGCCTATAAAAAACAAAACGGGTGCGCCGCACAGTGAGCTGCGGCGCACCCGTTTCAAATTGAAATTATTTCAGGCTGATATTCTCGCCGACAAGACCGATATGCTGACCCGGCCTTGCAATATCCGCATGGACAAGCAGCCACTTGTTGCGGGCGACAAGTAATTCGTCCTCCGCACACTTCGGCTCGCGCTTTTCAATCTCGGTGTTTGTGCCCTTCGGCAGGACAACGACGCACTTGAAACCGTCTTCGGCGACATTGCACGGCGCAAAATGCAGCGTGGTCGCATAGACCTCAATGATTGTGCCCGCCGGGACGAGGAACGCCTCAACCTTCGACGTATCATACTGGCCGTCCACGATGTCCTGCTCGGAGCCGATCAGGAGGATCATGTCGGTAACGGCGATGTTGATCTCGCTGTCGCGGTGATACTCAAGGCCGTTGAGCTTGTAGTTGTTGCCGTTGCAGTAGCCGATCTGAATCGGCATACCGCCGTACAGCGTATACGCCACATCCGCCGCGCTTGCGCAGGCTTCCAGGGAAGCGTCGCCGGGCACATAGGTGACGCCCGCAGGACACGGCGTCGCGCCCATGGCCTCGATAATATCGGAGCAGTCAAGCCCCTCGATGACTTTACCGTACTTCGCAAAGGAAGCGTCTGTAACCTTTTGGATTTGCATGAAAATTACCTCTTTCTTTTTTAATTCCGAACAATTTCGGTACAACTCCAAACTCATTATACTGTAGTAAAGCCCAAATTGCAAGAGCCGCGCAAAAAATTCGGCGGCAGTTGCCTGCCGCCGGGAAAATCACATCATTTCGCGCTTTCGTTTGCGCTTTTTCCAGATAATAATCGCGATATATACTGCGAGAAACACCAGGATAATCGCGACGAGCACCATGGAATCGCCGGGGCCGCCCATCTTGACCTCCGCCCAGAGCGTATCGAGCAGCGCGCTTGTCTCGGCGGGCAGGTTCACAAAAACCTCCGTGCGGGAAAGCACCTCGTCGTCCGGGTAGAAAATCGGGTTTTCCACCGTCTCCGGATCCAAATATTCCTTGGCCGCCGTTTCCGGCGTCGCGTAGCCCACATAATCCATGTTGGCACCGGCAATTTCCGGGTCGCACATGAAGTTGATGTACAGCTCCGCCTCATATTTGTGCTCGGCATTTGCCGGAACGCACATAGCGTCCACAAAGTAGTTCGTGCCTTCCTCCGGAACGACAAATTCAATATTGTCGTTGTTTTCCACAAGCACGCCGGCGTCTCCGGAATAGTACGGCGCAAGCCACGCTTCGCCGCTTTCCATCTTGTCGAAGATCTGATCCATGACGTACGCCTGCACGAGCGGTTTTTGCTCCTTCAGAAGCATCGCCGCCTCCTCCCACTCGTCCGAATCCGTCGAGTTGAGCGAGAAGCCGAGACGCACCTGCGCAATTGCAAAGGCGTCGCGCGGGTTATCAAACATCAGGATCTTGCCGCTGTACTGCTCATCCCAGAGAATCGACCAGCTTGTGACCGGCTCCGTAATGTAATCGGTATTATAGAAGAGGCCCACCGTGCCCCACGTGTACGGTACGGAATGGACGCTGCCGGGGTCATAGTCCGGGTCGCGGAACTGCTCGTCGATATACTGAAAATTCGGGACATTCGAAAAGTCCAGCTCCGCCAGCATGTTTTCCTCGATCATTTTGGAGATCATATAGTCCGACGGAATAATCACGTCATAATTCGCGCCGCCGCCCGCGAGCTTGGAATACAGGGACTCGTTGCTGTCAAAGGTCGTATAGTTGACCTCGATGCCGGTGCGCCGTGTGAATTCGGCGTTCACGTCGAGCGAGCCCTCGGTGCCGTTCGCGATATATTCGCCCCAGTTGTAGACGTTGATCGTCACGCCGGTCGGCGCCGCGTCGGGATATTCCGCGGAAAAATCCCAGTCGTCCTCCGCTTCTTCGGCGGAAACCGGCAGCGCCGCCACACCGAAGAGCAGAACAAAAAGAAGCAGAAGCGAAACCAGTTTTTTCATACGGCACGCTCCTTTTCCGCCTTGCGGAGCTTCTTTTCATCGCGCGCCTGCCGGACATTGATAATCATCAGCAGCACGAGAATGCATCCAAAGAGCACCGTGGAGAGCGCGTTGATCTCCGGCGAAATGCGTTTTCTCGTCATCGAATAAATGTAAATCGGCAGCGTTTGCGTTGTGCCGCTCGTAAAATAGCTGATGACAAAATCATCGATCGAGAGCGTAAAGGCCATGATCATGCCGGTGACAATGCCGGGCATGATCTCCGGCAGCACCACCTTGAAGAACGCCCGCACCGGCGGGCAGCCCAGATCCTGCGCCGCCTCGAACAGATTCGGGTTCATCTGGCGCAGCTTCGGCAGGATGGAAAGAATCACATAGGGCAGGCAAAAGGTAATGTGCGCGATGATCAGCGACGCCATGCCGAGACTCCGGCCGCCAAACAG
>JAHZCM010000026.1:0-7063 GCA_019422905.1 Oscillospiraceae bacterium
CTTTCCGTGCCGTTTCGGCCCCTTTTTCCTTTCGGTGGTTCCAGTATAGCGGTTTCTGAGTGTCAAATCCTGTTCGGGCTTGCGCGGTTTATTCCAGTATCGCATGACGCGCTGCAAAAAAGCAAGTGAAAAAGCCGCGGTTGACATCTGCGCGCTCATACGGTATAGTTATTTTATAAGAATCCGTGCAAAAAAAGCGCGCGAGAAAGAGAGGATGTATTGAAATGGACAAAAGAGAAAGAGTCATCACAGCGCTTCACGGCGGTGAGCCGGACCGCGTTCCGGCGGGCTTCTGGTTTCACTTCGGCGGCGAGGCCGCAATGGGACAGGGCTCGATCGACGCGCATATCGATTACTTCAAAAAGTGCGATCTCGATATGATGAAAATCATGTGCGACAGCTACTTTGGATATCCGAACCCTCTCAAGGTCGAAAAGGCGGCCGACTGGTACAAGATCGAGCCGATGGGGCCGGAGCACCCGTTCTTCAAGGAGCAGGTGGAGCGCACGCGCGCGATCGTCGAGGCAGTCGGCCGTGAGGCACTCGTGTATTACACCGTGTTCGCACCGTTTTCCTCGATTCGCTTTGGCTATGGTGACGACCTTGTCATGCAGACGCTTCGGGAGGACCCCGAGGCGGTACGCCACGCGCTCGATGTGATTGCCGAGGACAACAAAATGTTTGTCAAGGCGCTGTTTGAGACGGGCGCAGACGGTATCTATTACAGCGTGCAGGGCGGCGAGAAGAACCGCTTGACCGTGGCGGAATACCGTGATCTCATCACACCCTCCGACAAGGCGGTGCTCGACTACGCGAACACGCTCGGCGACCTGAACATCCTGCACTGCTGCGGCTGGGCGGGCGACCGGAACAACATCGAGGTCTGGCAGGATTATACCGCCGCCGCGGTAAACTGGGCGGTGTACGTCGAAAAAATGAGCATGCGCGAAGGCAGAGACTTCTTCCCGAATGTAAAGTGCGTGCTCGGCGGCCTCGACAACACGCCCGACGGCATACTCTACAAGGGCACGGACGACGAGGTGAAGGCGGAGATCCGCCGCCTGATTGCAGAGACGGGAAAGCAGGGCTTTATCCTCGGCGCGGACTGCACCCTCAATGCCAATACCCCCTATGAGCGTATTAAGCTCGCCACAACGTATCGGTAAAATCGACGTCCCGCAGTCTTTCGGCTGCGGGACGTTTGTTTTTTATCATGGTAACCACCGGCAAAGCCGCCGGAGGTATCCCGTAAAAGCGCTTTGGCTTCAAGCGGCGAGCAAGCGAGCTGCCGATAAACAGGCGCACGGATTAGCGGGCAGACAAAAATTAACAGACGCATAGTTTGGTGAGCGGACGGACTGGCAGGCAGACAGGTTAGCGGAAAAATTGCTCTGTGTGTGAATGGTCCGTTTACGGACAGCGGGGTGTTTGATGCAGATGACGAAATGCTCCAAGCGTCTTAAAATGCCGTGCGGTAACGGACCCTTATCGGGTCTGCTCAAGCCACCTGCTGAACCGGCCGTTATAACTGCCGGGCGTGATGAACCTGCCGCTTTTATTGCTCTGCGTTACGGTGATTTCGTCATTTCGAAGCTGTAGGAAACGGAATCCCCGTCCTCTGGATCAAACCGGCAGGTGTAATCCACGGATATGCCAAACAATGTGAAGCTGCAATCGCTCCAGGCATTGTCCATCCGGCGAAAAACGGCATCGGCCGCGCCGGAAAACGCACCGGCGCCCGGTTCTGCGGCGACCATGGAGAGCGCAATCAATTTCATGCGGTCTGTGGACATCAGCGCAAGGGGATTTTCGTTTTCCGCGGTCAGAGAAACACCGATGAGCCTGCCGCCGTCTGTGGTATAGCGCAGAGGTTCGGGCTGCGTTCCGATGACAATCA
Organism: Oscillospiraceae bacterium; assembly: GCA_019422905.1. Taxonomy (GTDB): domain Bacteria; phylum Bacillota; class Clostridia; order Oscillospirales; family Acutalibacteraceae; genus Hominenteromicrobium. The sequence continues at coordinate 1,898 of JAHZCM010000026.1, forward strand.
GGAAGCCGGTGCGCAACTGCGGCGTTTCGGACCAGCTACCGTCCGGCAAAAGCATGTAGTTATAATCCAGATCGTAATATCTGCACAGGTAGTTGAAATTCTCGGCGAATTCCGCGACGGTCAGGCTGCCGCGGTTCGGCGGAAGGCTTGCGGCTTCCACTGCCCAGAAGCAGGCGAAAAAGAGGAGCGCCTGAGCGGCGGCAAACGCAAAGCCGCGCCACCGCCCTGTGTCGCGGATGACATACAGGCGGCTTAACGGGAAATCGTCCCACGATTCGGTTTCGCCGGCGCAGCAGGTCTTATAGCATTTCCACAGGCGCACGAGCCGATAAACCGGAATATTCAACCCCAAGCCGCGCCAGATGACGCGCCACGTGCGGGAAAGCCCCTCCGCATAGGAGAGATGAGCGCCGTCCGCGTCGGTCAGGCGCAGGCCGAAAAGCGCTTTGCCGGGTGTTGCGGCGAAAAGGCGCAGGAGGAGCGGCTCCAGAAAGAGCATGGTCAAAAAGCCGAGCAGCGTGGAAGCAAGGCCCGCGATGCGCCCCGCGCCCGTCGAAGGATTGATGCGCAGGCCGAGGACAAAGAGCAGTTCCCAAAGCGTTGTGCAGAGCGCAAGATCCAGCGAGCGCGCGAAAAAACGCCGCCACGGGTGGGAAAGTTGCGGGACGACATCCTGCCGCACGGAAAAATAGGCGCTTTCCTGCGGCGCGCTGTCCGAGAGCTTTTGCAGGTATTTGCCGGCATTCAGGCTTTCGAACTGCGCGCGATCCGCCTGAATGGCGCGGCAGACGGACTCGGCGCACGCCACGTCGCGCTTTTCAGCTTCGAGCATGTTCAATTGGGCGCGCATGGCGTCCTCCAAAGACCGCGCGCCGGCCTGCAGGGCGCGGATCTCCTCCAGCGGCACATGCAGACTGCGCAGGAGCTTGATACGCAGCAGCGTTTCCGCGTCCTGATCCGAATAATCGCGGTAGCCGTTTGAAAGCCGCCTTGGGGCGAGCAGGCCCTCGCGCTCGTAAAAGCGGATGTTCGCGCGGTCCATACCGGTGCGCGCTTCCATTTCCTTGATGGTCATTTGCGGACACCTCCGTTTCTGACCCCACTATACGGTATAAACCCGGTTTACAGTCAAGCGGTTTTTGAAAAAATACCGGGCGCAGTACGCTATGCTGTCTCCGTGTCCTCGCTTTCTGCAAGATCGCGTTCCAAAATGGCGGCGCAGAGCCCGACGAGCGTGCGGCACGGGATTTTGCCCGACTTCGGGCGCTCGCCCGCAGGCAGCGGCGCGCCGTTCCGGTCCAGACCCAAAAGCTCGCGGCAGATGATACTGCCCGTTATGGCGTTGTATTGGCCGGAGCAGGCCTGCACGCGCCTGTAGAGCGCGGCCTTTGCGGCTTTATCCGCGGGGTCGCTGTAGCCGCGCGCCGTGCCGAGCACAAGCGCCATGGCGCTCACCGCGCCGCAGACCTCGTGCTGCCCGCCGAGCCCGCCGCCGAGCGGGCCGGCAATCCGCGCCGCCGTGGTTTCATCGAAGGGATAAAGGTCGGAAAAGGCGAGGAATACCGCCTGCGCGCAGTTAAAGCCACCTTTGTGCAGCTCCATGGCCCGGACCGCCCGGGCGCTCCGCTTCAGATTTTCCAGTGTGATTTCCATAGCAAAAGACTTCCTTCATTGGAGTTTGTGAAGAAAGTATAGCACAGGCTGCGGGGAAATACAATGTCTGCGGCGGTGAAGACATGAAATCAGAACAAATATTCTTGCGCAAAAAGAAAAAAGATGATATACTGAATGCGGAAACACAAAAAGGGGGAAGCGCAGGGATGCAGAGCAAAATTTATCCGTTTGATACATTTAACGACCGAAAATACGTCGTCATCCTTTCCCGCAAGGATGGAAAAATCCTCTTGAGCCGCCATAAGGAGCGGACGACATGGGAGACGCAGGGCGGGCATATCGAGCCGGGGGAAACGCCGCTTGAGGCCGCAAGGCGCGAGCTGTGGGAGGAATCCGGCGCGCTCGAATATACGATGACGCCGCTGTGCGACTACTGGGCCTGCGATGAAGCCGGGAGCGCGACCGGCGCGGTATTCCGCGCGGAGATCGTCAGGCTTGGCGACCTGCCCGAAAGCGAAATGGCGGAGACAAGGCTGTTTGACGCGCTGCCCGAAAACGTGACGTATCCCGCCATCACGCCGGTACTGTTTGCGTTCGAAGAAGAGAATAAAGGATAAAATGACCCGCCGAAGGCTCGCTTTCGGCGGGTTTATCTGTAATTTTTGGTTTTCGCTTTGCGGGGCAAGGTGCTCTGTGCGCGGGGTCAGGTATCCATCTCGATATAATACAGGATTCCGGTATCCGCGTTGTAGAGCGCGGCGGTGTAGTTGTAGCTGTACGCATTGGCAAGGCCGGAGACGGCGTAGGGGTCTGCGGCGCCGTCCTGCCGGTTTTTAAAATACCATTTTCCGTCCGTAATTTCCGGATACAGGCCGAATTTTTCGCGCAGCCAGCCGCCCGAGCGTCCCTGCGCCGTTTCCCGGCCGAACAGCTCGGCTTCCAGAGCTTCCGGGAGCGGGTAGTTGTGCCAGCCCGCGCCGCGCATTCGGTCTGCGGCGGCCGCGCCGTCCTCGAAACGAAGGATGGCCAGCGTGTCGCCGTCGCCGTGAAAGCCGCCGTGCGAGTCGGCGAAAAGCGTGCACTGCGCGTTTGGGAGCCTACACGAGAGCTGACGCGCCACGTAGGCCTCGTTCGATTCCAGCAGCGTGCAGCCGGTGAGGGCAAACAGCAGGCACAGCGCTGAAAAAAGGTGCAAAAATTGCTTCATCGGATTCCCCTCCTTTTCGGATTGCTTCATCCCGCTACACCATGGCGCCGGTGAGCGTATAGATGCCGCAGGTGGCGAGGGCGGAAAACAGGAAGAAGCCGCAGAGACAGATGGATACGGGAGACCGCGCGGCGGTCCGGCGCGCGCGGATTTCGGCGCACAGCCACGCCGCGTCCAGGATGCTCCATATTCCGGCGGCCGTCCAGTGCGTGTGCGTATCGGCAAACCACAGCCAGAGGAAAAAGCCGAGGCTGGCCGCAGACAGCGCGGCCGCCGGCAGGGCGGATTGCAGGCGCGTTGACGTTTTCATTGCGGTAATCTCCTTTTTCAAATTGTGGATGTGGAGCCTTTCCGGGCGGCTCGCATCCGGCCGCGTGCGAAAAACATAAGGCTGAGCCGGAGCAGTCCAAACAGGGGAATAACGGAGGGGCGCGCTCAGATCGCGGCTTTCGCTTGCCCTGGGCTCTGTACGGCGGATGTCGGGCAGGGCGGTACCCGTTGGCGGAAGCGAAAGGACCGCTGCGGCAAGCGGAATATCAAGCCACGGGTACGCCGTATCCTTTCAGCCCTCCCGGTATTCGAGAATATCGCCGGGCTGGCAGTCGAGCGCCTTGCAGATGGCGTTCAGCGTGGCGAATTTCACGCCCTTCGCCTTGCCCGTTTTCAGGATGGACATATTCGCAAGCGTAATGCCGACGCGCTCGGCAAGCTCCGTGACGGACATCTTGCGCTTTGCGAGCATCACGTCAATGTTGAGTACAATCACTGCGCATTCCCTCCTCAGATAAACGATTCGTTTTCCTCGCGCATCCGCGCGGCCTTTTCCACAAGGTGCGACAGCACGGCGGCCACAACGGCCACGGAGATCGCAAGGAAGCAGACGAGCATGGAGATCAGCACGACGCCGAAATGGTTCATGTTGAGAAAGAGAAACACGAGGTTTCCGAGAAAGAAAAATCCCGCGTCCAGAAGCAGCGCCAGCATGATGCGGCGCAGGTAGGCGGCGTTTTCATGGGAAAACGAGTTGTCGCGCCGGATCTCCGCCGTGATTTTCCAGCCCCAGTAGGCCGAAAGGTAGCAGGGGATCGCCGTGCACCAGAGGAATATGAGCCACGGCCAGTAGAAATGCGCGAGCTCCGGCGCGCGCTCCGCAATGTTTTGCCCCATAAAGGGGATCAGCACGAAATAGACGACCAGTCCGCAGAGAGAAACGCCGATGAGGATGGCGCGCAGCCAGGACGCAAGTTTTTTCTGATTCATAAATACAAATCCTTTCTCCTTTGGTTTAGCTTCAGCATACTGCATGATTTTGGATTTGTCAAGAGAAATTTATCGTTTTACAATAAATTTTTACTGAAAATCAAAAACAAGTGGACTTTGGCAAGCCGCCCGTGCAGGCGACGGACTTAAAGCTGCCCGTGCAGGCGGCGGGCTTAAAGCTGCCTGTGTAGGCAGCCGGCGCTCAACCGCTTGTGCAAAGGCCAAATGCAATCTTGCGGGCTGGGCTGTCTGTGCCAATTGCCGGTTTGAAGCCGAGTGTAAAGAACAAACATAACCTTGCGGAAAACTGCCCGTGCAGACGGCCAGCTTTCAATCGGCTGTATAAAGGACAAATACAACTTTGCAAGTCGGGTTGCTTGTGCCGGTTGTCGGTTTAAAGCCGCCGGTACAAAAGCTAAATGCAGCCTTGCGGTAGGCGGTCCGCGCAGGCGGGGGATTGAAAACTGCCCGTGCAGACGGCCGACTTTCAATTGACTATGCAAAGACTAAATGCGACTTTGCAGGTCGGGCTACTCGTGCCGGTTGCCGGTCTAAAGCCGCTGGTGCAAAAGCTAAATGCAGCTTTGCGAGCCGGGCTGCCTATACAGGCGGGCAGCCTAAAGCCGCTTGTATAAAGACTAAATACAACCTTACGGGCTGGGCCGCTCGCGCAGGCGGGCGGTTTTGAACCGCGCCGGGGACCGGCGGAGGGAAAAGCAATGCGGGCCATAGTCGAATCGGGAGACGGGACGGGGCGAATTTTCCGTCGAATCGGAAGGAATCCTGTCGAATGGCAATAATTTCATCAAATTCCGGCCTTTTTCGACCCTGAAAAAGAGTGAAATATATTGACATTACCGCTTTCAAAACCTATAATGACGATATAAGCCGGAGCACAAATCGGGTCCGGAAAATTTTGAGAAAGAGGATGAGAAATATATGATGTTTGATTATGCGTCCTTTGCGGAGAGACTGAGAAGGCTGAGACTGGACCGCAGGATGACCCAGGAGAAAATGGCGCGCACGTTTGGAATCCGCACGGTGCATTATGCCTATATGGAAATGGGCAAGCTGCTGCCGGGATT
>JAHZCM010000026.1:7079-22118 GCA_019422905.1 Oscillospiraceae bacterium
AGTTTTTCGGCGTTACCACAGACTATCTGCTGGGGATAGAAGCGCTGCCGGCGCAGACGAAGCCGGCGGTCTGAACAAATGCGTGAAAGGGCCGTGTGCTGCGGCCGGGTGCGTCCTCCTGCGAAATGCGCGCCCGAAGCCGCCGGCACACGGCCTTTCCATATCCTGCGGCCCGTTCTTCGGTGTGAAGTATCTTTACGGGTTTTTGCCGTCCGACGGCCGATTTCCATATTTTGTAAATACAACAAACCTTTGAAATGCGCTGTGGAAAAGGCCGCGGAAAGCCGGGTGCCGGCGGGCGCGCTCCGGAGATGAAGGCGCTTTTTCGGGCTGCCGGCAAGCGACCGGCGCGCGAAGCATGCAAGGAATTTTGGCATGCAGGAAAACTCTGCGAGGCGTCCCTGCCGGCCGGCACGGAGCCTTCCAAACGCATAAAAAACGCCTGCGGAGCAGTTGGCCCCGCAGGCGTTTTGTCGTATTTCTTTCAATTGCTGAACGTGGCATCCGCCAGATAAACGTAGCCGGTGGAGCGCAGCGTGGCAAACGCGCCCTCCACTTCAATGCGGACGCTCTGCGCGCCTTCGATGATCAGGCTCATCCCGGCCGGCGCGCTTGCGCGCGTGAGCGTGGAGGTCTCGTATTGCAGGGAGCCGTCCACATAGACGCGCACGGTGGCGATGAAGTCGTCCGAGCTGTCGCCCTCGACGACCCACGTGCCGCTCAGCCGCCGGTACTGCCCGTTCGGCGCATACTCGGTTTCGACGGTCCGCTGAATCACCGGATACAGCGAAAAGCTCAGGCCGTTGCCGTAGGTGTTGCCGGAAGCGTCCGAGGCCGACCAGCTTGTCGCGCAGTCCGTGCCGCCGGTGGGCGAGAGGTCGACGAGCAGCACCGGGTACATCGCCTCATATTCGGCGATCTTTTCCGAGATATCCGCGTCGTCGCCGAGCAGATCGCGCGATTTTTCGAGCACGGCTACGGCGCCGGTGTAATCGGCGTTGCCCGCCAGATCGGCGGCCTCGCTCAACGCCTTCTCCTTGTACTCCTGCCTGTAGGCTTCGATCTGCTTGTCAAAGCGCTCGTCCTGCTTTGTGGCGTCCTCCAGAAGCTGGATGGCGCCCGCGTAGTCGCCCTCGTCGGCAAAGCCCTGCGCGGTTTTGAGCAGGCTCTGCACATAATCGTCGAACTCGGCCTTTTGAAGCTCTTCGAGCTTGGCGGCGATGTCCGGGTCGTCGCCGAGCACCTCGCTGCTGTTCAGCAGGGCGGCCCGCGCGCCGAGATAATCCTTGGCGTCGGCGAGCTCCTGCGCTTCGCTCAGCACCTGCTCCTTGTACGCCGTGCGGATCGATTCGATCTGTGCCTGCGCGGCTTCGTAATTGACGTCCTCCGCGATGACGGCGCCGTAGCGGCTGATCGCGCCCGCCGCTTCGCTGTCCTTTTCGAGCTTCTGCGCCTCGGTAAACGCATCCTTGGAGGCTTTCAGCGCCTGTATGCGATCCACGGCGCTGTCCAGCCCGGAGGCGGGAAACAGGCGGCGCAGGCGGTCGAGCAGCTCATACGCGTTGGTATAGGCTGCTTCACCGCGGTTGTAGCGGTCGAGGACCGTCTCCGCGTACGTTTTCATCTGCCCGGAAACGCTGTCCAGCTCCGATTCGGAGAGCTGCGGGAGGATTGTGGTCACGGTGGAGTAATCGTTCGCGTCGAGCGCGCGGGTGAGCTGCTGCATGGGCGCGTTGTACCAGAGCAGAATGCCCGTGACGGTGCCGGCGACCGCAAGGACGATCGGCAGCGCGATCCAGAGCCACAGAAGCGAGCGCTTTTTGCGCGGCGCGGCTTCCTCCTCCTCGTATTCCTCATAGACGTAATTGTCCGCATAGTCGGGCGGCGTATAGGACATGTCCTGCGCGGGAGCGGGCGTATCCTGCGGCAGAGGGAGCTGCTCTCCGGAGGAAATGTCCTCCGAAAACGCGGGCGCCTCCGCCTCCGGCTCGGCAGGCTCCTCCTCAGCGGGCACGGCGCTTGAATCGCCGTCCGGCATGTCGTCTGCCGGCGTGTCTGCGGATACGGGAGCGGGTTCCCGTGCTTCCGGCGCGGCCGTCTGCTCTTGCAGCCCGGCCTCCGGCTCTTCTGTGGCCGCCGGTTCCGGTATGGGGTCGGCGCTTATTTCCGCTTTTTCCGCCACGGGCAAAACGGTCGCGTTGCCGCAGATCGTGCATTTTGTCGCGCCTTCGGGCAGGGTAGCGCCGCAGTATATGCAAAACATGAGCTGTCCTCCTTTTGGGGAAATCACCTTAAGAATACAATATTCCGCAGAATCTGTCAATTTTTTTGCCAAAAATTGAGAGGCGCGCCGCTCCAAAACGCTGCGGCGCGCCTCCTTGATTCTGGAATTTCCCGAAAGAGCTGTGTTTATCCGGCGATTTTGGCCTCCCAGAGGCTTTTCTGCTCCGGCGATACGGTTTTCAGCGCCGCGAGCGTATAGGGGAGGCCGAGCGCATCCCACTTGGACTTGCCGATGTCGTGGTAGGCCATGATCTCCGCCTTTTGAATGCAGGCGTACTGCTTTTTGAGCGCGCGGATCGTGGCAAAATGCGCGTCCGTGTCGTTGACGCCCGGAATGACCGGACAGCGCAGCACCACGTTCGCGCCGAGCCGGTCCAGCTCCGCCAGCGTTTCGAGCACCGGCTGCAGCGGCGCACCGGTCCAGCGCAGATGCTCCGCCGGATCGGTGTGCTTGCAGTCGAACAGGAAAAGATCTGTGAGCCGGGCGAGCCTTTCCAGCCGCCCGGAGGGGATAAGGCCGTTGGTCTCCAGCGCCGTGTGGTAGCCCCGTTCGCGGCAGGCTGCAAGCAGCTTCATCAGGAGGTCGAAGTGCAGGGAGGCCTCGCCGCCGGAAAAGGTCACGCCGCCGCCGGAGGATTTATAGTATTTTGCGTCTTTGTCGATCCGCCTCATCACGGCGCCGGCGTCCATCTCCTGCCCGGAAAGCTCCAGCGCTTCGTTTGGGCAGGCCGCCGCGCAGGCCCCGCAGGCCGTGCAGCGCTCGCGGTGAAAAATATGGGCTCCGTCCGCAAAGGTGTGCGCGCCCTGCGGGCAAGCCGCACAGGCGCCGCAGGCAGCGCACTTTTCCGCACGGTACAGAAGCTCCGCCGCCGTGGAAAAGCTCTCCGGGTTGTGGCACCATGCGCAGCGCATATTGCAGCCCTTGAAAAACACCGTGGTGCGGATGCCCGGGCCGTCGTATACGCAGAAGCGCTGTATATCAAAAATCAGACTGTTCATTTTTTGCCTTTCATCGCCCTTTACGCGCCGTAAGTGGTTCTTTCGATGATCTCGCGCTGCACGACGGGGTTGAGCGTCACAAACCGCGCGCTGAAGCCGCCAATGCGCACCAGCAGGTTCTGGTAATTTTCCGGATGGATCATCGCGTTTTCAAGGTCGTCCCTGCCGATGACGCACAGGTTTGTCTGCACGCCGCCGTTTTCGTAGAAGGCCTTGAGCACCGCGCCGACCTTTTCCGCGGAGCCGGTGAAAAGCTCCTTTGTGAAACGGACGTTGTTGATGACGCCCACATGCTTCTCGTTGTCGAATTTCGACATGGAGTTGAGCAGCGCCGTGATGCCGCATTTATCCGCGCCGATGGAAGCGCCGTTCGCGTTTGCCATCGCGCTGCCGCGCTTTCTGCCGCAGGCGGAGGCCTCGCAGAAGTTGCCCCATTCCGCGCTCATGGAGTTGTTGACACTGACGATGTTGTAGTGGTCAAGCCCGGCGGCCTTGCCCGCCGCCATGGTCATGTCCGCCAGGTCGGCGAACAGGCGCGTCGCCATTTCGTCGGCGGTGTCGTCGTCGTTGCCGTATTTCGGCGCGTTCAGGCAAAGCCGGCGCTCCGCCTCGAAGCCCTCAAAATCGCAGTCCAGCATGTGGACAAGCTGCTCAAGCGTGAAGCGCTTCTGCTCGTAAACGAGCGTTTTGATCGCGGTCAGGCTGTCCGCGCAGCTAATGATGCCGAACATTTCGCTCGAGGCGTTCAGGTAGCGCACGCCGCCCTCAAAGACGGGCTTGTTGCGGGAGATGCAGTCGTCCAGCAGCAGGCTCAGGTGCAGATACGGCGCGTTTTCGCCAGCGACCGCGTAATTCAGGTATTTGTGTACGGCGAAGCTGTCGATGACCGGCTTGAGCTGCCGCAAAACCGCGTCGTACAGCTTCTCAAAGGCGTCGAATTCGGAGAGCGCGCCGGTCTTCACGCCGCACGGGACGTTCTGGTATTTGTCGAGGCCGTTGTGCAGGGCCATTTCCAGCGCTTTCAGCGCGTTGATGCCGTTGTTCGGCGTGCCGACGCTGCGGCCCACAAGCACATATTCGCCGCAGCCGAAGGGCACGTACTGCTCCGCTTCCTCGCGGGAAACGCCGTAGACCCTCTGCACGGCGGGCACGTTGGTATCGTCCGAGTAGATGATGGGGAAGGTGGTGCCCTCCGCGTTGACGTCCATGGCCTTTTTGAAAACAGTCTCGCTCATGCCGCTGGAATACCGCAGGGTGAGCTGCGGCACCGTCTCGCGGAAGCGGCGGGAAGCCTCCATGATGACGACGGCGAGGCGGTCCGCCTCCTGCGGGCGCTTCCGGCCGACGCCGCCGATGATCACGCGGCAGTCGTGGATCTTGTTGATCTCCTTGAAGTGCTTGTAAAGGGAGAGGACGATCTGCACGGCGTCCTCCTCGGTGATGCGGCCGGCGTCCACGTCGTCCGCGTACAGGCCGCCGAGGTAGTCGTCCATGCGGCCGTAGTTCATCAAATCAGAGCTGACCGAGTAGATCCACATCAACTGCACGCCCTCCAGAAAGGTCTGCGGCGCGCGGTGCTGAATGTTCCCGAGCGCGCCGGCAAGATCGAGGAAGCGCTTTCCAGCCTTTTCGTCCGCAGCCTTTTCCGCGAGCGCAAGCGCCTGCTCCCGGTAACGCGCGCAGGCCTTCCGCAGGCTTTCGATCCACATTTTGAGCGCCGTGTAGAAGGAGGACGCGCCGTTTTGGGCCGTCGCCCCGTCGATTTCCCGGTCCAGCCCGTCGAGGCCGAGCGAGATCAGCTTTTCAAAATCGACGTTCGTGCCCGCCACGCGGCAGTCGCAGTTTCCTGCGCCGGGACCCGGATAGCCCTTCGGCGGAATATAGCCGTAGCGCTTTGCAAACGCGATGTCCAGCTTGCGCGCGGTGTTTTCCTCACGCCAGAACAGCTCTGCGGCTTGCAGCGCATATTTTTCGTCGTCCGTCAGTTCATCGCCGCAGGCGCGCATGGCCAGAGTGAATTCAAAGTCGTTGAAGTAATAGGTGTAGCCGGCGCCGAGCGCGGAATAACCGCCGACCTGTGAGGAGAAGCCGACGAAATCGTGCTCATAGCGTCCGGCGATGCCGTCGTTTTCATCGAGCGGCACGAGGATGTGCTCAAGCTGAAAGTCGAGGCATCGGGCCTCGCGGAGATAGATGTCCCCGCTGTTTTCCTTATAGATGCGCGTGAATTCCAGTGCGTTGCGCAGCTTCTGAAGATTGCTTTTGAACATGGTGCTTCCTCCCTGTGTTCTGAATTCTCATTTATTGATGCGGAGCTGTTGCTTTTTCTCCGCGGATTTTTTATAATAGGACCAAACCTGTGGGAAAGGAAAGTGACTGCCGTGCCCGATGAAATTGTGCAGCTGCACTGTACGGAGGACGACCTGCGCCGTGAGGGCGGCCGCGCGCTGCACCAGTTCGGCGTGCAATCCACCTATCAAATCCATTCGCACGATTTTTACGAGCTGTTTCTCGTGCCGAAGGGCAGCGCCGTCCATGCGGTCAACGGGCGCTCCCAGCTTTTGACGGCGGGTTCGTTCGTCCTGATCCGTCCGAATGACGTGCACAAATACGAGTTTTTCAACAACGCGGATTTCGAAATGATCGATATCGGCATCCCGACTGGCGTGTTTCTCCGGCTTTGCGCGTATCTCGGCGTGGACCGCGCCGTATTCGACGCGCCCGCGCTTTCGCTGCACTGTGTGCTCTCCGGCCAGAATCTCGCCGATGTACAGCGAAAGCTGCTGCACAGCCACCGGATAGACGACCCGCAGGCCGGATACCTGTATATGCTGAGCGTCTTTCCGTATCTTGTGGGCCTGTTCCTCTCCGCGCCGGCGCCGCAGACGCTTTTGCCCGAATGGCTCTCCGCTCTGCTTGAAAAAATGGACGAAACGGAGAACGTCGTCGCCGGGCCGCCGCGCCTGCTGGCGCTCGCCAATATGTCGCAGGAGCATCTGACCCGCTCCTTCCGGCGGTATCTCGGTGTGACGCCCACCGCGTTCATCAACGCAAAGCGTCTCGGCCTTGCCGCCCAGCTTCTGCTGACCGGCGAAACGCCGGTGATCGATGTGGGCGGCCTGTGCGGCTTCAACAGCCAGAGCCGTTTTTACCGGCTGTTCACGGAGCGCTACGGCTGCCCGCCGAAGGCATTCCGCGATACCTTCCGGGGGAATTCCATGCCGCCGGCTTCCCCTTAATCATAGTGTTTTTCTCCGGCGCTTTCATCCACCGGATTGACGATTCTTTCCTCTATATTGATATTAAAAATCCGCGCGCAGATTTCGCCGCGCGCGGATTTTTATACATTTCTCAGAAACGGCTTTACGGTGTGATGGTGACGTGTTCTTCCGTGGGACCATCGTCTGTGACGCTGATCAGGATAGCGGAGAGATGCCCCTCGTTTTGCTGGTTGTTCTTCAGGGTTTGACGCAGCATAAAGACGTTGTTTTCGGTTTCCGGCAGCCAGAAAATATCCTGCGGCGTGATGTAGCTTGCGTAAAACAGCAGGTCATACCGGTAGATGGGCAGCAGGTTGTAGGTATCCTCGCCGATGTATACGTCGAGCGCATCATCTCCGGCGCAGGTAACGCCGGCATCAGACTGCGTCCCGTAAAAATTTGTGTAGGAGGAATCGGCTTCGATCTCGCTCCGCGTTTCGGCAAAGCATTCGCTTTGGAAGCTCTGGCTGCTGCGGTCTTTCGGCAGGTAATCGCTCAGAAGAATGTCGCCGAGCTTCTCATACGGCACAACGGCGTCGAGATATCCCGCGGCATACGCGGCGATCATATAGGGAGAGAAGGTAACGCGCAGGCCCTCCTGCGTAAAGCCCCATAAGTTTATACTGTATTTGCCGTCGAAAACGCTCTGAATATTGGCCTGCGGGTCCGGCAGCGCGGGCAGCTCCTCGCGCAGTGCCTGCGCAAGAAGGGCAATCAGCTGGGCTTGCGCTTCGGTGTTTTCCGGATTCAGAATATCGCTCAGCGAAAGCTCGTCGCCGGTCTGCAGATCAAAGGTGTAGCAGAAGCGCTCGCTGATGGGATGCGCGCCGCCGTAATAGGAGGCGGACATAAACTGCAGGCTCAGGGCGCCCGCCGTGGCGTACGCATCGCGCAGGTAAAACAGGTAATCGCACTGATACATCGAGGGATACTCGCGCGCACTTTGAATGTCGCTTTCGCGGGTGGAGAGCACATTCTCGTTCAGGGCTGTCAGCGCAGGCCCGTTCGTGATTTTTTCGGCGATTTCAGGATGGCCCGGTATCGTCACAATCGCTCTGGAAATGCGGGTGGTGATGGCCTGCTCCTCGGTTTCCTCACGCTCGACCGTTACGATAACCTGCGGCTCGCGCTCCGGAAAAATATCCGCGAGCGCGCTGTAGCAGCGGCTGAGCTGGTCCGTTGTGCACCGGAAAACCTCGTCTAGATTGTCGGGCGCGGTATCCTTGCCGCGGATGGATTCGACGGCGCAGTACTCGCCGCGCAGGCGCGCATAGCAGAGCGCCTCGCCGATGGCAACGAGATCGCGGATTTTCTCATACCGGGCGTCGCCGCTGCCGCTCATGGCCGACAGGCCCAGATCGTTTAAGTCCGCGCTCAAAGCGTCGCCGATCGCGTCCATCGCCCGCATTTCGCAGAACAGCTCGACGTCGTCGCCGACAAACACGGACATGACCGCGCCGCCGATGGCAAAGCCGGTTTGGACGCATCCCAGCGCCGAGACGAATTTTCCCACGCCGTACAAGGTGGCTCCGGGCACGGTGGTCAGCTTCTGCACGAGGCCGTTGTCGCCGAGCAGATAGAGCACCCACGGCTCAAATTCCTCCGCGAGCCGTTTCCCGGCGGCCTCCATCGCATCGCTCAGCGTGTCCATATCCAGAAAATAGGCCGTCAGCTCGGAGGTTTTCAGAATTGTGCCGTAGATTTTATTGTCAATCCAGAAAGCAAACTCCAGAGAGACCATGCCGATCATGGTCTCGGCCGCTTCCTTGAGTGTTTTGTCCTCCGTGTTGTCGCGGATGGTTTCCAAAACGGCGCGCTTCTGGGCGGCGTTTTCGGCAAAGGCCGTGACAAGCATCGCCTGAATCGGGCCGACCGTGTTTTGCGCCGAAGTCCGGATCAGGTCTATCCCCGTATTCAGCGCTTTCAGGTCCTTGTTGATGCTTTCCAGAAAGCCGGTATCCAGAATGGCGGAGAGCGTGGCGGAGCCGATATCCAGCGCCTGATTGATGCCGTCGGCTTTCGAGGTATAGTTGGACTGTGCCGCAAGCGTTTCCATGAACCCTTTTTCCTGCAGGGCCAGGAGCTTTGTGAGGTAATCGATATAGGCCGCCTTGTCCAGCTCCTTGCCCAGCAGCTTGTGCGTTGCCCAGAGAATGGCCTTTTCCGCTTTGTTTACGGATTCAATTTCATCGGCCCATGCGCAGTAAGCGTACAGAGAGGTGTTAATCAGCTTGCTGTACGTGTTATCGCCGTAATAGTAGTCCTCGTACCGCTGGAAAACGCCTGCGCGGTACGCTTCAGCCTCCTGCGCTTCGTCCGCAAAAGCCGTAAGGGGCAGCGCGCCGAAAAGGAGCAAAACGCTTAAAAACAGGGAAAGGATGCGTGTCGCCGTCTTTTTCATTCTGCCGCCCCGCTTTCCGTTTCCGCCGGTACGAAATCGGCGGGGTATGCTTCGGTCAGAAGTTGCAGGCAGAATTCCTCCACCTCGGCGTCAAAAGCCGCCTGCTGCGCCGCAGCGGCCAGCTCCTCGTATCTCCAGTCCTTCTGCGCCTTTTTGTCGTTCAGGGCGGTCAGGTCGATCGTAACCTCCCGGGTACAGTCCGCCGGAGCGTCGGCAGCGGCCTCGGTCACAAGCGCATAGAGCTGCTTTTCAAAGTCCTCCTCATCTCTGGCAGCCGCTTCGGCCTCCGAGAGACAGGCGAGCATGTAGCCGCTGTAATCCGGCAGGGCTCCCGTGGCGGTCCTGGATACTTTGGCAAGCTCGTCGGTCTCCACGTGGTAAGTACCCATCGTGATTTTCTCTTTCATTTTGCCGACCAGAGCATCCGTTTGGCTGCCGCAGCCTGCCAGCAGGAAAACTGCGAGCATCAGCAGAGCCGGCAGAATGACCGCTTTTTTTCGTGTAGACATGTTCATCCCTCCTAAGTTATCCGAACAGAATCAGTATACAGGAGAAAAGCGCCGAAGGCAAGGGCTTAAAGGCGTTTTCCGGGTTTGACAGGTATGGCCTGCGCCTGTTATAATCTGGATAAAACCAAGGGAAGGATGTTGTACTTTATGAAACTCGGCGTACAGATTTACGGCTGCATGCGCGAATTCCGGGCCGACCCGGAGACGTTCTGCGTGCGGCTTGCCCATGCGGGCTACACGCAGATCGAGCCCTGCGTTTCGCTCCGTATGGACGCGCAGGCGCTCGCGGGAAATGGGATGAATCCGGTTTGGCAGCCGGAAGAGGTAGCGGGCTTTGCGCAAATCCTCCGAAAGCACGGCCTCGCGCTTTCCTCCTGCCATGTTTTCGGCGATCTACGCCGGGACGCGGACAAAGCGGCGGCGCTTGCCGCAGCGCACGGCCTGCGGGAAATTGTCGTCAACTGCCCGGGCGGAGAGACGGAAGCGGACTACCTGCGCTTTGCGGAGGACTGTCTGTATCTGGCGGAGAAGCTGAAGCCTGCCGGCGCGGCGCTCTGGGTGCACAACGGCTGGCCGGAGATCCGCGCGCACTTCAACGGAAAAACCGGGTTGGAGCGCGTCCTGGAGCGGTGCGGGGGCGCGGCCGGCACGCAGATCGACGTGGGCTGGGTGCTGTACGGCGGCGAGGATCCCGCGGCCTATCTGGAAAGCGTGCTGCCTTATCTGCGCTCCATACACTATAAGGACATCAAGCCGGATTTTGCGGCGCTGCCGCAGGATGAGATCCATACGGCGCTGGGGCGCGGCGCGCTCGACTGGCGCGGCGTGCGGGCCTTTGCGAAAGCGCACGGAATCCCGGAGCTGATCGATCAGGATATGAGCGGGGGCGATTTCCTCGCGGACATGGAGACCTCCGCGCTTCTGCTGCGGAACGAATGAGCCGGAGCTCACGCATCGGGGAGCTTACAGACGTCCACCCATTCGCTGTAGCCGGAGAACTTTTCCAGATCGGGAATGGAAAGCTCGATCGCGCTGTTGCTGCTGCCGCAGGCGGGAAAAACCGTATCGAAGCGCTTCAGAGACACATCGAGATAGACCGTGACGCCGTCGCGGATACCGAATGGGCATACGCCGCCGATGGCGTGTCCGACCAGCGTTTCGGCCTCATCGGGGGAGAGCATTTTGGCCTTTGCGCCGAACCGCGCCTTGTATTTTTTATTGTCGATTCTGGCGTCTCCGGCGGCCACGATCAGGATGGCGCGGCCGTCCACCAAAAAGGAAAGCGTTTTGGCAATCCGCCGGGGCTCGCAGTTCAATGCGGCGGCCGCCAGGTCTACGGTTGCGCTGGAGACGTCAAATTCCAGAATCCTGTTTTCCATATCGTATTTGCGAAAATATGCTTTTACCGCTTCAATGGCCATGGGAAAGGCTCCTTTGTGATGTTAAAACGTATTTTCAATCAGTATAACACGTTGATGAAATAAAGAAAAGCCCGAATGCAACTCGGCTGCGTGGGATTTATGCCGATGCAGAAGAGCGCTGCCCGGATTTTCCGGGCAGCGCTCTTTGCTCACCTTCTCATTCGAACCAGAACTCAACCGTTTCGGTCCAGTATTCATTGTTGTAAATATCCCGCAGGAAGAAGCAGACCTCGGTGGGGTATTCGTCGATCTCGATGTATTCCACCGCAAAGGGCGTATCCGTACAGACGACCGGATCGCCGAGGTAATAAGCGCCGTCATAGTCATAGTCGTAGGTGTAGTAATCGCACCAGTACCGCACGGTATCGCCCGCCGCAAGCTGGCGCAGGCCCTTATCGGCTACGCCCGGCCCTTCCTCGGCGTAGCGGTAACCCGCCACATAGCCGCTGTCGTGGTCGCTGTCCCAGCGCAGGATGATTTCAATATCCCGCTCGTCGTTCAGCTCGGCGGGCACACAGCCGTAGGTGTACCAGTAGCCGTCGTCGGAAACCGTCTCGTTTTCCGCATAGAAGGGCACCGTTATGCCGTCGAGCGCGATCCAATAGTAATCGAAATCAGCGATCAGGTCGCCGTCCTCGTCAAAGTCATACACATTGTCGCGGCCGAGATCGATAAAGCCTTCGCCGTCGTCAAGCAGCACCTGCATTTCTATGTAGGTGATCGTGTCCCACGCTTCCGCGGAAAGAGAAAGCGCGTAGTAGTCGCCCTTGTCCGTCAGCACGAGCTCGTCGCTGTCGAGCGGCTGGTAGTTGTCCTCCAGAATATCGTCGTTCGGATCGAACCAATCGTAATTCGAGTAATCCTGCACGGAACCGCCGAGAAAGCTGCCGTGGGACGTACCGGAGGACTGCGTCTGTCCGTAAGCGAGGACGTTTACAAACTCGTCGAAGAAGTCGAAGTAGTCCTCGTCAAAGCCGACGCGCCGCATCTGATCCTGTACGTCGGCGTAATACTCAGGATAGCGATAGGGAAAATACATGGCAAGGCCGTTTGTAGCGGCGTCATGGGCATAAGAGCAGACGACCGCGTCCTGCAGGGCGCTGAGGACAGCTTCCGATTCCGGCAGGCCGCTTTGCGCCGAACTGCTCTGCGTGATGAAATCGAGAATGTCGATCTGATCGAATTCCAGTTCCCCGTATTCCTTTGTGTCACTGCGCGCGCGAGCCAGACTGGCGTATTCGCCGGCTTCCAGCCGGTCCTCGGTATGGTCCAGATAAGCCTGCAGCGCATCACAGAGCGCCGGGATGCGCTGCAAATCGACGACGGACAGGGTCGGCTCATCTCTCTGCGTACAGGAATCGAAAAAGGATTCGGCAATCAACGCGCCGAGCGTCTCCGTGGGCATGGCGGGGTCACTTTCGAGCGCCGTCAGCCAGTCCGTGTAGCTCCAGCCCGTGCACGGCTCACTCTCTTCGGAGGCGACGAGGTAATCCGCGTACGGCATGAGCGCTGCGGCGACTTCCACGGTCGCCATCAGGCAGGCGTCAAAGCCGATGAAATCAAAATGTACGCCGCCGTCCGAGAGCGCGGCGGAGAGGTCGGAAAGTTCCAGCATATCCTCCGGGAAATATTCGTCGTAACCGAAGCCCATCATGGTGCCCGCACCGTGATTCCAGAGGATCAGCCCGTAGCGGTCTGCGGGATACGCCTCCGCGGACCACGCGATAAAGTCGGACAGCGTTTCCGGCGCCGCCATATTCAGAAGGCCGAGGTCAGCTTCCAGCGTCAGATCGCCGTTTTCCACCAAAAAGCGCTGGCAGGTATCAGGCTGGATCGTGTCGTTCCACCATTCCATAGCGCCGCCGGTCTGCAGGACAATGCGGACGTTTTCGCCGGTGGCGGCGTCGAGAATTTCCAGAATGTCGTCCGTCGCGCTGCCGAGATCGGACTCCAGGTCGGAGCCGGCGAAATACATCATCAGTGTGACGCTTTCCGAAGCGGAAGCATTTGCGGGCAGCGCATCCGCCTCAGAGGGGGGTGCGTGCTGCACGCCGGAGGAGGTGGCCGATGCGGAGAACTCTCCTCCCGGCTCGCCTGCTTTTTTCAGCAGTACGCCGATGGTGCTGCACCCGGAGAACGAGAACAGGATGAGGCAGCTCAAAAGGACGGAGAGGCCGCCGCGCAGGTATTTTTTCATAGTCAGCACTCCTTTTTCGGAATCAATCCGTTTGAATAGTTGGCTGGACACCTGCCTGTATTTGAAATCGGCCAAGGCAGCAGACCAACATAATAGATAGCTTGGTTTGCCTGTACAATATGAGCAAAGGGTTAACGAGTTATCTTTATTATACGATTTGAAAAATTCCGTGTCAAGAAAGGCGCGGCGCTTTCTGTACCGGAGAAGGGGAAAGCGCAAAAAAAGCCGGCGTGGAAGCCGGCTGAAAACGGTTTCTGATATTACCGGTCTGCGCCAAGGTATTGCGCGCTGCCGAAGCCGAGGATGATTCTGAAAACCGGGTTCAGGAAAATCAGCCCGAGAATGAAACCCGTGCCTTTCCCAAAAGCCCGTGCGGTTTTCACGGAATAAACGATTCCGAGGATCGCCGCAAGCATGGACGGGATCATGATGAGGATACCGTCCGCCGTGGAGGCCGTGCTGTCTTCGTACCAGCTTTGCAGTATGCCGGCCAGCAGGTTCAGCGCGAAGCTGATCCAGAAAAATTCCACGCGCCAGACAATCCGGTAAGCGGTATATTCGTTATAGACCGGAATGATGCTTTTCCAGCCCGGCTCGCCGGCCTTTTGGAAGATTTTCCAATCCGCGATGATTTCGAGGACGAGAAAAACCAGCACAAGCGGCAGGGAGAGTACGCCGAAAAATGAGAGCAGGGATAGGAGCATGCCGGAAACACCTGACCTTTCTGAAATAGTGTCGCTTATTCAAATATTGCTTCGCGGTACTCAGCCGATCGGCAGCGAGAGCAAATATTCGTAGCTGCTTGCACCGGCAAGCGAATAGATTTTGCATTGTATGCAGGGCATACCGTTTTTATCCAGATAAAGCTGTGCCGCCCGCACATTCTCGTCGGAAAGCGTGTTTTCAAGCTGCTCGTCGTAGAAAGCTGCGCCGCCCGCGTCCCGTGCGCCGCCCCACAGGCTTTCAAACTCCGCGGACATCGCTTCGTACGCGAGGGCGTAGTATTGCTCCATGCTGACGCCGAGCCGGGCCGCCATATCCTCGTTGGAAAGCAGAGCGCCGGTTTCCGCCTGAAGGCGGTACACCGTATAGTACGTGCAGCCCGCATCGTAGCTGACGGTGAGGATCAGTGTGACAAGGCCGTCCTCCAGCCAGGCATCGTAAGAAATTCCAAGCAGCGTGAGACTGTAGCCTTGCTCGGCAGCCTCCTTCATCGCTTCAATTCTCGGGAGACACCGCTCCTGAATATCCGCGTTGGCGGCTTTTGCATCCTCGGTATCCAAAAGAAACTGCGGCACCATATAGTTGTAGCTGTAGCCGCCGTTGGCGTCTGAATAGGAGAGCTCCGTGTGGCTATAAAGACCCACATAATCGTCAATGGTTGTGGGGACCGGCGTCGGCTCAGGGGTAGGCTCCGACGTCGGTTCAGTCGTCGGTTCCGCGGCGGGGGTCGCCGTCGGAGCGGCAGTAGGCGCGGCGGTAGGTTCGGGTGTCGGCGTTGCGGAGGGCAGTGCCAGTGCGCCGAGCGTGGCGCAGCCGGTCATGGAGAGCAAAAGCAAAACTGCGAGCATGAGGGCAAAGCATTTTTTCATGGAGATGAACACGTACCTTTCTGCGGAAAAGAAAATCTTCTTTTCGGGATCTGGGAGCAAAACATATTCTTCACTTCCGGATCCGGAAGATTTCCCTCTCAGGAATAGGCCGGGCAAAGCCGCAGGCCCGGCCTGTGATTTTATTGTACACGTGTAGGGTCGGGATGTCAAACCGGTTTGAAGGAAAACAGGAAAAAGGCATATCCGTTTTGAGCGGATATGCCTGAGCGGTCCGGCTTACAGCTTTTCAAAGGCTACGAGCGTTTCCATCGGGATACGCGCTGTGCCGTGGCGGTTCGGATCGGCCGGCTCGCCGTCTGTGTATCTCTCGTGAGCCTTGTTCCGCTGCAAGTGTCGGTTATAAAACTCCAACGCCT
>JAHZCM010000027.1 GCA_019422905.1 Oscillospiraceae bacterium
TGCCGGCGGGCATCCACCACGTTTCGGAGGTCGAGGATGAAGAAACCTTCCCGCTTCTGCATCTTCTGGTCGATTACGAGGATGAAAAGGACAACTATGCGGCGCAGCTCAAAGCGGGCATCGACCTTGGAAACGGCTATTGCGTCCGCATGTTCCCTGTGTGGTTCTCGTTCCGCGGCAATTCGGCGATTCAGCTTGCGATGGGCAAGGCCGCGTCGATTGTCGGACGGTATTTTGAAGACGAGGCGCTTCTTGGAATCGCACGGGAGCAATTATACTGGATGGCGGGCAAGAACCCGTTTTGCCAGCCGCTGATTTACGGCGAGGGAGAGCGGTACGCGCAGATGGATGCGAACTATCCGGGCGAAATGGCCGGAGAGATGCCCGTCGGTATTGAAACGCTTGGAAATGAGGATGAGCCGTATTGGCCTTCGGGCAACAATGCGACGTATAAAGAGGTTTGGCTGACGACGGCCGGGCGCTGGCTCGCAGTTGCAGCGGACCTTTACCCCAAAATTTAACAGGAGAGGAAAGTGACGAAAAACCATGGAAAAGCTCTTGAAACTCAGAGACGAAATGCGCGAGGATCTGCTTCACGGGTCCATATTCCCGTTCTGGCAGAAATACACGGTCGATGTGGAGAACGGCGGCTTTTACGGCGCTGTAACCGTCGATCAGGAAATTCAGAAGGACGCACCGAAGGGGCTTGTGCTGAACGCCCGCCTGCTCTGGACCTTCGCGGGCGCATACCGCATCTTCGGCGACCCGGCCTATAAGGCGCTTGCCGACCGCGCGTTTGATTACATCCGGGAGTATTTCTGGGACGCGGAAAACGGCGGTGGCTTCTGGATGCTGAACGCGGATGGCACCGTGCTTGACGATACGAAAATGACCTACGGGCAGGGCTTTCTGCTTTACGCATTTTCGGAGTATGTCCGCGCGACGGGCAGCGAGGAGGCGCGGAAATACGCCGATCTCGTCTATGACTATATCGAAAACGAATGCCGGGAGGGCAAGTATTATCTGGAGAATGCGCGCGGAACCGGCAGCGGCAACGGTGCGATCACCGAGGCCGGCAATCTTTCCATGAACACACACATTCACATTCTGGAGCCGATGACGTGTTATTTCCGCATCCGGCACGACCGCTGCGTCGAAGAAAGCCTTGCGAATCTGATCGAGGTCACGGGCCGCAGAATCTACGATACGGAGCGCCACCACTTCGTCATGTTCTTTGACAGCGAGATGAATCCGCTGCCGGGTGAGGTGTCCTTTGGCCACGACATCGAAGGCTCGTGGCTGCTGACGGAGGCCGCGGAGGTGCTCGAAAAGTACGGTGCGGATCAGGCGCGGGCAAAGGTTCTGCTCAGGGAAGCGAAAGAGGTCGCGATCCATATGGTGAATTTCACGCTGGAGCACGGTCTGGATGCGGACGGCGGCCTGTTCGACGAGGGCTATGAGGCGGGCGGCATCGCCGTGCCGAACAAGGTCTGGTGGGGACAGGCGGAAGCCGTCGTCGGCTGCGTCAACGCATACCAGCTTACCGGCGACGAACGGTATGCCGATACGGCGCTGAAGGTCTGGGAATATATCAAGCGCGAGGTCATCAACGGCCCTGCGGGCGAGTGGCTTGCTGTGGGCAGGAATTCACCCAAGGAGGAAAACTCGCACCTGCTCTGCGGCCCGTGGAAATGCCCGTATCACAACGCCCGCGCCGCGTTTGAGATCTGCGAGCGTGTGCGGTGTGCGGTGAACGGAGTGCGGTTTGTCCCGGTTGACGCGGAAAACCGTGTGCGCGTCAACGCCTTTCTGATGGAGCACTGGTTTGCCACCGACATGATTATCCGCGGCGTGCGTGTTGATATGACGAAAGCGCAGGGGATCGTTGCGTTGGAAAACGATGAAATCGCCGGACTGATGATGTATGGCATCGACGGGGCGGACTGCGAGATCCTGTCCCTCGACAGCCTGCGCCCGAATACCGGGCTCGGCACGGCGCTGATCGGCGAGGCGGAGAAAATCGCCCGCCAAAACGGCTGCACACGCTTAAAGCTGATTACAACGAACGACAACATCCATGCGCTGCGGTTTTATCAGAAGCGCGGATTTGACATGGCGCGTCTGTACCGCAATGCGCTGGAGGTTTCGCGGCGCATGAAGCCGTCCATTCCGCTCATCGGCGAAAACGATATTCCGCTTCGCCACGAGATTGAGTTTGAGAAAATGCTGTGAGGGGCTGCAGAAATGAAGCTGGTGTTTTTGTTTGGCGATGCTGCCGTGGGGAAAATGACCGTCGGGCAGGAGCTGATGAAGATTACGGGGCTGCGTCTGTTCCACAACCATATGACGATCGAGCCGGTGGTTGAAATCTTCGGCTCCTTTAACGGCCGTGCGATCAACCGCCTGCGGGAGGTGGTTTTTGAGGAATTCGCGCAGACGGAACAGTACGGTATGATTTTCACTTATATGTGGGCGTTCGATTGGCAGTCCGATTGGGACTATATCGCGCATGTCCGGGAGATTTTCAGGCGCTACAGCCCGGATACGGAGTTCTATTACGTGGAGCTGATCGCCCCGCAGGCGGTGCGCCTCGCGCGCAACGAGACCGAAAACCGCTTAAAGCACAAAGCGACGAAGCGCGATCTTGAAGCCTCCCGGGCGCGCCTGTTGAATGACGGCAGCCGTGCCCGTCTGGTCAGCGAGCCGGGCGAGCTTCCGTTTGAGCATTATCTGCGTATTGAAAATACCAACGTGCCGCCGGAGGAGGCGGCAGCCAGAATCAAGGCGTGTTTTGAACTGTAAGCATATACTGTAAGCATATGAAAAGGACTTGCCGGAGCCGATCCGACAAGTCCTTTTTCGTGTACTGCTTTTTATAAACCGTAGTTTTCGACGCCGGAAAGCTCGAAACTTTCCTTGGTATGTTTGAGCGCCGCGCCGTAGAATTCGTCCCAATACATGGCCGGCGCATCGGGAGAGAGCGGGTGCAGCCGTTGTCCGTCCGCGTCGCGCACGACGGCGTAGGCGTATTCGCTGTAAATCAAAATGCCTTCGATTTTCGACTGTGCCCGCACCGCCGTATAGGTGTCCGGCAAGGTGTAAACGGAATTTACACCGTCTGCCGGCAGCTCATCAAAATCAAACACATGGGTGTACGGCGGAATGAGCGTCATTGTGTTCGCTTCGTCGTCTGTTGCGCCGTTTTCGAGAAAAACGGGGCTTTCGCCGTCGAAGGAAAGCCGCAGGACCGAAACGCCGCCGTCCGCCGTGTCAAATTCCAGCACAGGTACCTCCTCCGCCCCTGCGGAGCAGGCGGAAAGGCAAAACGCGAGCAGAATAAGCAAAATAGGGAAAATATACTTTTTCATACGGATGCCCTCCTTCCCAAATCGATGGACCTTTTGCCTTCTGATTTCAGCTTATCATACGTCCGATATGGTGTCAAGGTTTGAGTATAAAATAAGCCTGCCGCATGAGCGCCGGCAGGCTCAGGTACTATGTATTGTATCGGTGAGCAATTCGGCGCAGTCGGAGCGCCATGTCACAGAACCAGTCAAAATAAGACGGCCACGCCGCGCCGTCCGTCCGGATGTCGCCGCTGCGGCGTGCCAAAATGCGGCAGTCCTTGCTGGCGGTGATCCAATCGAGCGGGGAGCCCAGCTCCGCTTCAATCTCTTCCTTGTGCTCCATGAATTTTCGAAAGGCTGCCCGATCGCCGTGAATGTATATGGCGGCGCCGAGCAGCTTCTTCTGTGTGTTGACGGAAATTTCCAACTCAACGACAGAGCTTCCGATGCTGAGGGAATACCAGTGCTGGGGCTGCGCCTTGCGCATGGAAAAGTTTTTCCGGAATTCCGGCTTTGCAAACGCGTAGTCGTTGAAATTCTGCCAGAACTCCAATTGAAGCGCCTGCGTATCAGACAGGCCCGCAGAGGCTTTGAGGTTTTTAACCCAGTTGTTCGGGCGTTCCACAACATTGAATTTTGGCGCAAGCGGCGAATCACCAATACGCCACAGCTCAATTTCCAGAAGGAAAAAGCCGATGTGGTCGTCCGTGTGCTGGTTCAGCCATTCTATCGCCTGCCGGTGCTCATCACGCGCTCTCTTTACAATCCAGACGACGACTTCGGCGTCCTTGCCGGAAGCATACGTGATCATTTTACCGAGGTGGTCGTGGTTGGTGTCCTCAAGCTGATTCTCAATGATAATTTTGCGGCCGGTGCCGTTTTCCGCTGCGAGAAGATCAGCACGGAAGCCGCCGACGGGGGACTCCAGCTCCAGCAGGCTCATGCTGATGCCGATCGTATCGCTCAGCATAGCAAGATTGTCCTGCTGTGAAAGCCATCTGGAAAAGTCGTGTGCTTCATGCGGCCAGACGCTGTGCAGGTCGTCGATTTTTTCGATTTTTCCGAGCGTATGCATATTCATTACCTCGCGGGACGTTCAGGACCGGCAAGCATTTCCGCAAGCGAAACCGGCTCCAGAGCGCGGAGGGCGGGATGATCCGTCAGGGTTTTGAGCATCCGCCAGCCGAAAAGGCTTTCTCTGAAGTTTTCCTCCGTCGGGCGGAAGCCGAAATCCATGTACAACCGCGCGGCGACCCATGTGGTCGTCTGGGTGGAGACGAAGACCTCGCCGTAGCCGAGCTCGCGCAGGCGGCGCAGCGTTTGGGCGATTAGCGGACGTGCAAGCCCCCGGCCCTGACAATCGCGCCGCACGGAAACCCAGTGCAGCCAACCGTCGCCGTCCGGCGCCTTGGGGTCGAAAAACGCCGTGGCGGTCGCCACCTTTTCGCCGCTCGGCGCGGTGATGAACAGCATCCGTTCAGGCAGCAGCGCCGTGAAATCCGCATAGTAGCGTGCCCACGCGTCAAGCCCCTCCGCATAGCAGTCAAACTCCCTGGCGGACTGCTCGATGCCAATCCAGGTATCCCGGTCGCCGTCCCGATACGCGGCAAACGCATAGCCCTCCGGCAGTGGGCAGTCCGGGATTTCCGCTTCGGCAGGGAGGCGCATGACAAGATGATAGTATTTCAGCCGGCTGTCGTGATTGTCAAAGGTCAAGCGATCCACGTCCTTTCCGTTCATGCTCTGGCGGAGGAATTTTTATTCGTTTCTGCCGCAGCACTTTTTGTACTTTTTGCCGCTGCCGCAGGGGCAAGGGTCATTGCGGCCGGGTTTTTTGCCGTTCTTCACCGGCTGCTTTTTAGCGGGCGTATCGGAAGCGGTGGTGCCGGTTTCCTTGGCGACGGCCTCGCGCTTCGGCGCTTCCTTGGTCTTGAGGCGCACGGTGAGGATCATGCGGGCGGTATCCTCGCGGATTGACGCAATCATCGCGTCGAACATGTCGAAGCCCTCGCTGCGGTATTCCACCACCGGGTCGTGCTGGCCATAAGCGCGCAGGCGGATGCCCTTTTGCAGCTCATCCATCGCGTCGATGTGGTCCATCCACTGCGTATCCACGTTTTTGAGGAGCACCATGCGCTCTACCTCGCGCATGATCGGCTCAGTAAATTCCTTTTCGCGCAGGTCGTAGAGCTTCTGGGCGCGTTCCTTGAGGAATGCAGTCACTTCGGCCGGCTCCAAGTCCTCCAGGGCCTGTGCGTCGTAATGCAGCTCATCGGGCGTGATCATCCAGCCGAGGTAATGATTGCGCAGACCGCGAAGATCCCAGTCGTCGTGCGCCGCGTCGCCCGGCAGGAAGCGGGATACGTTCGACTCGATGGCCTGCTCGATCATCGACCAGATCTGCGGCTTCACGTTGTCCCCGTTCAGAACGCGGTCGCGTTGCTCGTAAATGATCTCGCGCTGGCGGTTCATCACGTCGTCGTATTGGAGGACGTTCTTGCGGATTGCAAAGTTGCGGCCCTCCACCTTTTTCTGCGCGTTTTCAATGGTATTGGAGAGGATGGAGGCCTCAATCGGCGTATCCTCCTCCACATTCAGGCGATCCATCATGGTGCTGATGCGCTCGCCGCCGAACAGGCGCATCAGGTCGTCCTCGAGCGAGATGTAAAAGCGGCTCTTGCCGGGATCGCCCTGACGGCCGGCACGGCCGCGGAGCTGGTTGTCGATCCGGCGGGATTCATGCCGCTCGGTGCCGATGATGTACAGGCCGCCCAGCGCGCGGACCTCGTCTGCCTCCGGCGCGATCTGCTCCTTGTATTTCCGGTTCAGCTCCGCAAAGGTTCTGCGGGCCTCGAGAATTTCCTCATTGTCGGTATAACCGAACGCGGAGGCCTCGCCGATCAGCTCCTCGGGAACCTGCATGCGGCGCATTTCGGCGCGCGCCATAAATTCCGCGTTGCCGCCGAGCAGGATATCCGTGCCGCGGCCCGCCATGTTCGTCGCGATGGTCACGGCGCCCTTGCGGCCCGCCTGCGCGACGATTTCGGCTTCTTTTTCATGATATTTTGCGTTCAGCACCTCATGTTTCACGCCGCGGCGCTTGAGCATGGCGCTCAGCATCTCCGATTTTTCGATCGTGATGGTGCCGACCAGCACCGGCTGGCCCTTCTGATGGTGCTCGATGATGTCTTCGATCACGGCGTTGAACTTGCCTTTTTCGGTCTTGTAGACGACGTCGGCGCAGTCCTCGCGGATCATCGGTTTGTTCGTCGGGATTTCCACAACGTCCAGCTTGTAGATCTCGCTGAATTCAGCCTCCTCGGTCATCGCGGTGCCGGTCATGCCGGAGAGCTTGTTGTACAGGCGGAAATAGTTCTGGAAGGTGATGGTCGCAAGCGTCTTGCTTTCGCGGGCGATCTTCACGTTTTCCTTCGCCTCAATCGCCTGATGCAGGCCCTCGTTGTAGCGGCCGAACATGAGACGGCCGGTGAACTCGTCCACGATGATGACCTCGCCGTCGCGCACCACATAGTCGATGTCGCGCTTCATGATGCCGTACGCCTTGATCGCCTGATTGATATGGTGCTGGATTGTGATGTTGTCCGGGTCGGTGAGGTTTTCGACGCTGAAATACTGCTCGGCCTTTTTGACGCCGCGCTTTGTGAGCGTGCAGGTTTTCTGCTTTTCGTTGACGATGTAGTCGTAGTCCTCGTAGAGCGCGTCGTTGTCCTCTTTTTCGTCTGTTTCCGCGACGCGCACGGGCCGCAGCGACTTGGCAAAGCGGTCCGCCACCGCGTACAGCTCGGTGGACTGCTCGCCCTGGCCGGAGATAATCAGCGGGGTGCGGGCCTCGTCGATGAGAATGGAGTCTACCTCGTCCACGATGGCGTAGTTGTGTCCGCGCTGTACCTTGCGCTCCTTATAGGTGACCATGTTGTCGCGCAGGTAGTCGAAACCGAGCTCATTGTTCGTCGCGTAGGTGATGTCGCAGGCGTAAGCCTTTTTCTTTTCCTCGGCGTTCATGCCGGGGATCGCGAGGCCGACGGTAAGGCCCATATAGTTGAAAACGCGGGCCATCATTTCGCCCTGATATTTCGCGAGGTAATCGTTGACCGTGACGATATGCACGCCCTTGCCGGTCAGCGCGTTCAGGTAAGCCGGGAGCGCGGCGGTAAACGTTTTGCCTTCGCCGGTCTTCATCTCCGCGATACGGCCCTGATGCAGAATGATGCCGCCGACGACCTGCACCGGGAACGGCTTGATCGAGAGCACGCGCCACATGGCCTCACGGCAGGCGGCAAAGGCCTCGGGCAGAATATCGTCCAGCGAGGAGCCGAGCGAGAGGCGCTCCTTGAGCTCCGGGGTCTGGTTCTTCAGCTCGCTGTCGGACATTTTCGCGTACTTGTCCTCCAGCGCGAGAACCGCCTCCTTGAGTGGCTCAATACGCTTTAATTCTTTTTTGCTGTAGTTGCCGAACAGCTTTGTCAGTATGTTCATATCGGGAAACACTGTCCTTTCTCCAAGGTGTGCATTTTTGATTTGTGCTGCGCCCTGCTTTGAAGAGGGCAAACATACACTTCAGTATAGCATGCCCAGCGGTGAAAAAGCAAGAATTCATGCGAATATTCATAAAAACTTTATAGAAAGAGGATTCCCGCTTGATTTTCGTTCCCATATATGCTATGCTTATAGAAACTTTATCACATACAAGTGATAAAGTGATGAAGTTGCATGCGGAAGCTGCGGCGCAGAAATGGGGTATGGATATGGAAAAATTGACGGTGATCTGGATCGTGATCGGCGTGTATGCGGTCGTGATGCTTGCCGTCGGCATCCTGCAGTCGAGGAAAGGCATCGGCGGCATGGAATCATTTACGGTCGGCGGGCGCAATGCGGGCGCGTGGATTTCTGCGCTCAGCTATGGCACGGCGTATTTTTCCGCCGTCATGTTTATCGGCTATTCCGGCGGCTCCGGCTGGAGCTTCGGCCTGTGGAGCGTGCTGGTCGGCATCGGCAACGCCGTGTTCGGCACCTTGCTCGCATGGCTTGTGCTTGCGGAGAAAACGCGCGTCCTCACACGCCGCTGGCAGATTAAATCCATGCCGCAGCTTTTTGAGACGCGCTTTAAAAGCCCGGGCATGCGCCTGTTCTCCTGCGTGGTTATCTTTGTCTTTTTGATCCCGTACTCCGCTTCGGTGTACAAGGGCCTGACCAGCGTGTGCTCCGTGATTCTCGGCGTGGATGAAAAGATCTGCATGATTATCATCGCGATTGCCTCCGCGCTGGTACTCGTGCTGGGTGGCTATATGGCGACGCTCAAGGCGGATTTCGTGCAGGGCTTTGTGATGATGATCGGCGTTGCGGCGCTGATTGTGCTGATCATCCTGTCTCCGCAGGTGGGAGGACTCTCGACGGGTATTTCCAATATGTCGGCGTATATGAAGTCCCATGAGATGCTCCCGCTTCCGTCAAATGCGGCGGTTTCCCTGATCGCCACAATTTTGATGACGAGCTTCGGCACGTGGGGCCTGCCGCAGATGATCCACAAGTATTATGGTATCCGCGATAAAAAAGAGGTCAAGCGCGGCATCATCATTTCCACATTCTTTGCGCTGCTTGTTGCGGGCGGCGGCTATTTTATCGGCTCGCTCTCGCACCTGTTTTTCGGGGAAACCATGCCGGAGGGCGGCAAGGACTACATTGTGCCGCTGATGCTCAACGAGGCGGGCCTGCCGAATATCCTGATCGGCGTCATATTGGTGCTGCTGATTTCCGCCTCGGTTTCCACGCTCTCGAGCATTACGCTGACGGCGTGCTCCACGTTCTCGATGGACCTCGTCAAAAAGACGCTGAAAAAAGACATGAAGGATGAAAACGTCACAGCGCTGACGCGTGTGCTCTGCCTGCTCTTTGTCGTGATGAGCTATCTGATTGCAAACTATCCCACGCCGATTCTAGAAATGATGTCGTATTCGTGGGGAATCATTTCCGGTTCCTTCCTTGCGCCGTATCTGCTTTCTCTGTACTGGAAGGGCGTAAACCGCGCGGGCGCATGGGCGGGAATGCTCGGCGGTTTCTTCACGGCTTTCATTCCTGCGGCGGTCTCCCGGTTTACAACGCCGAACGGCCCGCTTTACGCGTGTATCGCCATGGCGCTCTCCTTCGTGCTGTGCATTGTGGTGAGCTGTGTAGCCTCTGCGCTGAAGCTCCGGAGCGCGGCCCGCAATGATGCGTTTTATGATGTAAATGAACCGAATGGGATGTAAATGAATCGAAAAAGCGCGCGCTGTGTGCATTCTGCCATATAGCGCGTCTCTTTTTTGCGAAAATTGAACACCATATGAATAAAATGTAACTTTTTTTGCTTTTTACACTTGATTTCCTGAATTTGAATCGCTATACTATAGATATTCTTTCCTGTTTCCCGTCAGACCGTCAAAATTCGAAACAGGGATTCAATCTTTTAAGGAGAGTGACATTCTTGGACAAATTTTTCAAAATTTCCGAGCGTGGCTCGAATGTCCGGACCGAGATCATCGCCGGTCTGACCACATTCTTTGCGATGGCGTACATCGTGGTCACGAACCCCAACCAGATCGTCAGCTTCAGTCATCTGGAACCGGATGCGGATCCGGCGTTCCAGCAGATCTGGAATGCGGTCTACGTTGCGTCCATTTTGGCGGCCATCATTGGTACGCTGCTTATGGCGTTCTACGCGAAGATGCCGTTTGCGCAGGCTTGCGGCATGGGCCTGAACTCGTTCTTCTTCGTGTCGTTCATCCTGCCGGAGGTTATCACCCGCGGCGACATCATTCAGGGCTATCATGCGGGCCTTGTGATCATTCTCGTTTCCGGTATTGTCTTTATGATCTTCTCGCTCACCGGCCTGCGCGCGAAGGTTGCTAAAGCGCTTCCGGACTGCCTGAAGAAGGCGATTCCGGCGGGCATCGGCCTGTTCATCGCTTTCATTGGCTTCCAGAATGTCGGCATCATTCAGGCCAACCAGTACACGCTGCTCCAGTTCGTGGATATTCACGGCGCAATCAACAGCGAAGAGGGCATCATTACGGTGGTTCCCGCGCTGTTTGCGCTGCTCGGCCTGCTGGTTATTGCAATCCTTGAGAAATTCAAGGTCAAGGGCTCCGTGCTGATCAGCATTGCGGGCATCACGGTTCTGTACTATATCGTTACGGGCACGGCGCCGTCCTTTGACATGAGCCAGGTCGGCCAGACCTTCAGCGATTTTGGCAAGATCGGCATCACGGGCGTGTTCCAGGCTGATGCGTGGAGCAGAGCGTTCACCGGCGAGGAGATCGGCGGCGTATTCTCCGCGATCATGCTCATCGTCACGTTCTGCCTTGTCGATATGTTTGATACCATCGGCACGCTCTACGGCACCGCTTCTCAGGCCAATATGCTCGACAAGAACGGCGACCCGATCAATGTCAACGAGTGCATGACGAGCGATTCCATCGCTACGGTTGCCGGCGCTGTCTGCGGCACCTCCACCTGCACTACGTTTGTTGAGTCTGCGGCCGGCGTAGGCGCGGGCGGCAGAACCGGTCTCACCAGCCTTGTCGTTGCGATTTGCTTTGCGGTTTGCCTGTTCCTCAGCCCGTTTGCATCCCTTGTTCCGGCGTGTGCCACGGCTCCGGCCCTCATTTATGTCGGCGTCCTGATGCTCAAGGGCTTTGCAAAGGTGGATATGAACGATATCCGCAGCGCGGTTCCGGCGTTCCTCGCATTGATCATGATGCCCATGACATATTCCATTTCGAATGGTATCGGCATCGGCGCAATCGCTTATGTAATCATCACGCTCTTCACCGGCAAGTATAAGAAAGCCGACATTCCGATCACGGTTATCGCGGCGCTCTTTGTTGTCAAGTTCATTTTCGTGACGATGTAATTTCATTTCAGGCTTGAAGGGTTTTCCTATGAAAATGCGCATCCGGCGGTTCAAACCGGATGTGCATTTTTTATTGACAGGAAAACGGCGATCTGCTACGATAAAGGCAAACAGGCGCCTGACGCGCATTTGGAAAGGATGATTTGGGATATGCAGTATCGGTTGATTGGCAGCGTAATGCCCGTGGTGGAAATGCTGCTGGAGCGGGGAGAATCCATTTACACACAGGCGGGCGGTATGGCCTGGATGAGCGATGGGGTTTCTATGGAAACCAATACGCACGGCGGCTTTATGAAAGGGTTGGGCCGGTTGTTTGCGGGGGAATCCATGTTCATGACGACGTATACGGCGCAGGGATATAATGCCGAAATTGCGTTTTCCGCTACGGTACCCGGCGAAATTGTGCCGATAGACACCGCGGTATACCGCAGCCTGATCTGCCAGAAGGGCGCGTTCCTCTGTGCCCAGAGCGGTGTGACGCTGGATACCGTGTTTACAAAACGGCTTTCTTCGGGATTCTTCGGCGGAGAGGGATTTATTCTCCAGCAGCTTGGCGGTATGGGCACGGCGTTTCTGGAGGTAGACGGAAACAAGGTGGAAAAGACGCTTGCACCCGGTGAGGTTCTGCGCGTGGATACCGGCAATGTCGTGGCGTTTGAGAGCACGGTCGGCTATGAGGTGGAGATGGTGCGCGGCGGCATGAACATGTTCCTCGGCGGCGAGGGCCTGTTCCTGACACGGCTGGTGGGTCCGGGCCGCGTCATTCTGCAGACGCAGAATTTCGCGGAGTTCTGCGGGCGCATCCGCCCGTATATGCCCACGGGAAACAACAATTGAGCAATGCGGAAAACGCCCCGGCATGGGAGAGCGAAGGCTCCCGTGCCGGGGCGTTTTTTGCTTTATGTAATGCAATTATACGTTGAAGCGGAAGAGGACGATATCGCCGTCCTGCATCACATATTCCTTGCCCTCGCTGCGCACGAGGCCCTTTTCCTTTGCGGCGGCCATTGTACCGCAGGCCATCAGGTCGTCGAACGCAATGACCTCCGCGCGGATGAAGCCGCGCTCGAAGTCACTGTGGATTTTGCCTGCGGCCTGCGGCGCCTTGGTGCCCTTTGTGATCGTCCATGCGCGCACCTCGGGCTTGCCGGCGGTGAGGTAGGAGATTAGACCCAAAAGGGAATAGCAGGCGTTGATGAGACGGTCCAGACCGGATTCGGTCAGGCCCATATCGCTGAGGAAAAGCTCCTTTTCCTCCGGCTCCATACCGGAAATCTCCGCCTCGATTTCCGCGCAGATCGGAAGTACCGCCGCATGCTGTTCATCGGCGATTTTTTTAACGGCCAGATAGCCCGGATGGTTTTCAATGCCGGCAGCAAAATCGGATTCGCTCATGTTGGCGGCAAAAATGATCGGCTTATTCGTCAGCAGGCTGACCGTCGAAAGAAGCTCGGCCTCCTCCTCGTTACATTCCACGCTGCGCGCAGGCTTGCCGGCGTCAAGCGCCGCATGGACGCGCTCGAAGAACTCCAGCTCGGTTTGATACTTTTTGTCCGCCTTAATCATCTTCTTGGTTTTGTCGATGCGGCGGTCGAGAATTTCGATATCGGAGAGGATCAGCTCCAAATCGATCGTTTCAATATCGCGGGCCGGGTCGATCGAGCCCTCCACGTGGATGATGTCATCGTTTTCAAAGCAGCGCACGACATGCACGACGGCGTCCACCTCGCGGATATTGGAAAGGAACTTGTTGCCGAGGCCCTCGCCCTTCGAAGCGCCTTTCACAAGGCCGGCAATATCGACGAACTCAATCGTCGCGGGCGTAAATTTCTCCGGCTCGTACATCTCGGCGAGCTTGTCGAGGCGTTTGTCCGGTACGGCGACGACGCCGACATTCGGCTCGATCGTGCAGAACGGATAGTTTGCGGACTGCGCACCGGCGTTTGTAATTGCGTTAAAAAGCGTGCTTTTTCCGACATTCGGAAGGCCGACAATACCTAACTTCATCTATAAAACCGTCTTTCCTTCAATTTATTGGGATTTACAATTCAGTATAGCATAAACAACGCGGACTTGCAAGGCTCGGCCTTCGCGCCTTTTCGGCGTGTTTTCATTCGTATCGTATTTGTACGATGGCTGTGTTTCGGCTTTCTCTCAATTTTGTGTGTAAAAAACTGAATTTTCTCCTATCAAATCGGAAATCCTTTGGAGCTTTGCCAAAATCAATTGACATGAAAAATCGAAAACTATATGATTGTACCACAAGACGGCGGAAAAGCAAAGTTTAAAACCGGAGAGGGAGGAATGATTTATTATGAAAGTACTTACCGTCAGTGCGGAAGGAGAATTGGCGTTTGCACAGGTGCAGAAGCCCTCACCAAACGATTATCAGGCGCTTGTTCGGATGAGGAGCTGCGGCGTGTGCAACGGCACCGATATGAAGCTGATCCACCGCACCTTTAAAAACTTCTCCGCCTATCCGGCGATTCTGGGGCATGAGGGCGTGGGAGAGGTCGTGGAATGCGGCAAGCGCGTGCGGAGCATGACGGTG
Source organism: Oscillospiraceae bacterium (assembly GCA_019422905.1). Lineage (GTDB taxonomy): Bacteria > Bacillota > Clostridia > Oscillospirales > Acutalibacteraceae > Hominenteromicrobium. The sequence goes on from JAHZCM010000027.1 coordinate 13,808, forward strand.
GGCGATCTCGTCCTGCTGCCCTTTTTGGAAGAGCCGGTGGAGGGCTTTACCCCCGGATGGGGCGCGTATGCCGAATACGCGCTGGTGGGAGATGCGGCTGCCTATGAGCATGATGGATTTTTGGTGCCCTCGGAGGGGTATTTTGCTCAGACAGTGCTGAAAAAAAGCGACCGTGTGGATGCGGTTTCTGCGTCCATGATCATTACTTTCCGGGAAGTGCTCAGTGCTGTACGCCGCTTCGGCTTTCGGCCCAATCAGAACGTGGTGATTTTCGGCGCAGGCCCTGTGGGGCTGTGCTTTACCAAATTTTCAAAGCTGCTTGGCATGGCCAATGTAGTGACCGTGGACATCCATGATCAAAAAGTGGAGGAGGCCCGGCGCATGGGCGCCGACCTTGCTTTCAACAGTGCAAAAACGGACATTGTTCCTGCGCTGCGCGCCATTTTCCCGCAGGGTGTAGATTATGTTGTGGATGCGGTAGGCATGAACGCGCTGATCAATCAGGCCATGGAGCTTGTCTCCTATAACGGCAAAATTTGCTGTTACGGAATCTCGCCCCGGCTCGGCATGGAGCTGGATTGGGCAAAAGCGCCGTATAACTGGACGTTGCAGTTCGTACAGTGGCCCTCCAAAAGGGAAGAGGCGGATGCGCACAGCCAGATCTTGGCGTGGATCAACAGCGGTGTGCTAAACCCAATGGATTTTATTTCACATGTATTTCCTTTTGAAAATGCCATGGAGCCCTTTGAAAAGGTTGAGCGCAGAGATCCCGATATTAAGAAAATGGTTATTACGTTTCCCTGAACCGGGAAGCAAAAAGCATTAAATTTTAAACGGGGCGTATTGAAAAAAGAAATCATGCCTTTGGCTTTTCGGATGCGCCCTGAGAAAGGTGGAAACAACTATGCAAACCTCAACATTATTTTCCATTCTTCCGGAATATATCTGCACGCCGGACGGCATGGAGATCGACCGGGAAGGCAATCTGGTCCTCTCCTGCCCGAATTATGCGGATGATCATCTGTCCGGCTGCGTGGTCAAGCTGGACCGGGAAGGCCGCGTGACCAAGTGGTTCGATGTGCCGGTATTGGAAGAGACCGGCGTGGCGAGGAACATGGGCATTGCGTTTGACAAGGCGTATAACGTATACCTTTGCGATAATCAGGGCTGGAGCGAGCGGGAAGAGCTTTTGTTCAAAGGGCGCGTGCTGAAGCTGAAGGTGGCGGAGGACGGTACCATTCTGGAAAGTAAGGTGGTAGCTTACGGGATGGAGCATCCGAACGGGATCCGGATCAAGGGCGATTACATGTATGTTACCCAAAGCTATCTGCACCCGGTAAAGCATCCCTCCGGCAAGCTGGTCAGCTGTGTATACCGGTTCGGGCTGAACGAGGAGAACATTGCCATCACCAATACGCTGGCGGACAGGCATATTTTCGCCACGTTTGTTACGGAGAACCCGGATTGCCAGTATGGAGCGGATGGGATCGTATTTGACCGAGAGGGGAATCTCTATGTGGGAAATTTCGGAGACGGCGCCGTTTATCGGATTACTTTTCATCCGGACGGGAGCCTGAAAGAGAATAAACTGTTTGCACAGGACCGATCCCAGTTGGAGAGCACGGACGGGATGATTTTCGACGATCACGGCAATCTGTATATAGCGGATTTTTGCGCCAATGCCATTGCGATGGTCAAGCCGGACGGCACGGTGCGACGCATCGCGCAGAGCCCGGACAGCGACGGCCTGCATGGAGAGTTGAATCAGCCGGGAGAACCGATTTTCTGGGATGGGAGAATCATCGCCTCCTGCTTTGACTTGGTGACCGGCCCGGGAAAGGTGAATACCGGGCACAGCATGCCCGCCACCCTCGCGCAGCTCATGCCGGAAACGTGAGAAGGGAGTGCGAGCATGGCGGATTATCTGTTGGCGCACGATCTGGGTACCAGCGGCAATAAGGCTACCCTGTACGACAGTGAGGGCAATCTCTGCGCCGCCGAGCTGGTCGGCTACCCGACGTATTATCCCCGTCCCGGCTGGGTGGAGCAGGATCCGGAGGATTGGTGGCATGCGGTCTGCACCGCTACCCGAATCTTGCTGGAAAAGGCGGGGATTTCTCCGCATGAAATTGCCGGTGTGAGCTTCAGCGGCCAGATGATGGGATGCGTGCTGGTGGATGAGGCGGGAAATGCCCTGCGCCGTGCCCTGATCTGGGCGGATACCCGCAGTACGGAGGAGGAACGCCGGATGCTGGAGGCGGCGGGGGCTGAACGGGGATACCGCATCACCGGCCATCGGCTCAGCGCTTCTTACAGCGCTGCGAAGCTCTGCTGGGTGAAAAATCACCAGCCGGAGCTTTACGGCAAAGCCTATAAGATGCTGAATGCAAAGGACTACATTGTCTGCCGGCTCACAGGACGTTTCGTTACGGATTACAGCGACGCTTCCGGTACCAACCTGTTTGATTTGGAAAAGAAGACTTGGTCACAGGAACTGATTGAGGCTTTCGGTCTCCGGAAGGACCTTCTGCCGGAGCTGCACGCTTCAGCCGACATTGTGGGAAGGATTCAGCCGGAAGCGGCCCGGCAAACCGGTTTGCCCGCGGGGCTTCCCGTTGTGATCGGCGGGGGAGACGGATCCTGCGCCTGTGTGGGTGCGGGCGTTGTTCGGGAGGGCAGGACGTACTGCGCTCTCGGCTCGTCCTCCTGGATTTCCATGGCCGGCAGCGCTCCGGTTTTTGATCCGGAGATGCGTACCTTCAACTGGGTGCATCTGGATCCGGCGCTTTACACCCCCTGCGGTACCATGCAGGCGGCAGGGCTGTCCTTGCAGTGGTTCCGCAATGCCTTCTGCCAGGAGGAAATCCGTATGGCAAAGGAGAAGGGGGAAAGCGTCTATCAGCGGATTGACCGAATGGCGGAGCAGGTGCCTCCCGGCGCAAACGGCGTGCTGTATCTGCCGTATTTGCTGGGCGAGCGCTCCCCGCGATGGAACTTTGACGCCAGCGGCGCATTTTTGGGGCTGCGCGCCGAGACCGGAAAGGCGGAGGCTGCCCGGGCCGTATTGGAAGGCGTAGGCTATAACCTGAAGGTTATCCTCGACATTTTTGACGGAGCGGCGCCGATCGAAGAAATTACGGCGATCGGCGGCGGTGCAAAGGGAAAGCTCTGGATGCAGATTTTAGCGGATATCTGGCAAAAACCACTTTTGATTCCGCGGTATCTCGAAGAGGCTACCTCCATGGGTGCGGTGGTTTGCTGCGGCGTTGGTGTGGGGTTATTCGATGATTTTTCGGTAATCGACCGATTGAACCCGCCGGTTACCCGCATGATGCCGCACGAAGAGAACTGCGGGACGTACAACGCGCTGTATCAAATCTTTAATGATGCTTATGAGGCGCTGCGCCCGGTTTATAAAAGCCTGCATCGGCGCCGGCAGTTTTGACGAGCCGGCCCGGAAGATCCGTAACCGCGTGCTTTCGGCAGCTATTCGGAGAGGGTGCAGCGGTGCTGCGTGCGTATTAAAACTTACTCGGTAAAGGAGAAAGAAGATGATTTCAGAAAAAGAACTGGCCGCCATGTTCGACCACACAAATTTGAAGGCGTTTGCTACCGATCGGGATTTTGAGTTGCTCTGTAAGGAAGCTGCCGAAAACCATTTTGCCATGGTGGCGATCAATTCGTCGCCGGTAGCATTGTGCAAAAGGCTTCTGAGAGGAAGCGGCGTGCACGTAGGCGCAGCCATTTCCTTTCCCCTGGGTCAGACTACGGTGGAAGCCAAGGTCTTTGAAACGGAGAATGCCATTCAAAACGGCGCGGACGAGATCGATTACGTCTTGAATATCGGCGAGCTGAAGCAGGGAAATCTGGAGTATATCCGCAGGGAGATGGAGAGCATTGTGGCTGTCTGCCGCAGGAACCGGGTGATCTGCAAGGTGATTTTTGAAAACTGCTATCTGACGCGGGAGGAGATTCAAAGCGCCGCGCGGATTGCCCGGGAGGTAGAGCCCAATTTCATTAAGACCTCCACCGGCTTCGGAACGGGAGGCGCAACGGCGGAGGACGTCCGGCTGATGAAAGAGACGGTTGGGGATAGAGTCAGGGTAAAAGCGGCCGGCGGCATCCGGGATTTGGACACCTGCCTTGCCATGATCGAGGCCGGCGCGGAGCGCATTGGAACCAGCAGCTCTCTGAAAATACTGGAGGAGTATAAAAATCGTTTTGGTGCCTGAAAAAGGAAGGAGAGAAAATCATATGAACTATTCTGTAACCTTGGCCGAGACCCTGATGCGCCGCTTTCCGGATCCGGACAGTTATCCCTACCGCTCGTGGTCCTATCCGCAGGGCTTCATGCTGTGGGGCTTTATCCGGCTGTATGAGAAAACCGGTAAGGAGACCTATCGCAGCTATGTGATGCGCTACTGCGAGGAGCATGTCGGGCCTGACGGCTCCATTTCCGGCTTTACCGGGTGCAGTCTGGACGATATTATGGCCGGCTCCGTGTTGGTGTGGGCGTACCGCCAGACCGGGGAGGAAAAGTATAAAAAGGCCTGCGACGCAGTGCGAAACGCCTTTTCCGATTATCCGCGCAACAGCGACGGCGGCTTTTGGCATGGAAAGCACTTGCCCGGCGAGATGTGGGTGGACGGGCTCTTTATGGGACTGATGTTTTTGACCCGCTACGGCGCGTTTGTGGGCGACCGGGAAGCGTGCTTTGCCGAGACAGTGCGGCAGTTGAATATCGTGTTTGCCCGTTGCGAGAAGGATAACAGCGGCCTGCTGTACCATGGCTTCAGCGAAAATCCGGAAACGCCGTGGGCGAGCCGCCTGGACGGCCGCGCGCAGGAAATCTGGTGCGAGGGACTCGGCTGGTATGCCATGATTCTGGTGGAGGTGCTGGCCCTGATGCCCCGCGAAACGCCCGGCTATGATTCGGTGCTGATGCAGCTTCAAAAGCTGTTGGCGTCTCTCAAAAAAGTGCAGGATCCTCTGTCCGGGCTTTGGTTCCAAGTAGTGGACCGTACCCGCACGCCCGGTAACTGGCATGATACCTCCGGAAGCGCCATGTTCCTGTATACCTTCCGCAAGGCGGCGCTTTGCGGGTTCTGCGGCTCCGAATATGATGAGGTGATCCGCAGGGGCTTTGAGGGCATTAAAACCAAATGCCTGCCGGACCTCGAGGGCAATCTGAATGTGTATGACGCCTGTGACGGCCTCGGCATTCAGGTTTCCTACGACCACTATATCCACTATACGAAAAACGTCAACGCGAAAGAGGCTGTGGCCGCCGTGCTTTGGGCATCCGCAGCCATGGAATACGAGGCCATCGAGGGCTAAAAAACATACGCTCCGAAAAACGAAAAGCATCCGGTTCACCCGAATTTGTTGGGTGAACCGGATGCTTTTTTAGGATTCCGCCGGATGGGGCGGCGTAAGATTTTCGGACAGAGGAAGGGTCATCTCAACCATGGTGCCCTTGCCCTGCACACTGCTGACCGAAAGGCCGTAGTCGCTGCCGCAATAGGCCTGAATGCGCTGGTTCACGTTGGAAAGGCCGATGGAGCTGCACGGTTCCTGCGTGGTCTTCTCCAGAGACCGGCGAATCTGGCCGAGCTTCTCGGGGCAGACGCCTACGCCGTTATCGGCGATCAGGATGTGCAGCTTATCGAATTCCACGAAGCAGTTGATCATAACGTAGCCGCCGTATGCACACTCACTCAGCCCATGAAGCACGGCATTTTCCACAATGGGCTGCAGGATGAAAGAGGGAACCTGCATTTGCTGCAGTTCGGCCGGCAGAGCGCATTCCATAACGTATTTATCCGGAAACCGGATGGCCTGGATCGCTATGTAGCGTTCGACCTGATCGACTTCTTCCTTCAGCGTGACGACCGGACCGGACTTCAGGCTGTAGCGCAGAATATCCGCCATTTTGATGGCGACCGTCCGGATCTCCGGAGCGTCGTAAATATTGGCCAGAGAAGCCATCAGATTCAAGGTGTTATAAAGGAAGTGCGGATTGATCTGGGCCTGCAGCATCTGCAGCCGGGTTTGCTTTTCGTTTAGCTGGCTGGTATACATGTCCTGCATGCTGCGGATCAGGCGCTGGGTCAGGCGGTTATAGCTTTCCACAATACGGGTGAACTCGTAGCTGGCGTTTTTCAGGGGCGTCAGGGCGCAGCCGGTGCTGTTTTCACAGCGGTCGATCTGCTCAACGAGCTGGCTGACATTTTGGGAAATCCTTCGGGAAAACAGCGTGGACAGCAAAAAGCAGGAGCACACCAGAAACAGGAACATGGGAAGGAGCCAGCTCAGATTGAGTATGCTGTCGTAATAGAGGTGCGACTTTTTCAGAAAATGTACAATTTTCCAATCTGCGGTTTTGTTATAACTGATACACACCAGGTATTCGGAATGATCCGCCTGAATGGAGGTAGAACGCTCGGGGTTCTCCTCGGAAATATCCGCACAGGACGCCTGCAGAGCTTCCAGCAGCGCCTGATTCTTTCCGTCTGCAAACAGCGTCTCGTCGGTAGAATAATAGAGCGCATTGTTGCGGTCCAGCAGAAGAATGTGGCTGTTTTCCATGGTGGAGGTTTGCAGAATGTTATCCACCGTATCAAAATTAACCGCCACGCCCAGAACCCCCAGTTCCTGATTGGTGGTTACATCCCACATCAGGCGGACAATGGGTAGGATGCGCTGATAGGACAGGTTGCTGAAGCCGGATTTTTGGAGCGGGCCGACCCATGTGCGCACGCCGCTGTCGCGCGCATTCTGAGCCAGTTCGTCTAGGTTGGAGAAATAGTTGGAAAAGCCCGGGTTTTCATATTCAAAGGTATAGCCGTATTTGTTGACGAAAATAGCGCTGCAAATGTCTGTGTTCAGCAGGTTTGCCTGCGTGATCTGCTCCCGCATCATGGAAAGATCCGACGCATACTTCGATGCATGCGCGGAGGAACCGTAATCGGTATTCAGCGCTCGGTTTACATCGCTGTTGATCAAAGGCAGCGTGCTGATTCGGATGGGGCTGGAAAGCGCCTGATCAATGCTGAGGTTTGTCTGCGCGGCGATGTGGTTGAAGGTGTCCTGATATTTCTGGCTGAATTCATTGGTCAGATTGGCGGAAATGATGAGTATACAAGCGAAGACGGGAAGCAGAGCCGATAGCAGCGTGCAGAAAAAGACCTGCGTGCGATAAGAACGGTTGTGAAACAGCATAATAGCCCCTCCTTTTTTCCATTATAGCAGACGCTCAATCGACTGACAATCGGAAATCTTTTGGCTTTTTTGTCAGGAAAGGCGGCGCAGAAGCGGAAAGTTTCTGCCGCCCAAAACCGGGGAAAAAGGTGGGAAAATCAGAAGAATCCAAAATTTTACCTATTTTCAATCCAAAGATTCTTATGTTTTTGTTGCTTTTTATGCGATATAATAGAATCAATTCAAGAAGGGAGGAAACTGAATGACAAAAATCCAAAGAGTACAGGCGGTTTTGGAGGGGAAAACGCCGGATAAGGTTCCCGCAGGCTTTTGGTTCCACTATCCGGGTACTCTGAGCGCCAAAGAGACCGCTGAGGAACATCTGAAGCTGTATCACCATGCGGATCAGGATATTATGAAAATCATGCAGGATTTCATGTATCCGATCAACGGCACGATTACGACGGCCGCAGACTGGTACAAGATCAAATTTGAGTCTCCGGCTTCAGCCGCTTTCCGCAAGCAGGCGGAGGTCATCAAGCGCATTCTGGATGATATGGGCGGCGAGGCCTATGCGGTGCAGACCATGTTCGGTCCTTTTAAAGCCGCGTCCTTCGCTTTTGGCGATGCGCTTTTGATGGAGCATGCCAAGCTGTATCCGGATGCCGTGGCGGCTGGCGTACATACCATTGCGGAGATGTGGGTGGAATGGGCCAACGCTTACATGGATCTGGGCGTGGACGGCATCTATTTCTCGGCGCAGTTCGGTGAACCCGGACGCTTCACCGATGCGGAATGGGAAAAGCTCGTGCGGCCCTCTGACCTGCTGGCTCTTTCGGCCGCAGAAGAAAGAAGCGGAAAATTTAATATCTTACATATCTGCGGCGAGCCGGAATACGGCTCCAAAACGGAATTGAACCGATCCCGGGAGTATCCGGGCGCCATGGTGAACTGGTCTGTAAA
>JAHZCM010000028.1:0-4982 GCA_019422905.1 Oscillospiraceae bacterium
CGGACAGGCTGCCGCAGGAGGTGCGCGCCATCCGGGAGGAGATTAAGCGCCTGGGCGGCGAGGTGCGCTTTGATACGAAAATGACCGACCTGCTCGTGCGGGACGGCGCGGTGCACGGCGTAAAGCTGCAAAGCGGCGCGGCATCGGAAACCGTGGAAACGCGCCATGTGGTGCTTGCAATCGGCCACAGTGCGCGCGATACGTTTGAAATGCTGTACGGTAAGGCATGCATCCCGATGGAGCCGAAGCCGTTTTCGGTCGGCGCGCGCATCGAGCACCGTGCGGAGACGATCAACCGCGCGCAGTACGGCGCGTTTGCGGAAAGCCCGCATCTCGGCGCCGCGGATTACAAGCTGAACGTCCACCTTGAAAACGGGCGCGGCGTGTATACGTTCTGCATGTGCCCGGGCGGTTACGTCGTCGGCGCGGCTTCCGAGGAAAACGGCGTAGTCACAAACGGTATGAGCGAATTTGCGCGCGATGGCGGGAACAGCAACGCGGCGCTGCTCGTCGGCGTGACGCCGGAGGATTTCGGCTCTGCGCACCCGCTCGCGGGCGTTGAGTTCCAGCGCTCTATCGAACGCGCGGCGTTTGTGGCGGGTGGCGGAACCTATGACGCGCCATGCCAGCGCGTCGACGATTTTCTCGAAAGGCGTCCGACGGCAGATTTCGGCGCCGTATGCCCGACGTATCGGCCCGGCGTTGCACCCGGCAGCCTGTACGGCGTCCTGCCGGATTTCATATGCGATTCGATGGCGCAGGGAATCCGAAAAATGGGGCGTTACCTCGCCGGCTTTGACGATCCCGACGCGCTTTTGACGGCGCCGGAGACGCGCAGCTCCTCGCCGGTGCGCATTCTGCGAAATGAGACGCGCGAATGCCCCACCGTGCGCGGCCTGTTCCCGTGCGGCGAGGGCGCGGGCTATGCGGGCGGCATCACGAGCGCCGCCGTGGACGGTATGCGCTGTGCGGAGGAAATCCTGCAGCAGAGCGCGGAAAATGCGGTTTGAGAATTGCGAATGTTCCAGTGTTGAAGGCTGTGCGCTCTGCAAAAGTGAACGCCGAAGGACGATATAGACGCCGCCGAAGGGGTGATGCGGATTCTGCACAGCTTTGCGCGGCAAGAACAATACACGCAAAAGTGCCGCAGGCCATCCCCGAAAAGGACGGTCTGCGGCACGGTGATTTATGACGTTATTCGCACATGATATGCAGGATCTCGCGGTCGGTTTCGCGCATGCCCTCGCGCGCGAGAATACCGATGTTCCGGATCGTTTTTTCCACACCCTTCGTCACGAGGCCGTCGCCCGCGCGGAACTGCTGGCCGTTTTTGTACATGCTGTAGCCGAGGATTCCCGCGTCTACGGCGGAGGCGATTTTTGCCGCGCAGGAGGCCTTTGCGCCGTCGCAGACGATACCGGAATCGATGACGATGGAATTCACGATCGTGTGCTCTACCTCTTTGAGCCCGCCGCCGTAGAGGTAGGCGATGCCGGCGCCGCTGCCGCACCCGGCGCTCACAGCGCCGCAGTAGGCGGAAAGGCGGCCGATGCCGGATTTCAGATGCACGGTAATCAGATCGGAGAGCGCAACAGCGCGGATCGTTTTTTCATAACCGGCGTTCAGTTTTTTTGCAAATTCCACGACGGGCAGGGAAGCGGTTATGCCCTGATTGCCGCTGCCCGAAACGATGACGACGGGCAGGGAGCAGCCGTTCATGCGGGCGTCGCTGCCGGCGGCGGCCATCGCTCTGGCGCGGATCTTCACGTCGTCGCCATAGGTGTCGAGCAGTACCTTGCCGATGTTCGCGCCCCAATTGCCGGAAAGGCCCTCCTCGGCAATGCGCGTGTTGTATTCGATCTGCCGTTTGACCGGGCCTTCAATGTCCGCAAGCGCAGCGCTTTCGACAAAGTCGAGGATTCCGGCTACGGAGAGCGCGCTGCGGTCGCAGAGCCCGTCCTCGGCGGCCGCGCTGCAGTCGGCGTCGAGCAGGATCTCGCCGTCCTTTTCGATACGGACGAGGTTTGTATGGTGCTGTACAATTCGTGCGCGCGCCGTGTGGCCATTCGCCTCGGCGCAGATATCAATGTCGAAAATATGCGGCGAATCGGAGAGCTTGACCGCAATCGGCGTGTGCTCCAGATAGCTGCGGATCTCGGCCTGCTCGGCTTCGCTCGCCTGCGAGATGACCTCCAAAAGCAGCTCGTCCCGCCCGGCGACGATGCCGGCCGCCGCCGCTGCGGGGATGCCGCGCAGGCCGCCGGTGTTCGGCACAAAAACGCATTTGACGTTTTTGATGATGTTGCCGCTCGCGGTAACGGTAACGCGCGTGGGCAGCTCGCCGAGCGTGCGGCGGGCAACGGCGGCCGCATAAGCGATGGCGATCGGCTCGGTGCAGCCCATTGCGGGCAGCAGCTCTTCCTTTAAAACCTGCACGCAGGTGCTGTATACGGGATCGCTCGGATGCATAGGGATAACCTCATTTCAAAAGGAGTTTTCAGCCGCCGTTCAAAATCGGCAGGATGCGGGCAAACGAAGCGTCCGCCAGCGTATCGTTGGAATTGTAGTAGAGCAGCAGGCTGTCCGGCTGATTTTCGGCCCGCAGCGCTTCGGGAATGTCAAAGTTGACGCCCTTGATGTATTCGTCCCAGTGCTCGATTTTCCACGTGTCACGGTCGGATTTGCGCTTCATCATGCGCGCCCTGCAGACCTCCACATCGGTCACAATCCAGATGGCGCAGAGCTTGGCGTCGTAGCCGGCGAGCCTTGCCCGCAGCGCGCTTATGTAAGCGGGATCGCGGATCTCACGGGAGAACGGGGCGTTGATCAGCACGGTATCCGCGTAGCGCAGCGCTTCGAAGCCCAGGTCGAGAATTGCCTCGTATTCGTAATTCCGGACGTTCTCTTCAAAGAAATCGGAGCTGCGGTCAAAGGGCTGCCCGGCAGCCTTGAAAATCTGGCGGGAGAGAGGCATCAGTGTGTCCTTATCCAGATAAACCACGTGGTCCAGAGCGCGGGCAAGCCGTTTGGAAAGGCGAGTTTTGCCGCATGCGGGCGGCGAAGTCACAAGAATCATCTTTTTCATGGACAGCCAACCTTTCGAAGCAGAGTATAGCCTGATTTATATCATATAATAGCATATTTGATAGGAAAAGGCACGCACTTTGTCAAAAAATGCGTGCCGAAATTTATTCCGTCAGTTTGTGCACAAGGTCAGCAAGCAGACGGTCGCGGTGAATCGCGTACACATAGCGGATGAAGTGCCGCGTGGAGGACGGCGCCCACGTGTGGTCATACTGGGGGATGGGGCTGTGCACGAGGGTATCCGCCATAAAATCGCCGTCCAGCAGCCAGGCCACGGCGGTGACGTCCCAGATCACGCGCGTCCAGGTTTCCGCGCTCGCCGTGCGGCGGCCCTCCTCAATCGCATACTGCGCGAGATGGTCGCAGAGCGGGTTCTTGCCCAGAAGATAGGCCCGAAGCTCCGGCTCGCTGACCGTAAACGCGGAGACGACGCCCATGCAGGGCAGTTGTACGAGCGGTACGCCGCAGCCGAACAGAATGCGCCCCGCGGCGACGTCCTGGGCGATGTTGAACTCCGCGTTGTTCACCCAGTGGTGCGCGTTGCCGCCGAGCCATACTACGACGATCCGTTCCCGGATGTCGGGATTCATCAGGATGGCGGAAGCCACGTTGGTGATCGCGCCGATCGCGACGACATACAGCGGATTTTCCGCTGTGTATCCCATTGCCCGCACGGCGAGATCCTCTGCGGCCGGAGAGGAAACGGGCGTGCTTTCGTCGGGCAGATAGGTCCGCGAGCCCTTGAAGACGACAGGCTTCAAATCCTCCCGCCCGAGAAGGGAGAGAAGCGTCAGGATTTCCGCATAGCTCTTTTCCATGCCGTCCTCCGGCGAGACGGATTTTTCATTGAAGAACGGCGCAGCATAAATGGCCTTTACGCAGAGCTTCTCACTGCTCCTGACCATGTAAGAGAGCGCGAACTGGTCGTCGATTTCGTTATACGTGTCGGTGTCCAGCACCACGTCGATTTTGCCCGCAGGCTTTTGCAGGCGGCGGAGCAGACCCTCCGTATCTGGTATGTTCCGCTCCCAGACTTTCTTTTCCATCGTGTTTATCCTTCCTTTGCGTATGCGGTTTTTCCGCATTTAATCGTTTCGAGCACTTCGAGCGCGGCAAGCTCCTCCGTGCGGCAGGCGGCGGGATCGCGGTTCAAAATGACCATGTCGGCGATTTTTCCGGCCTCCAGCGTGCCCTTTGTTTTTTCTTCAAAATAGGCGTAAGCGGCGCTTGACGTCATGCAGCGCAGCGCTTCAAGCGGTGAGATGCGCTCGTCCGCGCCGAGCGGAACGCCCGCCTTTGTCCGCCGCTCCGCTACGCAGCGCAGGGTTTCCAGCATGTCCGGCGGCAGGACGGGCGAATCCTGATGCAGATTGCAGCATACGCCGAGCTCCAGCGCCGTGCGCAGGGGACTGATGGCGGCGGCGCGGGACAGGCCGAAGTTTTGAATGTGCACGTCGCCCCAGTGATAGACATGTGCCGCGAAAAATGAGGCGATCATGCCAAGCTCCCGCATGGCGGCGAGCTGGTCGCGCCGGACAAGCTGCGCGTGCACCATGACGGGCCGTATGTCGTTCGGACAGACGGCGTGCGCTTTTCGGTAAGCGGCGATCATCTGGTCCGCCGCCGCGTCGCCGTTGCAGTGCATAAGAATCTGCCGCTTTTCCCGAACGGCCTGCAGCATATACCGCTCCACATCCTGATCCGAATGAATCGGATAACCGCGGTAATCCGGGTCGTCCGCATACGGCGCTGTCATCCACGCGGTCCGCCCCTGCGGAGAACCGTCCAGAAACGCCTTGTAGCCGCCGATTTTCAGGTGATCCCGATATCCGTCCGTATAAGCCGCGTTCTCGTGCAGCAGCGCGCTGCACTCGACGTCGATATAGGCGACGACGTCT
>JAHZCM010000028.1:4992-12166 GCA_019422905.1 Oscillospiraceae bacterium
GCGGTCAGCTTTTTTCGCACCGCATGCAGCAGCGCCCACTCCGGCGCCCGCGTCAGGCCGTCCTGAATCGTGGTGCTACCGTTTTTCAGGTAGATCCGCTCGGCGGCGAGAAGGCTTTGTTCGGCCTGCCCGGTGTCCGGGCGCGGAACCCGCGCCGTAAGCGATGTAAAAGCCGCTTCCTCGAGATAGCCGTTTGGCGTGCCGTCCGGATTGCGCCCGATTACGCCGCCGCCCGGCGCGGGCGTATCTTTGCCGATGCCCAGCGCCTGCATGGCCGCCGTGTTCAGCACGCCCATATGGCCCGAAGCGTGCGTGAGCAAAACGGGATTCTCCGGCAGGATGCGGTCGAGAAACGCCGCGTCCGGATGCCTGCCCTCGCGCATGGCGGTCTGGTCGTAGCCGAAGCTGATGACCCATGCGCCCGCCGCAATATGCCGCTCCGCCTTGAAAGCCGTCAGCCGTTCTGCAATCTCCGAAAAGCATTTCACGCCCTGCAGGCTGCAAAGCAGAAGCGTCTGCGCGAGCGCCGTAAGATGGCTGTGTCCGTCGATGAAGCCGGGCAGCAGCGCGCGGCCGTCCAGATTTACGCGCCGGGCGTTCGGATAGGCGCGCAGAAGCTCGTCCGCGCGGCCGGTTCGCAGGATCCGCCCGCCGTCCGTGGCGAGCGCCTGTACGGTCGGCGTTTTCGCAGTCATGGTGCGGATAACGCCGTTCCAATAAATTGTTTTCATGGAAATCTCCACCTTTGTTACCAGTATAGCGAAAAAATCTTCGATGGGAAAGCATAATTTGAAAATTTTCCGTCCATATTTTGTACGAAAAACAGATCGGATATTTGTTCAAAAGCAAATCAGAAGAGAGGAATTCAGAAAATGAGAGGAACTTTTTCAAAAAAACTGCTGCTTCGCGCCGCTGCCTGCGGCTTCGTGCTTTCCGTGCTGTTGAGTTTCACCGGATTTTCCGCGCAGTGCAGCGCGCTTGAAAACGGAGTGATCCGCCTGCATGTGCTCGCAAATTCCGATACGGAAGAGGACCAAGCGGTAAAGCTGCAGGTGCGGGACGCCGTGCTGCTGGAGGCGGAGAAGTGGTACGGGGGTGCGGAAGATTTTGAAACGGCGCTCGCCGCCGTATGCACGCATCTCGAAAGTCTGGAGGAGGCGGCGAACCGTATCCTTGCCGGGGTGGATATGCCGTACCGGGCAAAGGCGGAAATCTGCGAAATGTATTTCCCAACGCGTACTTACGAAACTGGAAAGCTGCCCGCAGGAAAATACCGCACGCTGCGCATTTCCCTCGGCGAGGCGGAAGGGCGGAACTGGTGGTGCGTGGTGTTTCCCGCGCTCTGCGTGCCGGGCGCGAGCGATCTCGGCGATCTGCCGGAGGGAACGGAGGATGTCGTCACCCAGCCGGAAAAGTTTGAGGTGAAGTTTAAAGCCGCGGAAATTTTCAACCGCCTTCTCGAATTCTTTGACGCATAAGCCCTTCTGTGCTAAAATAGAAGCACGGAAAGGGGGAATGGCAGTGCTGGAATTGATTTTGGGCCGGGCCGGAACGGGAAAGTCGACGCTGCTCCGCGAAAAGCTCGCGGCGGAGCCCGCGCGGCAGGCGATCCTGATCGTGCCGGAGCAATATTCATTTGAGAGCGAACGCGCGCTGCTCATGGAATACGGACCAGAGGTGGCCAACCGCATCCGGGTGTACAGCTTTACGCGCCTTGCGGAAGCGGCGTTTTTGCAGTACGGCGGGGGCGCTGGCAAGCGGCTGACGGACGGCGGGCGCCGCATCCTGATGACCTTGGCGATCGAGGAATGCGCGGATCAATTAACACTGTTTGAAAAAAGCGTTTCAAACGGGCACATGACAGACGTGATGCTGACGGCCGTAAACGAGATGGAAATCTGCGGCGTGCAGCCCGATATGCTGACGGAGGCCTCTGAAAAGATAAACGATGCGGGCCTTTCGGCGAAGCTGCGCGAGATTGCGCTGATCTACGGCGCGTTTGAAGCGCTGGTACAGCAGACGTACCTGGACCCCCTGAACGACCTTACGCGGCTGGACGCCCTGCTCATGGAGCATCCGGAGTTTTTTCAGGGCGCGTCGGTGGCTGTCGATGCGTTCTACGGCTTTACGGAGCAGGAATATAAAATCCTGACGCACGCCATCCGCCATGCGGAGCGCGTCCGCGTGGAGCTTTGCTGCGCGGAGCTGCACACTGCGGAGCGCGGTCTGTTTTCCCATGTTCAGCGCACGGCGCAGCGGCTTCTGCGCATCGCGAGGGAGAACCGCATTCCCATCGCCGCGCCCGTGTACTGCGATACGCCGTACCGCTTTAAGAATGCGGCGCTTCGGGCGGTGGAAGGCGTCCTGGCGACCGGCGCCGGAGAAGCGGCCGCTGCGGAGCCCGTGTGCGTATTCCGTGCGGCGTCGCCGTATGAGGAGGTTGAGCTTGCCGCCGCGGAGACCCGCCGCCTGATCCTCAGCGGACAGTATCGCTATAAGGATATTTCGATCCTCTGCCGGGACGGGGAGCGCTACACGCGCCTGCTCTCCGCCGCGCTTCGGCGCTGGGAAATCCCCGCTTTCATTTCGGAGGCGCGCCCGGTGGATGCGGAGCCGCTGATGCGCTTTGTGCTCTCGGCGTTTGAGGTTGTGAACAGAGGCTGGCAGTCGGACGATGTGCTGAACATGCTCAAAACCGGGCTGACCGCGTTCACCGCGGAAGAAATCGCGGCGCTGGAGAATTACATATTCACGTGGAAGCTCACCGGGCGCGCCGCGTGGCTTTCCGCGTTTGAAAAGCACCCGGAGGGCTATGGGCAGCCGATGGACGAGGCCGCGCAGGAGACGCTTGGTGCGCTGAACGGCCTGCGCGCGCGCGTGACGAAGCCGCTTTTGCGTTTTTCCGGCACGCTGCGCGAGGGAAATGGCCGAAGCATTTCCGAAGCTGTTTATACGCTGCTCACGGATTTTGAAATCGACCACATGCTGCCGGAGTTCTGCCGTGCACTGGAGGAGGCCGGGCGGCCGGACCTCAGCGCGGCGCAGATCCGAATCTGGGATCTGCTGATGGCGGTGCTGGACCAGATGGCGGGCGTTCTCGGCGCGCAGCCGGTCTCGGGTGAAAAATACGCGAGGCTCCTCCGGGAGATCGTCAGCGGGGAGGACGTCTCCGATATCCCGCAGAACATGGACAGCGTGATGTTCGGCACCGTGGACCGCATCCGGCAGTCTGCGCCGCGCGTCGTTTTCCTGCTCGGCGCCGTGCAGGGCGAGCTGCCGATGATTCCCGTGCAGAGCGGCGTATTCAGCGATATGGAGCGCCGGCAGCTTCTGGAGCTGGAGCTGCCGCTTTCCGATACCCTGGAGGACCGCATGCTGCAGGAGCGCTTCCTCGCATATTCGGCGGTTTGCAGCGCTTCGGAGCGGCTGTCTCTCCCATACCCCGCGAGCGTCGGCAAGGAGGCCAAGCCGCCGAGCGAGCTGGTGCAGGCAGTGTGCCTCGCATTGCCTGCACTGAAAGTCCGGCACGACCCTCCGCCGGAATTCTTTGCAAACGCGCCCGAAGCCGCGTTTTCGCAGGCGGCCTCGCTTTTTACACAGAACACGGCGGCGTCTGAAACGCTGAAGGCGGTGTTCCGCGAAAGGCCGGGATATGCGGGGCGGCTTTCCGTGCTCGGCGGACAGGACCGCATGGCCTCGGCCCGGCTGCGGCCGGAAACGGCGCGGCGGCTGTTCGGAGAGGGACGTTACTTCTCTGCAAGCCAGATTGAAACCTATTACCAATGCCGTTTCCGTTACTTCTGCCGCTATGCCGTCGGCGCAAAAGAGCGCCGCCCCGCGGAGCTGGACGCGCTGGAATACGGCAGCCTGATGCACTATTTATTTGAAAAAATCATCGGCAGCAGGGAGCAGGATGCCGCTGCGCTGTCCCCGGAAATGCTGGACAGCCGCGTGCGTGCCTGCATTCAGACGTACGCAGACGAAAACATGGGCGGATTTCAGGCGCTTTCCGCGCGGGAAAAATACCGCTTCAACCGGATGGCGCAGACCGCCGTGAAGCTGATCGGGCACGTTGCGCAGGAGCTGAGCGTCAGCCGCTTCCGTCCGGCGTATTTTGAACTGCCCCTACAGAACGGCACGCCGTTTCCGCCGCTCAGAATCCCGGCGGAGAACGGCCTTGTGACAGTCGGCGGCGTGATCGACCGCGTGGATATCTATCGGGGGAAGCACGGTGCCTACGTGCGCGTCGTCGATTACAAGACCGGCGCCAAGGATTTTAAGCTCACCGACGTGCTGTACGGCCTGAGTCTGCAAATGCTGATTTACCTGACGGCGCTTTCCGAAAACACGGAGCTGCAGCCCGCGGGCGTGCTGTATATGCCGTCTTTTTTGACAACGGTGAATTCCGATAAAACCGAGAGCAGCGAAAAGCTCCTGCAGGAGGCGGAGAAGAACCTGCGCATGAGCGGCGTAGTCCTGCGGGATCAGGAAATCGTCCGCGCGATGGAGGAAAACCTTGCGGGGCGGTTCATTCCGGTGACGCTGCTCAAGAGCGGCGACCTGAAGCAGAGCAGCGTCCTGCTTGGCGAGCCGGCTTTAAAACTCGTGATGCAGTATGTGAAGCGGCTGATCGCCACAATGGCGCAGACGCTCATGGCGGGCGATGTGGCTGCCGTGCCGCTGATGAAAAATCTGAACGCGTGCGCGTGGTGCCCGTATACCGCGGTGTGCGGCTCGGAGCGCATGGAGGAGAACGCAGAGCGCATTTCGATGAAAAACGACGAGGTGCTCGCAAGGATGCAGGACGAGGTGGAAGGGGGAGATACGCATGGCGGCACGGTGGACTGAAAGCCAGCTCGATGCGATCCGCGCGCGGCGGGGTACGGTGCTTGTCTCCGCGGCGGCGGGTTCGGGCAAAACGGCCGTGCTCGTCGAGCGCGTGATCGAGCGGCTGACCGATACGGAGAATCCCACGGATGCGGACCGCCTGCTTGTGGTGACCTTTACAAAGGCCGCGGCGGCGGAAATGCGCGAGCGCATTGAGCGCAGGCTTCTGGAGCTGATCCGGGAGCATCCCGAAAATGGCCGCCTGCGCCGGCAGCAGCTTCTGCTCCAGCAGGCGCAGATCTGTACGGTGGACAGCTTCTGCTCGTCGATCGTGCGGGAATTTTTCTACCTGCTCGGAATCGCGCCGGATTTTTCCGTGGTGTCGGACAAGCAGCAGGAGGAGCTGATGGCACAGTCCGTTTCGGAGGTTCTGTCGGAGCTGTATGCCGAGCCGGATTTTCAGGCGCTCTCCGACAGCATAAGCGGCGACAAAAACGACACGCGGCTGATCGGCGCGATTTTGAAGCTGTTCACCTATACGCGCAGCCACCCGTTCCCGGAAAAATGGCTGCGCGATATGACGCAAATGTTCGGCGGGGAGACACCCGCCGGGGAAACGGCTTGGGGCAAAACGGCGCTGCGCCATGCGGCGCAGGTGCTGGATTTCGCGCTCAAGCTGTCCCGGGACGAATATGAGCTCGCTTCGGAGAGCGCCGACCTTCTAAAGGCTTACGGCAACGGAATTTCGGCGGATATCGCGCTGCTCAACACGCTGCTGGACCTTGTGGAGGAGGGAGAATGGGACCGGATTTCCGCGGCCTTTCAGGCGCTGGCCTTCGGCAAGATCGGTACATACCGCGGCGCGGACCCTCTGAAGGAGCGCATTAAGACGATGCGCGAGTCGGTCAAAAAGGAGGTTACAAAGCTCCAGAAGCTCTTTGTTTCGGATGACGCGGCCTGCCGTGCGGAGATCTGCGCGATCCGCCCGCTGGCGGAAACGCTGACGCGCGCCGTCCTGCGCTTTGAGGCGATTTACAATGAAAAGAAGCGCGCGAAAAATCTTGTCGATTTCAGTGATCTGGAGCATCTCGCGCTCCGCCTGTTTTTGGAGGAGACGCCGGACGGCTTTGTCCGTACGGAGACGGCCCGCACCGTCGCGGCCCGGTTCGACGAGATTATGACCGACGAATACCAGGATACAAACGACGCACAGGACTTCCTGTTCCGCGCGATTTCCAAGGACAACACGAACCGCTTTATGGTGGGCGACGTAAAGCAGAGTATCTACAGCTTCCGGCAGGCCATGCCGGATATCTTTATCGCTTATAAGGATGCGTTCCCGCGTTATGACCGCGAGCGGGACGCCTATCCCGCGACCATCGTGCTCGACCGCAACTTCCGCTCCCGCAGCAACGTGACGGAGAGCGTCAACTTCACTTTTACACAACTGATGTCCCGCGCGTCCGGCGGCGTCGATTACACCGGCGACGAAAAGCTCGCGGCCGGCGCCGTATACCCGGAAAAGGCCAGCTGTGAGACGTGCGTGGAGTTCATCGACGATATCGACGGCGCGGGCGCGGAAATACTTGAGCCGCAGCGCATCGCGGAAATGATTCGGAAAATGATGGCGGAGGGCTTCACCGTGACGGAAAACGGCGCGGAGCGCCCCGTGGCCTACCGGGATTTCTGCGTGCTTCTGCGCAGCTCCAACCAGTATGCGCCGCGCTATGCGGAGCGTCTGCGCTCATTCGGCGTGCCCGCATGGGCGGCCTCGCACGGCGGCTTTTTCGCCTCCAGCGAGGTGGCGACGATCCTTTCGTTCCTCAGCGTGATCGATAACCCGAATCAGGACATCCCGCTGCTTGCGGTGCTGATGAGCCCGGTATACGGCTTCACGGCGGACGACATGGCGCGTCTGCGGGAGGGACGCGGTAAAGAATCGCTGTACGTTTCGCTGCTTCGGTCGGACGACCCGCGCTGCATGCGGGTGAAGGAGGAAATCGCGCGCTACCGCGTGCTGGCCTCCACGATGCCGTCCGATACCTTCATTACGATGCTTTGCACGGAAACCGGATTTGAAAATATCGTGCGCGCCATGCCGGAGGGCGAGGGCCGCCTTGCGAATATCCGCCTGCTGGAGCAGTACGCGGCGGAGTACGAGTCGTACGGCTACAACGGCATTTCCGGCTTCGTGCGCTTTATTGACCGGCTGAAAAAGAACCGCTCGGATCTGGAATCGGCGAATGTTGTTTCGGAAAACGCCGACGTGGTGCGTATTATGAGCATTCACAAATCGAAAGGGCTGGAATTCCCGGTCTGTATTGTAGCGGGCTGCGGACGGCGCTTT
>JAHZCM010000028.1:12176-20554 GCA_019422905.1 Oscillospiraceae bacterium
CCGGAATACGACGTCCTGCGTCTGCACCCGACGCTTGGGCTGGGCATCCGGCTGACGGACCCCGAAACCGGCGCGCGCTGCACGACGCTTCCGCGGGAGGCCATCGCGATCGCCTCGGCGGACAGCGCGGCGGCAGAGGAGCTGCGCGTGTTCTACGTGGCGATGACGCGCGCGCGGGAAAAGCTCATCCTGCTTTCGACGGTGAAGAATCTGGATACGACGCTGGAACGGCTCTCCGCGCAGATCACGCAGGACGAGCGCATCACGCCCTACGCGGTCAACAGCGCGTCCAGCATCTCGGAATGGCTGATGCTCTGTGCGCTCCGCCATCCGGACGGCGAGGCGCTGCGCCGCCGCATCGGTATGGAGGGCGACTGCATTCTGCGCGCGCACTACACGCCGTGGAAAATCGACGTTGTTTATCCCGCGCCGCAGGAGGCGGAAGCGCCGGTGCAGGCGGAGCCCGCGCCTGTGGACCTTGCGCTGAAGGCGCGTATCGAGCGCGCGCTGGATTTCCAGTATCCCTATGCGGCGCAGACGGAGCTGCCGACGAAGGTTTCCGCCTCGGGCCTCGCCGCCGTGCAGGCCGGGCGCGCGGGGGAGCTGGCGCTTTCCCGTCCGGCGTTTCTCGGCGCGCAGGGCATGACGCCGGCGGAGCGCGGCACCGCGCTGCACGACTTCATGCAGTTTGCGGATTTCCAAACCGCTTCGCGCAATCCGGAAGCGGAGTTGAAGCGCCTTGTCGAAGAGAAATACCTCACACCGGAGCAGGCGCAGGTGGTCGATCTGCGCCGTGTGCGGCGGTTCTTTTCCGGTGCGCTCGGCCGGCGGATCCTGTCTGCGGAGAAGGTCTGTAAGGAGCAGCGGTTCATCGCGACGGTTCCGGCGAAGCTCGTGCAGGAGGGGCTTCAGGGAGAGGACGGCGCGCTGCCGGTGATTCTGCACGGCGCCGTGGACTGTATGTTTGAGGAAAACGGCGCGCTGTATATCGTCGATTTCAAAACGGACCGCTGCAAGGACAAGGCGGAGCTTTGGTCGCGCTACAGCACGCAGCTGAAGCTCTACAGTGAGGCGATGGCGCGCATAACCGGAAAGCCCGTCGCGGCGTGCATGCTCTATTCGTTCTGGCTCGGCGATACGGTGCTGCCGCCGGACGAGGAATAAGCCGCGCCGGCACTTTACGGCTTCCCGCCGGGAGGCCTTTCGTGTTTTCGCAGGAATTATTGATTTTTTTCGTTGACAAACCGGCGGGAGCGTAGTATAATCATTCAAGAAAACAAAGCGGAGCCATGCGCTCACACCCGTGCAGTAACGTCTGACACAGGTCAATATCGTGAAAAAGCGCTGAAACGGCGCTTTGAATGAGTTGATTTGCGGGCAGAAGTTTTCTGCCCGCTTATTTGTTGCATGGCGAAGCGAGAAACAGTTATCGCACGTGTGATGGAGGTGCTTAACCATTAGCAAACAGGAACTGCAGATAAACGAAGAGATCCGCGACAGAGAGCTTCGTGTCATCGGCGCAGACGGCGCGCAGCTCGGCATTATGTCGGCACGCGACGCATTGAATCTTGCGGCGGAGAAAAATCTCGATCTCGTCAAGATCGCTCCGCAGGCCACGCCGCCCGTATGCAAGATCATCGATTACGGCAAATACCGTTTCGAGCAGGCGAAGCGTGAAAAGGAAGCCAGAAAGAACCAGCGCGTCGTGGAGATCAAGGAAGTACGTTTATCGCTCAACATCGATACCCACGACTTTGAAACGAAGAAAAACCATGCTTCCCGTTTCCTTTCCGAAGGCAACAAGGTCAAGGTTTCGATCCGTTTCCGCGGCAGAGAGATGGGTCATCCGGAACTGGGTGCAGACATCATGAAGCGTTTTGCCGAAACGCTTTCAGACGTTGCAAACGTCGAAAAGCCCGCAAAGCTCGAGGGTAGAAACATGTTGATGTTCCTCGCCCCCAAGCCCGTTAAATAACAAATTCAAGGAGGACTATAAAATGCCGAAGCTCAAAACACACAGCGGCGCGAAGAAGCGCCTGAAGATCTCGAAAAACGGAAAGGTCATCCGCGGCCATGCATATACAAGCCATCTTCTGAACGGCCACGGCAAAACCGCGAAGTCCAAGCGTCATGCGCGCGGCACAACCGTAACGGATAAGACGAGCGTAAAGGCTGTCAAGAAGATGCTTCCCTACGCGTAAGAAGCGCAGGCGGCAGACGAGAATTCAAAGCATAACCGAAAGCCTGCAAGCAGGTTTTTGAATTTACGGAAACTACGGCTTTCGCGGGTCTGACCGCGAACTTGCTCCGCAGAACCAGCCGAAATTCGACATGGAAAGGATGTTCACATAAATGGCTAGAGTTAAGGGTGCGCTCGCTACGCGCAAAAGAAGAAAGAAGATTCTGAAGCTCGCAAAGGGTTATTGGGGCTCCAAGAGCAGACATTTCAAGATGGCGAAACAGGCCGTCATGAAGTCCGGCAACTATGCGTTCATCGGCAGAAAGCAGAAGAAGAGAGATTTCCGCCGTCTCTGGATTTCCAGAATCAACGCGGCCTGCCGTGCAAACGGCACCACCTATTCCGCGTTCATGAACGGCCTCAAGAAGGCCGGCGTAACGCTCAACAGAAAGATGCTTTCCGAGATTGCAATCGCTGATGAGGCTGCTTTCAAGGCGCTGGTTGAGAAGGCAAAGGCTGCTGTATAATGAAGCTATCCGTGCGTCCGGATTTTCCTCCGGGCGCACATTTTTTCATTGCAGGAAGGAGAGAAAACGCTTGGGGATTGAACGGATCACAAGCCGGAAAAGCTCTGCTGTGAGGGATGCCGCGTCGCTTTTGCAAAGGCCGGAAAAAAGAAGCGAGGCGGGACTTTTCATGGCGGAGGGCGCGCGGCTCTGCGCGGACGCCGCGCGGAGCGGCACGGGGATCGCCGCCTGCTTTTTCACGGAGCGTGCGCAGAAAAGATACGGAGCGTATCTGGAGCCTGTACTGCGCGCTGCGGAGAAAGCATATTGTATTGAGGAACATATTGCGCCGCTGCTTTCCGATACAAAGAACCCGCAGGGAATATTCTGTGTCTGCCGTATGCCGAAGCGGGACGAAAACGGCTTGCCTGCCGATATGGCGGCGCCGCATGGCGCGATGCGCCGCGTGCTCGTTCTCGAAAACGTCCAGGACCCCTCCAATATGGGAAATGTTCTGCGCACGGCGGAGGCGCTCGGCGTGCAGCATCTTGCGCTTGTGGGGACCTGCTGCGATATTTACGGCCCGAAGGTGCTGCGCGGGAGCATGGGCGCCGTATTCCGGCTCGGCGTGGAACAATATGCGGCGGCGGCAGACTGCCTTAAAGTGCTGAAGGGCCGCGCGATCACCTCGCTTGCGGCGGTGCCGGACAGCACGGCGGTGCCAATCACGGCGGTTCCCTTTGAACGGGGCAGTTGGGCTGTCTGGATCGGCAACGAGGGCAGCGGCCTGACGGAAGAAGCGATCCGCGGCTGTGCGGAGCGTATCACGATCCCCATGCGCGGGCGCGCAGAATCCTTCAACGCTTCCACTGCCGCAGCGATTGTGTTGTGGGAAATGATGCGCAGTGCGGGAGAAGAGGAGCATAGCCATGGATAAACGCGTATACTGGATCTGGCTGCAGAATGCTTTTGGCGCCGGCAGCGCGAAGCCGATGCAGCTTGTGCGCCGAACGGGCAGCGCGGAGGCCTTCTATGCGGGCGGCATCCGGCTTTGGAGCAGCTTTTCGTTTGTTTCGGATAAGGAGCTTGCGTGTCTCGGCACTTATGGACTCGCAGAGGCGGAGGCGACCCTCGAATACTGCCTGCGTCTGGGGCATAAGGTCATCACGCCCGATATGGACGGCTATCCGGCACTGTTGAAGGAGATTTACAATCCGCCCGCCGTTTTGTACGTGCGCGGGGCGCTGCCGGATCTTTCTGAGCGCCTCTCCATCGGTGTGGTCGGCACGCGCCGGGCGAGCGGTGCAGGCCTGCGCACCGCACGCGAAATCTGCTATCAGCTCGCGCTTGAGGACACCGTGATCGTAAGCGGCGGCGCGCTTGGCATTGATTCCGAGGCGCACCGGGGCGCGCTCAACGGGCGGGGAACCACCGTCGCTGTGCTGCCCTGCGGCTTGGATTACCCGTACCTGATGAACAACGCGATCCTGCGCCGTGAAATTCTCGATTCCGGCGGTGCGCTTGTCACCGAATATCCCGTGCATACGCCGGTGCAGCGCGGCGCGTTTCAGGTGCGCAACCGGCTGATTTCCGGCATGTCGCACGGCGTGCTCGTGGCGGAAGCGCCGGAGAAAAGCGGCGCGCTGATTACGGCGAAACATGCCGCGGAGCAGAACCGGGAGGTCTTTGTGTTTGTCGGCGGGGATGAAAAGGCTTTCATGGGCTGTATCGGCCTTGCAGAGGACGGCGCCGCGCGGGTTCACACGGCGGAGGACATTTTAGGCAGCTTTGCCGCCCGCAAAAAGCGTGCCCGTGTGGCGGCGCTGCAGCAGGCGGTGCAGAATGTGACGCGCCCGGCGCCTACCCGTGTGCGCGTTGTGCCGCTTTCCGATTCGGCCGCGGATGGACGGGAGCAAAATCCCGCCGGGGAAGATGGCGGCATGTCGTCTGAGGCGCGGCGGGTTCTTGACGCGCTGGACGATACGCCTAAGCATGCGGCGGAGCTGGAGGCGCAGACAGGACTTTCCGCCGGAGCGGTTTTGGCGGTGCTGACGGAGCTGGAGCTGCTCGGGAAGATACAGACTTATCCCGGACAGAGGTTTACAAAATCCTGAAAATGCTGTATACTGATTCAATTAAGGCAAAATATAACGCATGCATGGCGTAAAATATAGATAGAGGAGATCAAGATATGTCCAAGCTGGTTATCGTTGAGTCGCCGGCCAAGGCGAAAACGATTAAAAAGTATCTTGGGGGCGATTATGAGGTTGTTGCCTCCATGGGGCATGTGCGCGACCTGCCGAAGGCGCGCCTGTGCGTAGATGTTAAAGACAATTTTAAACCGAAGTATGCGATCATCAAGGGAAAGGAAAAGCTGGTTTCCGAGCTGAAGGAGGCGGCGGAGGACGCCGACACCGTTTACCTTGCGACGGACCCGGACCGTGAGGGCGAGGCGATTTCGTGGCATCTGGCCTACATTCTCGGGCTTGACGAGCAGGACGCGAACCGTGTTACGTTCAACGAGATCACAAAGACGGGCGTAACGGAGGGGATGGCGCATCCGCGCACGATCGATCTGGACCTGGTCAACGCCCAGCAGGCACGCCGCATTCTGGATCGTCTCGTGGGCTACTCGCTCAGCCCGTTCCTGGCCAAAACGATCCGCCGTGGCCTTTCTGCCGGGCGCGTGCAGTCTGTCGCGCTGCGCATTATTGTGGACCGCGAGGAGGAAATCCGTAAATTTAAGCCGGAGGAGTACTGGTCGATCGACGCAAAGCTGACGGCCGAAGGCTCGAGAAGCGTTTTCGGCGCGGCGTTTTACGGCGACCGGAACGGCGAGATTAAAATCACGAACAAGGAGCAGGCGGACGCGATTCTGGCGGCGCTTGAAAGCGCGCCCTTTCTGGTGGATTCCGTCAAAAAGGGCAGGAAGAACAAGCAGCCTGCGCCGCCGTTTATCACCTCCACCCTTCAGCAGGAGGCTTCCCGCAAGCTGGGCTTTCAGGCCAAGCGCACGATGAAGGCTGCGCAGGAGCTGTATGAGGGCGTGGAGATTCAGGGACAGGGCGCCGTCGGCTTGATTACCTATATGCGTACCGACTCCCTGCGCATCTCGGAGGACGCTGTGCAGGAGGCCGTGCAGTTTATCGGCGAGCGCTGGGGAAAGAACTATCTGCCCGCAAAGCCGCGCCGCTTCAAGGCGCGCGCCAACGCACAGGACGGCCACGAGGCGATCCGCCCGACCTCCGTTGCGCTGACGCCGAAGGATGTGGAGGCGTCGCTGACCAAGGACCAGTATAAGCTGTATAAGCTGATCTGGGAGCGCTTTGTCGCCTGCCAGATGGCAAACTGCGTGCTGAATACAACGCAGGCGGTGATTTCCGCCGGCGAGTATATTTTCAAGGCTTCGGGCTATAACGTCGCTTTCGACGGCTATACGGTGCTGTATGAGGAAGGCCGCGATGTGGAGGAGGAGAAGGGCAAGGACCTCCCGAAGCTGGAGGCCGGTATGGCGCTCAAGGTGCGCGAGCTGAAGGGCAACCAGCACTTCACGCAGCCGCCGGCCCGCTATACGGAAGCGTCGCTGATTAAGACGCTGGAGGAAAACGGCATTGGCCGGCCGTCCACCTATGCGGCGACGATCACGACGATCACAAGCCGCGAGTACGTCACGCGGGAGGGCAAATCCTTTAAGCCGACGGAGCTCGGCGAGGTCATCACGAAGCTGATGAAGGAGCGTTTCCCGGAGATCGTCAACATCAAGTTTACGGCGGCCGTCGAGAAGGAGCTCGACGAGGTGCAGAGCGGCCAGGCGGACTGGGTGGAAACGCTGCACGACTTCTACGACGATTTCGATAAGACGCTTAAAAAAGCGAAAAAGGAAATGGAAGGCGTGAAGATCCAGCTCGAAGAGGACAAGACGGACTTCATCTGCCCCAACTGCGGCAAGCCGATGGTTGTAAAGTTCGGGCGTTACGGCAAGTTCATCGCCTGTTCGGGCTATCCGGAATGCAAAACAGTCAAGAAGATCGTCCACGATACCGGTGCGGTCTGCCCGAAGTGCGGCGGCAAGATCATTGAGAAAAAGTCAAAGCGCGGACGTGTTTTCTACGGCTGCGATCAGTACCCAAGCTGTGATTTTGTCTCGTGGGACCCGCCGTCGGGCCAGAACTGCCCGGTCTGCGGCAAGGTCCTTCTGCAGAAAAAGGACAAGGCGAAAACGCTTTACTGCGTGACGCCGGACTGCACGTATACATTTGAAAAGGAAAACGGCAAAGAGGACAGCGATGATGAATGATACCGTCGCGGTGATCGGTGCCGGGCTTGCCGGCGTGGAGGCCGCATGGCAGATTGCAAACGCGGGACACCGCGTCCGGCTGTTCGAGATGAAGCCGGTGAAATTCTCTCCGGCGCATAAAAGCGCGGATTTTGCAGAGCTGATCTGCTCGAATTCTCTGAAAGCGGCGCGTGTGGACAGTGCGGCGGGGCTGCTCAAGGAGGAAATGCGCCGGATGGGCTCGCTGCTCGTTGCCTGCGCGGACGCGTCAAAGGTTCCGGCGGGCGGGGCACTCGCCGTGGACCGCAGCCGCTTCTCCGCGCTTGCGACGGAGAAAATCCGCGCGCACCCAAATGTGGAAATCATCGAGGGCGAGGTCACTGCGCTCCCGCAGGAGGGCGTCGCGGTAATCGCGAGCGGCCCGCTGACGAGCGATGCGCTCGCCGAGAAAATCACGGCGCTCTGCGGCGGCGGACTGAGCTTTTTCGACGCCGCCGCGCCGATCGTTACACGCGAAAGCCTTGACATGGAGCATTGCTTCTCGGCCTCGCGCTACGGGCGCGGCGACGACGATTACATCAACTGCCCGATGAACAAAGAGGAATACGAAGTGTTTTATGAGGCGCTCGTTTCGGCGGAGCGCGCGCCGATCCATGACTTTGACGTGATGAATCCAAAGGTCTACGAGGGCTGTATGCCGATCGAGGTCATGGCGCAGCGCGGGCACGATACGATTCGCTTCGGGCCGCTGAAGCCCGTCGGCCTGCGCGACCCGCGCACCGGGCGCCGCCCGTGGGCTGTCGTGCAGTTGCGCACCGAGAACGCAGAAAAGACGCTTTTCAATCTCGTGGGCTTCCAGACGAATCTGAAGTTTCCGGAGCAGAAGCGCGTGTTCGGCCTGATTCCGGGCCTCAGAAATGCGGATTTTGTGCGCTACGGCGTGATGCATCGCAATACGTTTCTGGACTCGCCGCGTCTTTTGAATGCGGATTACTCGATCCGCACCCGCCCGGAGCTGTTTTTTGCCGGGCAGATGACCGGCGTGGAGGGCTACATGGAATCGGCTTCCTCTGGAATGCTCGCGGGCCTCAACGCTGCGCGCAGGCTGGAAGGCAGGCCGCCCGTTATTTTGCCGGAGACGACGATGATGGGCGCGCTCTCTCGCCATGTGGCGCAGAGCGAATCAAAGGACTTTCAGCCGATGGGTGCGAATTTTGGCATTTTTCCGCCGATCGAGCCGCATATCCGCGACAAGCGCGCGCGGTATGCCGCGTTTGCGGAGCGGGCGCTGCATGATCTGGAGACATGCCTTGCGGAAAACGGGATGAACACGGCGCATGAAGCCGTGGCAGGGGGAGAGGTTCAGCTCTGCTGATGCAGAGAGGACAAAAGTGCACTGTGCAGAAAGGTATGGAGC
>JAHZCM010000028.1:20564-21411 GCA_019422905.1 Oscillospiraceae bacterium
CATAAATATGGCGAAAAGAATTATCGTGGATGCGTTCGGCGGAGACAACGCGCCGGAGGAGATCCTGAAGGGCTGCCGAATGGCGGCGGATGAGCTGGGCGTACAGATCATACTGACCGGCAGCGAGGAGAAGATCCGAAAGGCCGCCGCGGATACGGCGGTGGATATCGCCGGTTTTGCAATCATCGACTGTCCGGACGTCATCACGATGGAGGACGAGGCGACGGACGTCATGCGCGCAAAGAAGAACAGCTCGATGGCGGTCGGCCTGCGGGCGCTCAGCGAGGGCCGGGGAGACGCGTTTGCCTCCGCCGGAAACAGCGGCGCTATGGTTGTCGGCGCGACGCTGATCGTCAAGCGGATCAAGGGCGTCAAGCGCGTCGCGTTTGCACCGCTGATGCCGAAATCCGAGGGCTTTTTCATGCTGTGCGACGGCGGCGCGAACAACGAGTGCCGCCCGGAAATGCTCGGGCAGTTCGGCCTGATGGGTTCGGTTTATATGCAGAAGGTCATGGGGCTTCCGCATCCGCGTGTCGGCCTTGCAAACGTCGGCACCGAGGCGCACAAGGGCGGCGAGCTGCAGCATGAGGCGTTCAGCATACTTTCGGCACAGAAGGACGTACGTTTTATCGGCAATATTGAAGCGCGGGAGATCCCGTTCGACGCCGCAGATGTAGTCGTCTGTGACGGCTTCACCGGCAACATGCTGCTCAAAATGTATGAGGGCGTCGCGATGGCGCTGATGGATAAATTCAAGGCTGTATTTACGAAGAATTTGAAAAATAAGCTGGCCGCCGCCGCGGTGTATTCGGACATGAAGGTGCTCAAGAAGCAGCTCGATTACAAC
>JAHZCM010000029.1:0-8450 GCA_019422905.1 Oscillospiraceae bacterium
GAATGGGGCATGGTCTGCCGTCCGATGAATGTCACGGTCCGCGCACAGGACAGGCACGGAAAGACTTTCGAGATGTCCGGCACGGAGCTGCTGGCGCGCGCGTTCTGCCACGAGATCGACCACCTGAACGGTGTCTGTTTTACGGACCGGGCGAGCCGCATGCTCGATCCCGAGGAGCTGCAGCAGGAGGACTGAGACATAGCCTTTTGCGTGGTGACACACCGGATAGAGGGCGGAGCGCGGGGAAAAAACAAACTGCGCGCTTTGCGGAAAGGAAACATTGTAAGCATGAGAATTGTCT
This sequence comes from Oscillospiraceae bacterium, assembly GCA_019422905.1. Classification (GTDB taxonomy): domain Bacteria; phylum Bacillota; class Clostridia; order Oscillospirales; family Acutalibacteraceae; genus Hominenteromicrobium. The sequence continues at coordinate 302 of JAHZCM010000029.1, forward strand.
TTATGGGAACGCCGGACTTCGCGGTGCCGAGCCTTGAGGCCCTTCTTCGCCGCGGACATGAAATCGCAGCGGTTTACACGCAGCCGGATAAGCCGAAGGGCCGGGGGCACAAGCTGCTCCCGCCGCCTGTTAAGGCGCTTGCGCTGGAGCGTGGGCTTTCTGTTTGTCAGCCCACGACGCTTCGGAGCGAGGAAGCCGTGGAAGCGCTCCGCGCGCTTGCACCGGAGCTGATCGTCGTCGCGGCCTACGGCAAAATCCTGCCGCCCGATGTGCTCCACATTCCGAAATACGGCTGCATCAACGTGCACGGCTCGCTGCTGCCGAAATACCGCGGCGCAGCGCCGATCCAATGGGCGGTGCTGAACGGCGAGAAGATCTCCGGTGTGACGATTCAGCGCATGGCCGAAGGAATCGACACGGGCGACATGCTGGCGAAGGCGGAGACCGGGATCGGCCCCGATGAGACGTCCGGCGAGCTTTTCGACCGCCTGATGGTGCTTGGCGCCGAGCTTCTTGTCGATACCATCGACAAGCTGGATACGCTTGTGCCGGAGCCGCAGGATGAGGCGCTGGCGACCTACGCGCCGATGATTCAAAAGGAAATGGGCGCGGTGGACTGGACGCAGCCCGCACAGGCGGTCCACAATCTGGTGCGCGGCCTGAATCCGTGGCCTGCGGCGTACTTTTCGATTGACGGCAAGCGCATGAAGCTGTACCGTACGCAGGTCATCCGGGCGCAGGGGATGCCCGGTACACTCACCGTGCTGGACGGCGAGATGACCGTTTTCTGCGGCGCGGACGCCGTGCGGCTGACGGAGCTTCAACCGGAAAACGGAAAGCGTATGCGCGGCAGCGATTATTTGCGCGGCCATCCCATTGCAAAGGATATAAAGGTTCAATAATATGACGACTTCTTCGAGACAAACGGCGCTGTCGGCGCTGAACGACGTCACACAGAACGAGGGCTATTCCAATATTGTGATCGACAAGGCGATCCGCGCGGTGGGGCTTCAGCCGCGGGATGCTGCGCTGGCCTCCACGATTTTTTATGGGGTGCTCGAAAAGCGCATGACGCTGGATTATTATATCCGCCGCTTTCTCGTAAAGCCGCGGCAGAAGATGGATCAGACCGTTCTGAATATCCTGCGCATTGCGGCATACCAGATGGTGTACCTCGATAAAATCCCGGATTCCGCCGCGGTCAACGAGGCGGTGCTCTGTGCGGCGGCATATATGCGCGGGCGGTATAAGGGCTTTGTCAACGGCGTGCTCCGCAGCTTTGCAAGGGGGTGGAAGGAGGTTCCGCCGCCGGAAAGCGAGAGCATCCGGTGGAACATTCCGCAGGCGATCGTGGAGATCTGGAACAGGGACTACGGCCCCGAGCTGTGCGGCCGGCTGCTCGAAGCGATGTCGGAGCGCGCGAAGATTTATCTGCGCGTGAATCCGCTGAAAACGACGGTGCAGGCGTTTTGCGCGGCCTTGCCAAAGGGGGCGGCGGAGCCGGTCGGGGGCATTCCCGGCGCGGTATGCGTCCATGGAGCGGGCGACCCGACGGCTCTGCCCGGCTACCGGGACGGCGCATTCCATGTGCAGGATCTCTCCTCGCAGCTTTTGTGCGGTTTTGTCGATCCGCAGCCCGGGGAAGCCGTGGCGGACGTCTGCGCCGCGCCGGGCGGCAAGAGCTTCACGCTGGCGGAGCGCATGCAAAACAGAGGAAAACTCGATGCTTTCGATTTATATAAAGGGCGCGTCCACCTGATCCGCAAGGGCGCCGAGCGGCTTTCGCTTTCGGTGATCCGCGCTTCGGTGCGCGACGCAGCCGCAGGGGACTGCGCAGAGCAATATGACCGTGTGCTGTGCGATGTGCCTTGCTCCGGACTCGGTGTTATCCGCCGCAAGCCGGAGATCCGCTACAAAAAGCCGGAGAGCTTTGCGGGGCTGCCGGCGCTGCAATTGGAGATTCTCACGCATTCGGCGGCGCTTGTGCGCCCGGGCGGTCTGCTGTTTTATTCCACCTGCACGCTGCACAACGCGGAAAACGCCGCGGTTGTGGAGGCTTTTTTAAAGGAAAATCCGGCCTTTGAGCCGTATGCGCTGCCGCTTCACGGGATTTCGCATTCTGTTTTGGAGGAGCCTGCGCATATGCTGACGATGATGCCGATGGATTTCGGAGGCGACGGCTTTTTCGCGGCCTGTCTCCGCAGGAAAGAAAATGCGCCGGAGCAGAAAGGACAGGATCACAGGCTTGGGGAAAATTGATATCAAATCCATGCACCTTGAGGAGTTGCGGGCGGCCTTCCTGGAGCGCGGCCTGCAAAAATACCGGGCCGAGCAGGTTTACCGGTGGCTGCACCAGCGGGGAGCCGCGTCCTTTGATGAAATGACGGACCTTTCCAAGGCGCTGCGCACATCGCTGGCGGAGGATTTTGAGATCCGGAATACGGAGATCGCCATACGCCGCGTTTCAAAGCTGGACGGCACGGTCAAATATCTTTTTCGCCTGAATGACGGCGAGATGATCGAATCGGTTCTGATGCAGTATCAGCACGGGTATTCGATCTGCATTTCCACGCAGGTGGGCTGCAAAATGGGCTGCACCTTCTGCGCAACGGGCAAGAGCGGTTTCTCTCGGGATCTTACGCCGAGCGAAATGCTCTCGGAGATTCAGACGGCCCAAAAGGATCTCGGCACGCGCATTTCGAATGTCGTGCTGATGGGCATGGGCGAGCCGCTCGATAATTATCAGAATGTTTTAAGGTTTTTGGAGCTTGTTTCGTCAGAAAACGGGCTTAATATTGGTATGCGGCACATTTCGCTTTCCACCTGCGGGCTGGTCGATAAGATCTACGACCTTGCGGACCGAAAGCTGCAGCTAACGCTTTCCGTTTCGCTGCATGCGCCGAACGACGAGATCCGGAGCCGCACGATGCCGGTCAATAAAAAATGGAACGTGGAGGAGCTGCTCAAGAGCTGCCGCTACTATTCCGATGTGACCGGCAGGCGGATTTCCTTTGAATATGCGATGATCAGCGGCGTCAACGACAGCGACGCATGCGCAGTGGAGCTTGCTTCGCGGCTCAGGGGGATCATCAGCCATGTAAATCTGATCCCGGTCAACGACGTGACCGGGACGGGCTACCGCAAAAGCGGGGAGGACAGATTGAGAAAGTTTACGGCTATACTCGAAAAAAAGGGTATAACCGCTACGGTCCGGCGAACGCTCGGATCCGATATTGAAGCGTCCTGCGGCCAGCTCCGCAGACGCAACGAGCAAGGAGGAACCCTATAATGTATGCTGTGTGCAAAACCGACATTGGTCAGGTCCGCACGACAAACCAGGACGTCTGCCGCTGCGGAGCCTTTGCGGACGGCGGCGCATGGACCGTGGTATGCGATGGCATGGGCGGCGTGAACGGCGGCAATATCGCCAGCGGCGTGGCCTGTGACGCGATTGTCCGCGTGCTGGAGGAAACCTATACTCCCGGGATGGAGGAGAGCGCCGTGCGTACGATGATGCTTTCGGCGGTGGCGGAGGCCAACACTGCCGTGATGCGCCGTGCACAGGAGGATCCCGCGCTTTACGGCATGGGTACCACCGCCGTTGTCGCGATTGCCGCGGGCGGCGTGTTGCATGTTGCCCATGCGGGCGACAGCCGGTGCTATCTCAAGACGGAGCTCGGCATCAAGCAGGCGACGACGGACCATTCCTACGTACAGCAGCTTGTGGAAAGCGGCGCGATCACCGAGGACGAGGCGCGCATTCATCCGCAGCGCAACCTGATTACCCGCGTTGTCGGCGTGCACCCGGATCTGGAATGCGACTACGGCTGCTACGTCTTTGAACCGGGCGATTTGGCGATTTCCTGCACGGACGGCCTGAGCAATTATCTGGAGCGCGATACGCTGCTGTTCTTTATCAGCAATTACCAGGGAGATCAGCTCGTGGATGAGCTGGTCCAGTACGCCAACAGCAAGGGCGGAAGCGATAATATTACGGTCGCCGTCATCGAGAACCGCTGAGTTCGGTGCGAAAGGAGAAAAGATATGGATAAATATATTGGAAAACGTCTGGACGGGCGCTATGAGATACACGAGCTGATCGGCATGGGCGGCATGGCCTATGTATATCGTGCTTATGACAAGATTGAAAACCGCTGGGTGGCTATCAAGATCTTGAAGGAGGAGCTCTCGGACAACAGCGATTTTCTCCGCCGCTTCCGCAACGAATCCAAGGCGATCGCGGTGCTCTCGCATCCGAATATCGTCAAGGTTTACGACGTGAGCTTCGGTGACCGCATCCAGTACATCGTTATGGAGTTCATCGACGGCATCACGCTCAAGCAGTACATCGAGCAGCAGGGCGAGTTGAAATGGCGTGAAGCGCTGTACTTCACGGTGCAGATCCTGCAGGCGCTGCAGCACGCGCACGAAAAGGGGATCATCCACCGGGATATCAAGCCGCAGAATATCATGCTGCTGGAGGACGGTACCATCAAGGTGATGGACTTCGGCATCGCCCGGTTTACGCAGGCGGAGACGCAGACGATGACCGACAAGGCGATCGGCTCCGTGCACTACATTGCGCCGGAGCAGGCGCGCGGCGGCTATATCAACGATAAGGCGGACATCTATTCGGTCGGCGTCATGCTGTATGAAATGCTGACCGGTCAGCTGCCCTTTGTGGCGGACAACGCCGTTTCCGTTGCGATCATGCAGATGCAGGCGGAGCCGACGCCGCCCACGCGCATCAATCCCTCCATCCCGAAGGGACTTGAGGAGATCACGATGCACGCGATGGAGAAAAACCCGGCGCAGCGGTTTCCCTCGGCGGCCGATATGCTGGAGGATGTCGAGCGCTTCCGCCGCAATCCGGAGATGACGTTTAATTACGGCGAACAGATGGATCACGCCTATGCGCGCGGCACGGATATTTACGATGACGTCCGCTCCGCGCCGCAGAAATACAACGACAATTACGAGTATGAGGAGGAGTATGTGCGCTCAAAGAACGGCGCGCGCGCTTCGATGATCGTGACGGGTATTGTGGCGGCCATCGTCGTTATCGGTCTTGTCGTCGGCGGTATTTTTGTTTGGAATTATTTCCGTCAGGCAGCGTCGGAAACGGCTTCCGATGAGGTCATCCTGCCGAATTTCGAAGGAAAGATTTACGAGACGGAGATCAAGGACAATCCCGACTACGCCGACTTTGAATTTGAAATCACGATGGGCAATGTGCCCAGCAAGGAAACCGGCGTTGTGCTGAAGCAGTCCCCGCAGGCCGGCATGTCCGTGAAAAAAGGAAAGACGGTTGAACTGACGGTCAACGGCACGCTGGAGCAGGTGATCGTCGAAGAGACGAAGGGCGATAAGCAGCAGGATGCTTACGACAAGCTCGAGGCCTTGGGGCTGCGGCCGAAAATTCAGGCCGTGACCGACGATGAGACGGCGGCCGGCTATGTTGTGCGCACCGATCCGGCTGCAGGTACAACGGTCACGACGGGTACGACGATTACGATCTATGTCAGTTCCGGCCCCTCCAAGGAAACCGTGACGGTGCCTGAAGTGGAGGGATCCACGCTCTCAGTGGCGGAAGGCGATTTGACGGCGAGCGGACTGGTCCGCGGCACGATCACCTACGATGACAAGAGCGATAAGCCGGAGGGCACGGTTTTGTCGTCAGATCCGGAAGCCGGCAAAAAGGTGTCGAAGGGCTCGGCGGTCAACCTTGTGGTCAGCTCGGGCAAGGGAGCGGAAAAGACCGTGTATTACGATATTCCGCTGCCGAGCGGCGTCTCCGAGGATCTTGTGATGAAGATTTATGTGGACGGCGAGCTGTTTGACTCCCGCACGGTGAATCCCTCGGTTTCCGCGTATGCCGGCGCGAGCTTTACGGGCACAGGTCGGGCCAGCCTGACCATCCGCCTGAACGATCAGGATTATATCTCCGCGGAAATCAATTATGAGACGGAGAGCATCGACGTCCATTCGCAGCTGCCGTTCGCAACGCCGACGCCGGAGCCGACTCCGACCCCGACGCCGGAGCCGGCCGATGAGCCGGGAGGCGGCGAGGAGGGCGAGCCGAACGGGGCGATTACGACGCACTGAGGCGAATCTATGTGTTCTGAAAAAACAGGGCTGGTTTTGAAAGGAATCGGCGGCTTTTATTACGTGCAGTGCGGGGATAAGGTGTATGCCTGCCGTGCCCGGGGAAAGTTTCGCAAGGATCGGATTTCGCCGTACGCGGGCGACCGCGTGCGGTTTGCGGCCGATGAAAACGACGAGGGCTATCTTGCGGAGATTCTGCCGCGCCGGAATTTTCTGGTGCGGCCGCCGCTCGCAAATCTCGATAAGCTCTTCATTGTTTCCTCCGTCAGCGATCCGCAGCCCAGCACGCTGATCATCGATAAGACGGTCGCGGCGGCGGAAATCAAGGGAATCGAGCCGGTGCTCGTGTTTACAAAGACAGATCTGGACGACGCGGCGCCGCTGCGCGGGATATACGGCGATATCGGCATACGGGCCTATTTCGTGTCGTCGTCGGACGGCACCGGTATCGATGCGCTCCGCCCGGAGCTTTCCGGCTGCATCTCGGCCTTTACCGGGAATTCCGGCGTGGGAAAGTCCACGCTGCTCAACCGGCTGCTGCCGGAGCTGGTGCTGGAAACCGGCGAGATCAGCAAAAAGCTCGGGCGCGGGCGGCACACGACGCGCCACGTGGAGCTGTATCCGGTGGAGGACGGCTACGTGGCGGATACGCCGGGCTTTTCCACGATGGATATCGAGCGGTATGAGCTTTTCCGCAAGGAGGAGCTGCCGGGCGGCTTCCGGGAATTTGGACCGTATCTCGGCAAATGCCGCTTTACTTCCTGTTCGCATACCTGTGAAAAAGGCTGTGCGGTGCTGGCGGCGGCTGAGGCGGGCAAAATTTCCCGCTCGCGGCTGGAAAGCTACATCGCCATGTACAATGAAGTGAAGGATATAAAGGAGTGGCAGTTATCAAAGACAAGAAATGTATGATTATCGGCTCCGTGCCGTTGGCCTCCGACCGGGTTTTCAGGGAATTTGACCCAAAGGAGCATTATGTGATCTGCGCGGACGGCGGCTACGATACTGCCGTGCGGTTTGGCATTCAGCCGGATCTTGTGATCGGAGATTTCGACTCGGCGAAGCGCCGTCCGCCGGAAAGCATCCGCACGCTGGTGCTCCCGGTTCAAAAGGACGAAACCGATACGATGAGCGCGGCGATGGTCGGGTTTAAGCTGGGCTTTACGTCGTTTGTCCTTGTCGGCTGTCTTGGCGGGGAGCGCTTCGACCATTCGGTGGCGAATCTCAACGTACTGCTGTATATCACGAACCGCGGGGGGAGCGGTGTGCTTTGCACCGAGGACACGAAAGTTTTCGTCCTGCGCGGCGGGCGCATCGTGCTGACGGAGCTGAAAGGCGCGACGGTCTCCGTTTTCCCGTTTGACGGCACCTCCTGCAATCTCACCTATTCGGGCCTTGAATACCCGCTCTACCAGAAAAACCTCACGGCGGGCGCCACGCTGATGGGCGTGAGCAACCGGATTGTGGAGGATTCGGCGGAAATCCGCGTCAATATCGGCTGCGCGCTGATCGTGCTTTACGCGCCGCAGGAAGAGAAGTAACACTTTTCGGCACTTCCGTATATACTGGAATAACCCTTCAGGGCGAGTTTTCAGGAAACGGAGGTGCCGGTTTTGCGTAAGCCCAAGTGCTGTGGAAACGGCTGCTTTGCCGACCGCCGCCAGCGTGGCGTCTGCGCTGTCTCATTTGGCCTCGGCATGGTTCTTGCGAGCATCTGCCCGTCGGGGCTTGTACTCTTTATTGCCGCGGTGATTTTGGTCGCGCTTGGCATCACGGTCATCCGTTGCTGAACGGAAAGCGTACCTGAAAACTTTTAGTCCGGCGCTTTCCGCTTTGCCGGCCACGGGTGCGGGCCGGCGCCCTGCTGATGCAGAAAAGACAAAATACGCACCTCGCAGAAAGGTGAGTGACCATAAGCATGAAGGTTGTTGTACTTAACGGAAAAGGGCTGATCGGTTTCGTCCTGCGGCATATGTTCGGCATCAAAAAGCTGCCGCAGGAGCCGTAAGGCAGTCTGTCCGGGGGAGGGGCCGTTTGGCCCCTC
>JAHZCM010000029.1:8463-19645 GCA_019422905.1 Oscillospiraceae bacterium
AGAAGAATTTATGCGACTCACAACAGGCAATCAGCTCTATGAAGGCTTTGAACAGATTATGGAGACGAACCATGAGTGCCCGGTCGATACGGAATACAGCCTGCCGGATTACTGCGCGGATATCCAGAAGATTCTCAAGTGCATCGTCACGCCGGAGGTCGTTTCCGCTGCCGTGATTGGGGACAGCTTATCGGTGGACGGCGCGGCGGACATCCGCGTGCTGTATCTCGATGCGAAGGGGGAATGCGTGCGCGGCTTTGACACGAAGAAGGAATTTTCCTTTAATATGCGCCTGAACAGCAGCCCGGAGGGCGCAACCGCCGTTGTGCGTCCGTTTGTGCAGCATATGACCTGCCGTGCGATGAACGCCCGGCGCGTGGATATGCACATCACGCTTGGCTTTGCAATTTCCGTGACGGCTGTGCGCAAGGTTGAGCTCTCGGAAAGCGTGCAGAGCGACCTGGTTGAAACACATGCGGATACATACGAGGCGTCCCGTGCCGTCGGCTGCTGCACGCATACCTTTATTCTGGAGGAAAATATTGAGCTGCAAAACGGCAAACCGCCGATTGAAACGATCCTGCGCCGGAGTGTGCGGTATCAGGTGGACGGCGTGCAGGTCGGCGACGGTACGGCGACGATTTCCGGCAGGGCATGCGTGGAGATTCTGTACCGCTCTTTCTCGGACGGTACCCCGCCGGAGCGCATGGCGTGCGAGCTGCCGTTCACGCAGACCGTGGAGTGCGCGGGCATTGAGGAAACCTGCACGGCTTCGGTATGCTGTCCGGGCGGGGAATGCACCGTGCAGCCGCGGGAGGACAGCGTGGGAGAATACACGGTTTTGAATCTCTACCTGAAGCCGACTTTCTGCATCAAATTTACAAAGCCCTGTACGGTCAGAGCCGTGAGCGATGCTTTTGCCATCCGCGGTGTGCTCGCGGTAAAATACAAGAATGCGTCGGTCGAACGGACGGAACAGTTCCCGGCGCGGCAGATTAAGGTGAAGGATACCGTGCGCATCCCGGAAAACGATTTGGAGCGTGTGCTCGATCTCTGGTGTGACGGCCTGTCCCTGTCCGCCTTTGTTGAGAAGGACAGCGCCGCTGTGCGGGGGAAATTCAGCGTCTGCGTGCTTTACCAGACCAAGGAAAAGCGCATGGCTTTTGTGGAGCGCATGTTTGATTTCACAGACGCGCGCGATATGCCGGGAGAGGGCAAGTACACTGCGGCCGGAGAGATCACGGCGGTGCATTTCACGATCACCGACGCGGGTGCGCTGGAGTGTACCGCGGAAATTGGCGTGCCCGCGCAGGTACGCGCGGTTTACCAGGTGCGGGCCATTGAATCCGCGGAGCTGGATGAGACCGCACCGTGCGACACCTGCTGTGCCGCAGTGTACTACGCGTCGTGCGGCGAGCGGATCTGGGATATTGCAAAGCGCTACCATGCGCGCGTATCGGCTATACAGGCGCACAACAACTGCACGGCGGATACCCTGAGCGAAGACCGGCCGATGATCATATGCCGGAAGTAACGCGCATTAAAAGCAGGCAGAAAGGAAAGGGATGCATTCAGTATGGAGGGCTTTAACGTTTACAGGGATATGCAGGCGCGCACAAACGGCGAGATCTATATCGGCGTTGTCGGTCCTGTACGAAGCGGCAAATCCACCTTTATCAAAAAATTCATGGACACCATTGTGATCCCAAATATTGCAGACGAGGCGGCGCGCGACCGTGCGGTGGATGAGCTGCCGCAGTCCGCTTCCGGCCGCACGATCATGACCACCGAGCCGAAATTTATTCCGGAGCAGGCCGTCACGGTCAAGATGGATAACACGGCGGAGTTCAGCGTCCGTATGATCGACTGCGTCGGCTATATCGTGCCGAGCGCGCTCGGCTATATCGAGGAGGATCAGCCGCGCATGGTGCGCACGCCGTGGTTTGACGACCCGATTCCCTTCAATATGGCGGCGGAAATCGGCACGCAGAAGGTCATCACCGAGCATTCGACGATCGGCCTCGTCATCACGACGGACGGCAGCATCAGCGAGATCCCGCGGGAGGAATACGAGGAGGCCGAAGAGCGGGTGATCAACGAGCTGAAAGCCACGAACCGCCCGTATATCGTCCTTCTGAACTGCGTCTACCCGAATACGGACGAGGCGCGCCGGCTGGCGGCCGAGCGTTCGGAGCGGTACGGCGTGCCGGTGCTGCCGGTCAACTGCGTGGACATCACCGAGCAGGATATCCGCGCGATTCTCGCAAAGCTGCTTTACCAGTTCCCGATCCGGGAGATCCAGCTTGATATTCCGGGATGGATCATCGATCTGGACGACGAGCACTGGCTGAAAAAGGAGATTCTGGATTGCCTGAAGGAATCCAGCGCGATCCAGAGGGTCTCCGAGGTGGAGAAGGTCGCGGCGTGCCTGGAGGCCTGCCCGGATCTCAAATCCGTGCGTGTGGCGCGGATGAACCTCGGCAGCGGCTCCTGTGTCGTGGAGCTGATTCCGGATCAGTCGCTGTTCTTCAAGATTCTCGGGGAAAAGACGGGGATTGCTGTGGAGGATGAAACGGCGCTGCTTCAGCATTTGATCGAGATGAATGAAATCAAAAAGAAATTTTCCAAGCTGCAGGCCGCCTATGACGACGTCATGCAGACCGGCTACGGCATCGTGATGCCCGACATCGAGGAGCTTTCGCTGGAAGAGCCGGAGATCATCAAGCAGAACGGCAAATTCGGCATTCGCCTGAAGGCGGCGGCGCCGTCCATCCACATGATGCGCACCTGCATCCGCACGGAGGTCACGCCGATCGTCGGCTCCGAGCAGCAGTCGGAGGATCTCGTGCTCTACCTGCTCAAGGAGTTTGAGGAAAATCCGGCGCAGATCTGGGAATCCAATATTTTCGGAAAATCCCTGCATGAGCTGGTCAACGAGGGCATGCACAACAAGCTGTACCGCATGCCGGAGGACGCCCGCGGCAAGGTGCGGGAGACGATTGAGCGCATCATCAACGACGGCTGCAACGGCTTGCTCTGCATCATTCTGTAAAACGAGGCCTGCTTTTGCGCGATGCACAAGCGGGCCTTTTGTCCGCAAAGAAAAGGAGGATGCCTTTTGCAGGTTTATGAACAGATTACGCCCAAGGAGCATGAGGAGGAGCAGCAGGCGGCGGCCGCTCCGAAGCCGGTCCGGCGCGGCGGAGGATGGACGCTGTTTCAGGCTGCCGTCTGCCTGCTTCTATTGCTTGCCGCGCTTGTGCTGCGCACCGTGGCGCCGGCGCTTTACGCGGAGGCGCGCGGCTGGTATGACCGGGAAATGGATCGCTCCATTTTGATCACAGACGATGACGTTTCAAATTCGTAATACGGAAATCACGCTGCGCTTCGGATTTTTTGCGGTGCTGGCGGTTATGCTCTGTCTGGACGGCGGGGGGCATGTTCTGCCGGCGGCGCTGGCCTGCGCGGCGCATGAGAGCGGGCATATTCTGGCCGCGCACCTTTGCGGCATGCGGATTGAAGCCGTCCGCTTCGGCGCGCTGGGCATCCAGATGGTGGGGGATACGGGGGCGGTCAGCCATCTGCGCAGGGCGGCGGTATCGCTTGCGGGGCCGCTCATGAATCTTTTGTTTTTTATCCTGCTCCTGCCCGCGCCGCCGGAATACTGCGCGGTGCAGCTTGTCCTGTTTTTGTTCCATATGCTGCCCGCCGTTCCGCTGGACGGCGGCATGGCGCTTTACAGCGCGCTGTGCAGCGTGTGTGCGGAAAAGCGCGCCGCGGGCGTGATCACGGTGATTTCCGTTATTCTGGCGCTTCTGCTGGGAACGCTGGGCTTTTCCGTTCTGCTGCGCACCCAATACAATTTCACGCTTTTGCTACTGGCAGTCTATATTCTTCTTTATCTGATTTTGAAGCGGCGCGGAAACTTGTGTTGAAACTTGGCGCACTTTCCGGTATAATGGAAACACTGTAGATCAAAACACGGAAAGGCGTTTTTTTATGCTGGATAAGAGACTGGACAGGATCCTGCCGAAGGTGCAGAAGCCGGGGCGCTATGTCGGCGGCGAGCTGAATTCGGTGGTCAAAAATAAAGAGGAGGTCGACGTGCGGTTTGCGTTCTGCTTCCCCGACACATATGAGATCGGTATGTCGCACCTCGGCATCAAGATTCTCTATTCGCTGTTTAACCGCGTCGATTATATCTGGTGCGAGCGCGTGTTCGCGCCGTGGATCGACATGGAAGCCGCGATGGTGGAGAACGGCATTCCGCTTTACGCGCTGGAAAGCGGAGACCCGGTGCGGGATTTCGACTTTATCGGCTTTACGCTCCAGTATGAGCTGAGCTTTACGAATATCCTCAATATGTTGAAGCTCGCCGGCGTGCCGCTTTTGAGCCGGGACCGCACGGAGCTGAAGAATATTGTAGTTGCGGGCGGCCCATGCGCGTGCAATCCGGAGCCGCTCGCGGATTTCTTCGATATCTTCTTTCTCGGCGACGGCGAGGAGGTGGATCTGGAGGTCATCGAGCTGTACCGCAGGTGCCGCGCGGAGCATAAGACGAAGCATGAATTTCTCGTGGAGGCCGCGAAAATCGAGGGCGTTTACGTACCTGCCCTGTACGATGTGACGTATAATACGGACGGCACCGTGCAGCGCTATACGCCGAGGGACGGCGCGCCCGCGACGATCCGTAAGCGCGTCTGCAACGACGTGGACAGCATGTATTTTCCGGAAACCTTTGTCGTACCGTTTCTCGATATTGTCCACGACCGCGCGGTCGTGGAAGTGCTGCGCGGCTGTATCCGCGGCTGCCGGTTCTGCCAGGCAGGCTTCCTGTACCGCCCGTTCCGTGAGAAAAGCGTGGAGACGATCAACCGGCAGGCGAAAAGCCTGTGCGAGACGACCGGCTACGATGAGATTTCCCTGTCCTCTCTGAGCACCAGCGATTACGGTTGCCTGTTTGAGCTTTTGGATACGCTGCATACGTGGACGGAGGAGGAGCGGGTCAGCGTGTCTCTGCCGTCTTTGCGTGTCGATAATTTTTCGACGGAGCTGACCGATAAGATCGCGTCGGTCCGGCTTGACCTTTGCGCCGGAGGCCGGCACGCAGCGCATGCGCGACGTCATCAACAAAAATGTCCGGGAGGACGAGCTGAAGCGGACGGTATCGATCGCGTTCAACAACGGCTGGACGAAGGTGAAGCTGTACTTTATGATCGGTCTGCCGACGGAAACGGACGAGGATGTTGCCGGTATCACTCAGCTCGGGCAGAAGGTCATCGACTGGTACTATGAAGCGGAGAACCGGGAGAAAGGAAAGCGCCCGGCCGTTACGGTCAGCGCCGCGGCGTTTGTGCCGAAGCCCTTTACGCCGTTCCAGTGGTTTGGGCAGGACACGATCGAAACGCTGGAAAGGAAGCAGAAGCTGCTGAAATCCTCGGTCACCTCCCGCAAGCTGACGGTCAATTACCACGGCGCCGAGACGAGCTTTTTGGAAGCGGTTTTTGCTCGCGGCGACCGAAAGCTGAATGCCGTGCTGCTCGAGGCGCACAACCGCGGCCTGCGTTTTGACGGCTGGGCCGACTGCTTTGATTTTGATGCGTGGATGCAGATTTTCGCGGATCTCGGCATTGACCCCGCGTTCTATGCCAACCGCCAGCGCAGCTTTGACGAGGTGCTGCCGTGGGATCATCTCGATTACGGCATTAAAAAATCGTTCCTCATCGAGGAATGCAAGCGCGCCTATGCGGCGCAGACGACGCCAAACTGCCGCGAAAAGTGCTCGGCCTGCGGCGCGGCGTGCTTTAAGGGAGGACTTTGCGTTGAGAAAAGAGGTTAGGGTCTGGTTTTCCAAAACAGGCACGGCGCGGTACATCTCTCATCTGGATTTGAACCGCTGCATGTCCCGCGCCTTTCATAAGGCGAAGCTGCCGCTTTGGTACACGGAGGGCTTCAACCCGCATGTGTTCCTGACCTTTGCGGCCCCGCTTTCTCTGGGGTTCGAGGGCAGGCGGGAATCGATGGATATCCGTCTGATCGAGGACATGCCTTATCCGGAGCTGATCGAAAAGCTGAATGCCGGCCTGCCGCGCGATATCCGCGTTTGGGCGGTCACGGAACCGGTGATGAAGGGCAACGATGTGGCAAACGCTGAATATGTGCTGCGTATGGAGGCGGAGGACCCGGCCGCAGCGCAGCGGGAGATGGAAGGCGTTTTGGCGCAGCCGGAGCTTCCCGTGCAAAAGCATACGAAAAAGGGGGAGCGTACGGTGGATATCCGCCCCTATTTCGCGGACATGCGCTTTGAGCAGGAGCCGGGGCTTTTGAAGATGACGGTTCGCCTGCCGGCAGGCAATCAGGGCGGCATCAACCCCACGCTCTTTGTGGACGCTGCGGAAAAGCTGCTTCAAAAGGCGCTTTTGGTCCGCGTGGAGCGCACGCGGCTGTTTAATTCGGAATTTGAGGAATTCCGGTAAAAAACGCTTGCATTTTCGGTGGGAATATGCTATGATATTTGAGCATTTGAAATCCGTCGGCCCTCACAAGCTGCCGGTGGGGTTCGATGCACGGTGTAAACCGCGTCATTGAAGCGGGCAGTCCTCTGCGGAGACGCATGAATGTCTGAGAATTATTTAGGAGGAAAATCAAATGGACGCACTTAAAATCATTGCCGCCGATTCCGTAAAGGAGCAGGCGCCTCAGTTCAACGTTGGCGATACCGTTCGCGTCAGCGTAAACATCCGTGAGGGTGAGAGAGAGAGAATTCAGCAGTTTGAGGGCACCGTCATTGCCCGCAAAGGCTCCGGTGTGGGAGAGACCTTTACCGTTCGCCGTGTTTCCTATGGCGTCGGCGTGGAGAGAGTTTTCCCGCTCCATTCCCCCAACGTGAAGGAAGTCGCGATTGTTCGTAAGGGCCGTGTACGCCGTGCGAAGCTCTACTATCTGCGTGACAGAGTCGGTAAGGCTGCAAAGGTTAAGGAGCAGATTCGATAATCGAATAGCACACAGAATAAAAGGGGCAAAGCGTTTGTCCCTTTTTTGCTTTATTTACAGAGAGCCAGAGTTATGGAGAATATGAACAGGAAATCTACATCCCCTTCAAAGGGAATCAAAACGCTTTATGAATGGCTGGAGGAGATCGCCGTCGCGCTGACGCTGGTCATTCTGGTGTTCACGTTTTTGTTCCGCGTGGTCACAGTGACGGGCGAATCCATGCTGCCGAATTTTGTGGAGGGCGAAAAGCTGATCGTCACAAATCTCGGGCATTCCGTGGAGCAGGGAACGGTCGTCGTGATTACCAACGTGCTCAACGAGCCGATCATCAAGCGCGTGATTGCAACGGAGGGCCAGACCGTCGATATCGACTATACGACCGGCGTCGTCTATGTGGACGGCGAGGCGGTCGACGAAACGGCGTTCGGGCTTGAAAACGGCATCACGACGCGGCCGTACAGCACGTTTGAGCCGCTGGTTTTTCCACAGACCGTGCCGGAGGGCTGCGTTTTTGTCCTCGGTGACAACCGCAGCGTTTCAAAGGACAGCCGCTATGCGGAGGTCGGCATGGTGGATGAGCGGCACATCCTTGGGGAGGCGGTTTTCACGCTCTATCCGTTCAGCCGCTTCGGCCCGATCGAGTGACGCCGCAATAAGACAGAAAAGGCGCGGGCTGGCCTTGATTCGGATGCAGAATTTGTGCCGCGCAGAAAGGAAAATGGTCATAGCAATGAGCGAAGTACAATCGGTGCAGTGGTTTCCGGGCCATATGGCGAAAACGCGCCGTGCGATTCAGAGCAGCTTAAAGCTCGTCGACGCCGTGGCGGAGCTGATCGACGCCCGTATCCCGGTGAGCAGCCGCAATCCGGTTTTAAAGAATATTATCGGCAGCAAGCCGAAAATCGTTTTGCTGAATAAGGCCGATATGGCCGACTCGGCGCAGACCGCAAAATGGGTC
Organism: Oscillospiraceae bacterium; assembly: GCA_019422905.1. Taxonomy (GTDB): domain Bacteria; phylum Bacillota; class Clostridia; order Oscillospirales; family Acutalibacteraceae; genus Hominenteromicrobium. The sequence continues at coordinate 16,415 of JAHZCM010000029.1, forward strand.
GAATATTTCCGGCAGCATAAAACGGTCGCGCTTCCGATCGACTGTAAGACGGGCAGGGGGCTCAACCGCCTGATGCCCGAGATCAAAGGCATCCTGCGCGAGCAGATTGCCGCTTGGGAGCGCAAGGGCATGGTCGGCAGACCGATCCGCATCATGGTGGTCGGCGTGCCGAATGTGGGGAAATCCTCGCTGATCAACCGTCTCTGCAAGGGCGGCGGCGCAGGCAAAGCCGCGGTGCAGGACAAGCCGGGCGTGACGCGCCGGAACCAGTGGTTCACGATCGGCAAGGGCTTTGAGCTGCTCGATACGCCGGGCGTGCTCTGGCCGAAGTTTGAGGATCCGGTCGTCGGCGAGCATCTGGCCTTTACCGGCGCCGTGCGCGATGAGATTCTGGATGCGGAGGGGCTTTCCTACCGCCTTCTGGAGCTTTTGCAGGAGCTGTACCCGCAGGCTGTCAACACGCGCTACAAGACGGAGATCGACCCGGCGGAGGGCCTCAAGGGCCATGAGATTCTCGAGAGGATCGGCAGGAAGCGCGGCATGCTGATGGCCGGCGGCGAGATCGACACGGAGCGCGCGGCGGTCAATGTGCTGGACGAATACCGCGGGGGCAAGCTGGGACAGATCACGCTGGAGCCGGTCGGCCGGCCGCTGGTATAAATATGCGGGCGGATATTATCGGATACCTCAGATGTGAAATCCGCAGGCGCTGTGAAAGTGAAAGCAATTTTTTCGGCATGGGCTGCTGGCAGCACATCCTTGCGGTTGTAAAAAATGCAGTTGAGCTGGCGCCGCAGTACGGCGCCGATCCGGAGATTGTCGAGATTGCGGCGTGGCTGCACGATATTGCTTCCATCACAGATTATGCGCTGTATGCGGAGCACCATATCCACGGCGCGGAGATGGCGAAGGATATCCTTGCAAAATTGGATTACGATCCGGAGAAAACAGCGCTTGTACAGCGGTGCATTTTGAATCACAGGGGCAGCAGGCGCATGGAAAAGCATTCGCCGGAGGAGATCTGTGTTGCGGACGCGGATGCCATGTCGCATTTCGACGCGGTCCCGTCCCTGTTTTATTTGGCTTTTGTGAACCGGAACCTCGGTATAGATGAGGGAACGCAGTTTGTCGTGGGCAAATTGGAGCGCAGCTATAATAAGCTGTCCGCGCAGGGAAAGAGAATCTACCGGGACAAGTATAGGCGCGTCATGGCGGCTGTTGCCGGGTGCGCCGCGCCGGATTGAGTACCAAAGCCCGATTGAGCGCCGGAATGGAGAGAAAGAACATAAAGATGGATTATACCTATGAGCATGACGCATACCTGCGCGGCTACACGGCGGTATGCGGGATCGACGAGGCGGGCAGAGGCCCGCTTGCCGGGCCGGTCTGCGCGGCGGCAGTCCTGCTGCCGGAAGGGCTTGTGATCGACGGCCTGAACGACTCGAAGAAGCTGAGCGAGAAAAAACGCGAGCTGCTTTTCCCGGTGATTCAGGAAAACGCGCTGGCCTTTGGCATCGGCTTCGCCGACGAGAAGGAGATCGACGAAACCAACATATTACAGGCAACGTTCCTCGCGATGCGCCGCGCGTTCGGCGCGATGCAGCGCGTCTGCGATTACGTATTGGTCGACGGCAACCGCATGCCGCCGATGCCCGTGCCGGGAGAGACGATCGTCAAGGGCGATGCGAAATCCCCGAGCATTGCGGCGGCCTCCATCCTGGCGAAAGTCAGCCGTGACCGCGTGATGCTGGAATATGCGAAGCAGTATCCTGAATATCAATTTGAGAAGCATAAGGGCTACGGAACGAAGGTGCATGTGGAGGCCCTGCATGCCTACGGGCCGTCGCCGATTCACCGCAAGACCTTTTTAAGGAAGATACTCGGTTAGGAGGGAGCGCCATGCCGAATACCGGCTCCGGAAAAATCGGAGAGCGCTTTGCGGCGGAATACCTGCAAAAAAGCGGATTTGAAATCCTCTGTATGAATTTTAAATGCCGCTTCGGCGAGATCGACGTCATCGCGCGGAACGAAAGCTATCTTGTTTTTGTGGAGGTTAAAACACGCCGGACGGGAAGCGCTGCGCACCCGTTCGAATCCATCACGCCGGGCAAGCGCGCAAAGGTGGTTAAAACCGCGCAGTATTATCTGCTGAGCCATCCCACGGCACTGCAGCCGCGTTTTGACGCCGCCTCTGTTTTCGTGCAGGACGGCGTGCCGGAGAAGATCGAGTATCTGGAAAACGCATTTTATTGATGGAGGCTGTATGTATGCGGTATTTTGATTTGCATTGCGATACCCTGGTGGAATGCCTGAGCAGGGGAAAGTCGCTTTTAAGAAACGATCTGCACGTCAGTGTGGAGAAAGGCTGCTCCTTTGCGCCGTATGTCCAGTGCATGGCGATTTGGCTGCCGGACACGGTGCGCGGCGAGGAGGCGCTCGCCTATTTTGACCGCCACGCTGATTTCTTTGAGCGCGAGGCCAAAAGCGGCGCGTTTACCGTGCTCCGCTGCGGTGCGGACCTCGAAAGGCTGGACGCACAGCGCTGCGTCGGATTGATGCTGACCGTCGAGGGCGGCGCAGCGATTGCCGGGGAGCTTCGGAATATCGCGCATCTGCGCAGGCGCGGCGTGCGCATGATGACGCTCACATGGAATGGCAGCAATGAGATCGGAAGCGGCGTGATGTCCGGTGATCCGTTCGGCCTGACGCCGTTCGGCGTCAAGGCGGTGCGGGAAATGGAAGGGCATTGTAATCGATATCTCCCACGCCAGCGAGCGATTGTTTTACGATGTGGCGGCGCATACGAGCCGCCCGTTTGTCGCGTCGCATTCCAATGCGAAGGCGCTCTGCGGGCATCCGCGGAACCTGACCGACGATCAGTTCGGGGTTTTGCGGGAGCGCGGCGGGCTGGTCGGCCTGAATTATTTCAAGGCGTTTCTGAACGACGACCCGGAGAGGGCGGATATCGACGATCTCTACGCGCATGCGGAGCATTTTTTGGCGCTTGGCGGTGAGGACGTTCTCGCGATGGGCAGCGACTTTGACGGCTCCACAATGCCGCACGGCATCACGGGGCTGGAATCCGTGGAGGATATTGCAGAGACTTTTCTGCGTCATAACCTGTCCGAGGCGCTTGTCCGGAAAATTTTCTTTGAAAATGCGGCGGCCTTCTTCAAACGTTTTGACAGGAGAGCCTGAATACAGTATAATGAGACGTACCACAAAAGGGAA
>JAHZCM010000029.1:19655-20505 GCA_019422905.1 Oscillospiraceae bacterium
GAGGCTCATGCCATGATGTATAAAAGTACGCGGAATTCTGCGCTGCGCGTGACGGCCGCACAGGCCATCGCACAGGGTATTTCCGAGGAAGGCGGGTTGTTTGTGCCCGAGAGTTTTCCGCCGGTGCAGCTCGGCGAAATGCTGGAGCTCGATTATGTCGGCCGCGCGGAATACGTGCTCTCGCGCTTTTTGACGGATTTCACCGGGGAAGAGATTGCGGCGTGCGCGTCGCGCGCCTACAGCCCGGAGAAATTTGAAAACGACACGCCCGCGAAAGTAGTTTCGCTCGATGCGCACGGGGAGAACAAGCATGTTCTCGAGCTGTGGCACGGCCCGACCTGTGCGTTTAAGGATATGGCGCTGCAGCTTTTGCCGCATCTGCTCACAAAGTCAATGGAGAAAACAGCGGATGGCAAAACCGCCGTGATCCTCGTTGCGACCTCCGGAGATACTGGCAAGGCGGCGCTTGAGGGCTTTAAGGATGTTTCCGGCACGGAGATGATCGTGTTTTATCCGGAGAACGGCGTCAGCCCGATGCAGAAGCGCCAGATGAACACGCAGGAGGGGCGGAACGTCTGTGTCTGCGCGATCGAGGGCAATTTCGACGACGCACAGACCGGTGTAAAAAGGATTTTCACGGATGAAAGCGTCAAGGCGGCGCTTGCGGCGAAAAACAGGATGTTCTCGAGCGCGAACTCGATCAACTGGGGCCGCCTGCTGCCGCAGATCGTCTATTATTTCTCCGCGTATCTGGATCTTGTCAAGGCCGACAAGGTGCCAATGGGCGATGCAATCAACGTCGTCGTGCCGACGGGAAATTTCGGCAACATCCTTGCGGCCTATTATGCGA
>JAHZCM010000030.1:0-11722 GCA_019422905.1 Oscillospiraceae bacterium
GCACTTCCCGGATATGCAGCTCTCCGGCAATGGCACGCGCGGCATTCTCATGATCGCCGGTCAGAAGCGCCGGCTGCACCCGCAGAGCCGAAAGCCGCCGGATCATGCCGGCGCTTTCCGGACGCAGTGTGTCGGAAAGCGCCAGGTAGCCCGCAAACACTCCGTCCACAGCAACAAATGTAATCGTGCACCCCTTCGCCCTGTGCGTTTCCGCATCGGCCCGCACAGCGTCCGGCAAACCGATGCCTTCCTGTTCCAGCAGCTTGGCGCTGCCAGCCAGAACCGGTTTCCCCAAAACCCGCGCCGCAACGCCAAGGCCGGGAAGCATGCGGAATTCCTCCGCCTGCGGAACCGCTTCATCTGTTTCCGCCCGGTAACACTGCACAATGGCTTTTCCGAGCGGATGCTCGGAAAATTGCTCCGCGGCCGCCGCCAGCGCATAAAGCGCTTCCCGCGTGTATCGGGGGGAAACGCTCCGCACTGCCGCAACCTGCGGTGTCCCCTGCGTTAGCGTGCCGGTTTTGTCAAACGCAACCTTTGTCACGGCAGCGAGCCGCTCCAGCGCATCCCCCTCACGGACCAAAAAGCCATGCTTCGTCGCATTCCCGATCGCCGCCATCACGGCGGTCGGCGTGGCGAGCACCAGCGCGCATGGGCAGAAAACGACGAGGATCGTGACCGCGCGAATAATCTGACCGGAAATGATCCATGTCAGCAGCGCCGCAGACAGCGCGATCACAACAATCCATGTCGCCCAGCGGTCCGCGATGCCCACGATTTTAGCTTTGCCTGCGTCCGCAGACTGTACCAGACGGATCATCCGCTGAATAGAGCTGTCCGCGCCGACCTTTACCGCTTTCATCTCAAAAGCGCCGAACTGGTTGACCGTCCCGCTCGAAACCGAATCGCCGGCCCCTTTGTCCACGGGAAGTGATTCGCCGGTCATAACAGCCTGATTGACGGAGGTCTGGCCGGAAAGAATCACGCCGTCCACCGGCACGGTTTCACCGGGCAGCACCCGGAGCACATCGCCGACCGCCACCTGTTCCGCCGGAACGATGCGCTCTTCACTGCCGGTGCAGATGCGCGCCGTCTGCGGTGTGAGGCGGACGAGTCTTTCTATGCCTGCACGCGCCTTAGCGACCGTCATATCCTCCAGCAGAGCGCCGAGCTGCATGATAAACGCAACTTCACCCGCCGCAAAATCCTCCCCGATGCAGATGGACGCAATCAGGGCGAGCGAAACCAGGACGTCGGCCTTGATATCAAAGGCGGTGACAAGGCCGATAACGGCCTCCAAAACAATCGGTACACCGCACAGCACAATGGAAACCCACGCCGCATTGAACGGAAGCGGGAACGGGTCAAAAATACTGACAAGCAGGCTGGCGCCGGAAAGGACGAGAAAGGCAATGTCCTTCCTGGTTCCGCCAAGCTCCAGAACGTGTTCAATTGTTTCCGTAATTTTTCGCATATGGCTTATCACTTTCCTTTCTGTGCGGCAGCACCTCTCTTTTTCCGCGGCGCCGAAAAGCCCTTGGGGATGCATTCACCCGCACAGGCTTTCGGCGCCGGAAATCAACGGCCGCCGCACGCTCAATATACCCATAGATGTACGCCTATATTATACCTATAGGGGTATGGGTTGTCAAAGGGCAAATAAAAAAAGGGCGGCCCGAACCGCCCCCAAAACAAACTGCTTTCGAAAATGATCAGGTCATATTCGCAAACCGCTCGACCGCTTTTGTAAAGCTCTCGATGGTCTTGTCCGCATCGCCGTTCTCGATGCCATCGCGCACACAATGCTTGATGTGCCCTTCCAGCACGACCTGCCCGGCCTTGTGCAGCGCCGATTTCGCGGCGTTGATTTGCGAAAGGATATCCTCGCAGGGCACATCCTCGTCGATCATCCGGTCAATCGCCTGTACCTGCCCGATGATTTTTTTCAGCCTGCGGTGCAGATTTTCCGAATCCATGCATTGTCTCATCCGTGTTCCCTTCCTTCCGCCGTTTTTAGCTGCCGCCATGGTCTATGTTTATTGTATCGGCGGCGCCGCAATTTGTCAAGAAAGAAATCGCCTGTTCCGGCCGCCTCCGGCATTTCCATATTCCGCTGTAAATCCATGGAAATATCTTGCTTTTTACTTGGTATAGTGATACAATATTTATATCAATTCAGGCGAAAAATATAGGGTAATTTCCGATATAACCCACAAAGCAACAGGAGGGGAAGCCTTTATGCTGGAAAAGATCGATTTATCGAAGAAAATGAGCAAAAAAGAATTCAACACGCTGATGCGGGAGCTGGATGCAAAGCTCGGCCGCCTGCAGCGCACCTGCAAGGAAAAACGCATTCCGGTCATCATTGCCGTGGAGGGCTTCGGGGCGGCGGGTAAGGGCACGCTGATCAACCGCCTGATTGAGCCGCTCGACCCGCGCGGCTTCAAGGTATATACGACGCAGAGCGAGACGGAAAACGAGCACTACCACCCGTTCCTGTGGCGCTTTTGGAATATGATGCCCGGCAAGGGACGCATTTCGATTCTCGACCGCAGTTGGTACCGCATTCTGTTGAACGACCGCTTCGACGGCAAAACCGATGCGAAAAGCCTTGCGACGGCGGCCGATGAAATCAATTCCTTCGAGCAGCTTCTGACGGACGACAATATCGTGCTCATCAAGCTGTTCCTCGTCATCTCTCAAAAGGAGCAGAAAAAGCGACTGAAAAAGCTGTCGGAATCCAAGGAGACCGCCTGGCGCGTCACAGACGGCGACTGGAAGCGCTGCGACCGCTACAACGAATATTTCCGGCTCACCGAAGAGGCCCTCGAAAAAACCGACCGCGACAATGCGCCGTGGACGATTATCGAATCCGAAAGCCGCGAGTATGCCGCCGCCAAAGCGGCGTCGACCGTGGTGAAGCGGCTGGAGGAGGCCATTGCGGAAGCGGACCGGCGCGCGGCGCTTCCAAAGGAAAGCGTTGCGGAAAGCGCCGCAATTTATCCGGACGCCTTCCGCGCCTCCGCGCTTCAGGGCGTCGATCTCTCAAAATCTCTCACGAAGGAGCAGTATCAGAAGCAGCTCAAGGAGCTGCAGAAGAAGCTCTCCCGCCTGCATGGCGAGCTTTACCGGCGGCGCATTCCTGTGGTTCTCGCGTTTGAGGGCTGGGACGCAGGCGGCAAGGGCGGCGCAATCAAACGGCTGACGCAGGCGCTCGACCCCCGCGGCTACGCGGTGCAGCCCGTTTCCTCGCCGAACGACCTCGAAAAATCCCACCACTATCTGTGGCGCTTCTGGACCGCGGTTCCGAAAGCGGGCCATATCGCGATTTTCGACCGCTCGTGGTATGGGCGCGTCATGGTGGAGCGCATTGAAGGCTTCTGTACAGGCAACGAGTGGCGGCGCGCCTACAAGGACATCAACGCCATGGAGGAAAGCTGGGCAAACAGCGGCTGCATTATCCTGAAATTCTGGATGCACATCGACAAGGACGAGCAGGAACGCCGCTTCAAGGAGCGGCAGGAAAATCCCGACAAGCAGTGGAAAATCACGGATGAAGACTGGCGCAACCGCGCAAAATGGGATCAGTATGAGGTCGCCGTAGACGAAATGCTGGTGCGCACCTCCACCACCTATGCGCCGTGGATCATTGTGGAGGCCAACAGCAAGTATTATGCGCGCATCAAGGTGCTGCAGACCGTCGTCGACGCCATTGAAGCGCGTTTGAAGGAGCACAAATAATCGCTGTAGACAAACAACCGGGGCCGCAAAAATCCGCGGTCCCGGTTCTCTCTATTTTGCCAATAAGGGGTATTTAAAGCAGCACGCATCGTGATCGTTGATCAGCCCGGCTGTCTGCATATGCGCGTAAATCACCGTTTTTCCAAGGTATTTGAAGCCGCGCTTTTTCAGATCCCGGCTGATTCTCTCCGAAACCGGACTGAACGCCGCGTTCTCTCCGCGCATCGTTTTGTTATCCACAAAAGCCCAGAAATACGCGTCAAAGCTGCCGAACTCCGCTTGCAGATCCATAAACCGCTGCGCATTGCCCACAAGCGCGCGGATTTTACCGGCCGACCGGATGATTTCCGGATTCCCGAGCAGCGCCCGGATCTTCTCTTCATCGTACCGCGCGATCTTCTCATAGTCAAAGCCGTCAAATGCCGCGCGCATCGCCTCGCGCTTTTTCAGGATCGTCAGCCAGCTCAGGCCGCACTGCATCACCTCCAGGCACAGATATTCAAAATGAATTTTGTCGTCATGCAGCGGCTGCCCCCACTCCGCGTCGTGATATTGAACCGCCAGCGGATGGCAGTTTGCCCACGCACATCTCTGCATACCCGCACGCTCCTTTCTCGAACGTATCTTCGTATGAGATCAGTATACCGGATTCTTCCTGAAAAGGCAAGCAAAATTCCTTTTATCCGAAAAACATTAAAAATACGGCGATCCATCAAAAAGCAACCGCAGGTTGACGGATTGACTGCGCCCGTTTGGTGGCGCGCAACCGCCAAACGCGCTATACTGAGTGCAGAACAGAGGGCGGCAAAGTCCTCAAAATGATCAAACGGAGGGAAACCCTATATGATTCTGGCAGACAAAATAATCCGGCTGAGAAAAAAGAACGGCTGGTCGCAGGAGGAGCTGGCGGAAAAAATGAGTGTCACCCGGCAGGCGGTATCAAAATGGGAGGGCGCGCAATCCGTTCCCGACCTCGGGAAAATTCTGCAGCTCAGCGCGCTTTTCGGCGTAACGACCGACTATCTGCTCAAGGATGAGCTCGAAGAGGAGATTTTTACAAATGCGGACGCAGACCCCGCCGTGCGGCGCGTGACCCTATCCGAAGCGCATGCATTTTTGCAGGAGCGCAAGGCCGCATCCGTCCGGATTGCGGGCGCAACCTTCCTTTGCATCGTGTCTGTGCTGCCGCTTCTGCTGCTCGGCGCTGCCTCAGAGGTTCCCGCCTTTGGGATTTCCGAAAATCTTGCGGCGGGTATCGGCCTTGCGGCTTTGCTCATCATGGTCGCGGCGGCTGTCGCCATTTTCATTACCTGCGGTTCAAAAAATGCGCCGTATGCTTTTCTCGACAAGGAGCCCTTTGACGCCGAGTACGGCGTCAGGGGCATGGTGAAAGAAGCGCAGAGCAATTACCGCAGCACATATACACGCTGCAATATTCTCGGCGTCTGCCTCTGCGTGCTGTCTCCGATCACTTTGCTCACCGGCGCATGCTTTGTAAACGAATCCGATCCCGGAAGCGTCTTTGCGCTCGTTGCGCTGCTTGCCGTCACGATGCTGGTCGCGGGCATCGGCGTCGTCTTTCTTCTCATAGCCGGCGTGCGCTGGGCAAGCATGCAGAAGCTGCTCGAGGAGGGTGAATACACCGCACGCGAAAAGAAGAGGCTGGGCTTTTTGGAGGCCGTCAGCACCGCCTACTGGCTCGCAGCCACCGCCATTTATCTTGGCTGGAGCTTTTCGACGGACAACTGGAAATCGACGTGGATCGTCTGGCCGATTGCCGGCGTCCTCTTCGCCGCCGTCCGGGTTATCTGCAACCTGCTGGCGGACAGGAGAAAATAACGGCAAAGATCGTAACAGAAGTACAGACCGGGAAAAGCTATTTTCCCCGGTCTGCTTTGCTTTAACAAGCTGTATTTACAGAAGAATCATACCTTCGCCCAGATCCGCATCTCTGCGCGACACGAATCCGAATTTCTCGTAGAAGCCCTCTTTTCCTTTGGATGCGCCGAGATACGTCCGCAAATTCGGGCTGAAGGATTTCAGGCGCTTGACCTCCCCCAGAATATGCTCCATCAGCCGCGAGCCGATCTGCCGCCCCTGATAATCCGGCGCGACCATGACGTCCTGAATGTAGGCAAACAGCGCCTTATCGCCAATCAGTCTGGCATACCCCACCATCCGCCCGCCGTCATAGGCGCAGACGGAATAAACCGTATTCTCCAGGGCTTCCCGGACTATGTGCTCCGGCTCGGTTCCCCAGCCGACCTGCCCGGTCAGATCGTTATATTCCTGCACTGCGGGGATTTTCTCTACAAATTCAATCATTCTATACGCCTGAACCATTGATTTTCCCTTTCTCTTATTCTTTTCCGCTTAAGGGGCAGGCCGTGGAAAACGGCAATGAAAACAGCGGCAGGGAGTTCTCCCCGCCGCCGTATTTGTTGCTTATGAAACCGATCAGCGCTTTGTCGGCGAACCGTCGGCGGGCGTCTCGCGCTCATACTCGGCGACAGCCTCGTTCAGCGCGGCGATTTCCTCCGCGGTCAGCTCCCATGCGGTTGCTGCGCAGTTTTCATCGGCCTCGTGCTTGTTGCGCACGCCCATCAGCGCGGTATCGACGAGCGGATGCACAGTGATCCAGTTTACGGCGACCTGCGCTACCGGAACACCGCGCGTCTCGGCGATCTTGTCCAGCGACTTCAAGAGCTTCTGCGCCTTCGAGAACTTCGGCTCCTTGAAATAATCGTAGAACACAAAGCGCATGTCCTTCGGATCCCAATCCGGCAGCTCACGGATCGTGCCGGTCAGCATGCCCGCGCCGAGGGAACCGTACGTCATAACGCCGATATCGTTCTGCTTTGCGAATTCCAGCACGCTTCTCTCGCGCTGGTCGATCATCGAAAACGGCGGCTGAATGACCTCTACGTCGCCGTACTTCATGCACTCCTTCGTCTGCTCGATCGAGAAGTTCGACAGGCCGATATGGCGGATCTTGCCGCTCTCCTTGAGCTTCATCATGGCGCTCATCGTATCCTCAAACGGCGTGCCAAGGAAGTCCGGCTTATGGACATGATAGATGTCGATGTAGTCGATGCCGAGACGGCGCAGGGAGTCGTCAATTTCCTTCATAATGCTCTTGCCGGAAATATCACGGCCGCCCTTCGGCGCACCCTCACCCCAGACAAGGCCGCACTTTGTGGAAATAATCAGCTTTTCCCGGTCGTAGCCCTTGATCGCTTCGCCCACGATTTCCTCCGAAACGCCGCAGCCGTAGATCGGCGCGGTATCGACGATATTTACGTCGTTGTCGAGCATCGAACGGATCGCCGTGATGGAATCCTGCCGATCCACGGCACCCCATCCCGATCCGCCGATCGCCCATGTGCCAACCGTGGCGACAGAGACATTCAGGCCGGTTTTACCCAGAACTTTGTAACGCATACAACTCGCTCCTTTTCTTTTCAATACAGATTTCGGTTCCTCACTCAAAATTTGAAGAATCCGTTACTTAACACTTTAGACGAAATCCGCAGAAAAGTCAAGGGATAAAGCTGTGATTTACCAGAAAAATCGTATCATCCCGCAGCTTCTGCCTCCGTGTTTTCGTTTCGCCCCGCCGGCGTCACGATCGTAACGGCATACACCTTATGCACCTGCGCCGGATAGGATTCCGCAATGCTCCCATCGTAGTATACGCAAACCTCGTCGCCCACATGGTACTGCGCTTTGCCGTCGGGCAGCTCGATATCCAAAGAAACCCATATCCGATCGCTGCTCTTGTGCGCCTCTTCCCCCTCTGCCACCTCAACCAGCATACAGGTCTCCGAAAGCTCCGTAACCGTTCCCCTGAAATGCGGCTTTGTCGCGATCACCTTATCCATGCTCAGGCCGCATCCCGCAAGCAGAATCGCGGCGCAGAGCACCGGAAAAAGTATGGAAAAGAATTTTTTCATGCTGACCATCCCCCAATCCCTCTGCGTGGATTTAAAAGCCCCCGTATTCCGGTAAATGCCGTTATGCACAATGCCGATACACACGAAAACACATTTTTCAGGTTTCCCGTGCTTCCCGGAAAACCACTTTCTTAACTATTTTTATTATAATACGGAGGACCCATCAAAGTAAAGACAAACTCGCAGTTCGCGCTTGACAAGGCCCTGATAAATATGGTATCGTATAGGCGGAAAGTTAGTTTAAACTAATTTATCCGCTTTTTATCCCAAGTGAGTTAGTGTTCACTAACTGATTTTGAAAGGAAGCATATTATGGGCATCCCCGCACAGTTTTTCGGCATTTTGGCTGCGGCTGCGTTCACGGCTGCGGTTCTGGCGTTTTGCTTCCTTATAAAAGCGCGGATGAAAAAGGCCGCACGGCGCAGCCAAAAGCTGCAAATGCCTGCTCCGGACGCGCAGAAGAAAGGAAGAGATCTTCAACATGATGATTGACAAACGGCTGATCGGAACGGTCGGCGAAAGCAAAAAGCACATTGCGGGCAACGTAGTCCTGCAATGGTGCGCTCTGCTCGGCAATATCGCCATGATGGCGAGCATCGCTGTACTTTTGGAGCGCCTGTATTACAGGACAGCCGGCGCCGCCCTGCTATGTACGACCGCAGCGGTCGCCGCGCTTGCGCTTCTTGTGCGCTTCTTCTGCACCACGGGCGCTTCCCGCCTGAGCTTTCTCTCCTCGAAGGCCGTAAAGCGAACCCTGCGCGAGCAGATCTACCAAAAGCTCCTGCGCCTCGGGCTTTCCTATAAGGAGCAGGTCAAAGCCTCGGAAATCGTACAGGTCGCGGTGGAAGGCGTGGACCAACTGGAAACGTATTTCGGCATGTATCTGCCGCAGTTTTTTTATGCCATGCTCGCGCCTCTCACGCTGTTCCTCGTGCTCTGCTTCGTAAATTTCCCGGCCGCTATCGCATTGCTTCTCTGTGTGCCGCTGATCCCAATCGCCATCGCCGCAGTGCAGACGTGGGCGAAAAAGCTGCTCTCCAAATACTGGGGACAGTACACCGCGCTCGGCGATACCTTTCTCGAGAACCTGCAGGGCCTCACGACGCTCAAAATCTACGAGGCCGACGATTTCAAGCAGGACGAAATGAACCGCGAGGCCGAAAAATTCCGCAGGATCACGATGAAGGTGCTCACCATGCAGCTCAACTCCATCACGATCATGGACCTCATCGCCTATGGCGGCACGGCGCTCGGCGTCATCCTCGCGGTCACGCAGTACACAGCGGGGCATGTCTCCCTTGCGGGCTGCCTGCTCATCATCCTGCTTGCAGCGGATTTCTTTATCCCCATGCGCCAGCTCGGCAGCTTTTTCCACATCGCGATGAACGGCATGGCGGCAAGCGAAAAGATTTTCCGCCTGCTCGACCTCCCGGAGCCTGCACCGGAGCGTTCCGAGCAGGTTCCGGAGGACTGCACCATCGTCTGCCGGGGTCTGCGCTTCGGCTACACGCCGGAGCGGGAGATCCTGCACGGCGTCGATCTCGAATTCCCGCGCGGCGGCTTCACCGCGCTGGTCGGCGAAAGCGGCTGCGGCAAGTCCACCGTCGCTTCGATTCTGATGGGGCGCAGCCGCGGCTACGGCGGCTTGGTCTCCATCGGCGGCACGGAGCTTCGCGATATTGCCGAGGCCAGCCTGATGCAGAATCTGACCTATATCAGCCACAACAGCTATCTTTTCAAGGGCACCGTGCGCGAAAACCTGCTGATGGGCCGACCCGGCGCCTCCGACGACGCGCTCTGGGCTGTACTGGAGCAGACGCGCATCGCGGATACGGTCTGCTCGGTGGAACATGGGAGGATGAGCTGATGAAAACTACGCGGGACAAACGCGAACGGGAAAAAGAACTCGTTTCGCAGATGATCGCCCTGTATTGCAGGAAGCATCACCGCACCGGAAACGCGCTCTGCCCGGACTGCGCCGCGCTGGACGCCTACGCGCGCTCCCGCAGCGACCGCTGCCCGTTTATGGAAACCAAAACCTTCTGCTCAAACTGCAAGGTACATTGCTATAAGCCCGAAATGCGCGAGCGCATCCGCACGGTCATGCGCTTTTCCGGCCCGCGCATGATTTTTCACCACCCGGTAACCGCCGTGCGGCACGTGATAGAAAGCAAGAAGAAACAGCGTAAGCTCGCAGAGAAAGGATGACATCATGAAAATCAAGAAGATCATTTACATCGTCGTAGGGTGCCTCGGCGTGGGACTTGGCGCAGTCGGTGCGGTTCTGCCGCTGCTGCCTGCCTTCCCGTTCCTGCTGCTCGCCGCCTTCTGCTTTGCAAAAAGCTCCGAGCGGCTGCACAACTGGTTTACCTCCACAAAGCTGTATAAAAACAATCTCGAAAGCTATGTAAAGGGGCAGGGCGTGACATGGAAAACGAAGATCCGCATCATGGTAACCGTCACCGTGCTGATGTCGATCGGCTTCGCCATGATGAGTCGCGTGCCCGTAGGCCGTATCATCCTCGCCTGCGTCTGGGTTTTCCACATTCTCTATTTCATTTTCGGCGCCAGGACCTTAAAGCCGGAGAATGCGGCTCCTGCGGGGTCCCCGGAGGCCTGAACCATCGCCTGAATCCGAAACCGCCGCCCGAAAGCGATTGCTTTTTGGGCGGTGTTCCGTTATAATGGAGCAAAGACTGCAATTTGGAGGCCTCCCATGATTCTTTTGATCTGCGGCAGCTCGCACACTGGAAAGACGGCGCTGGCACAGCGGCTGCTGGAAAAATACAAGTATCCGTACCTCTCGATCGACCATCTGAAAATGGGGCTGATCCGCAGCGGGCACACGGCGCTGACACCGGACGACGACGCGGAGCTGACGCCGTATCTCTGGCCCATTCTGCGGGAGATGATCAAGACCGCCATAGAAAACCGGCAAAATCTGATAGTGGAGGGCTGCTATATCCCGTTTGACTGGCAGGACAGCTTTGACGAGGACTATCTCGCCCACATCCGCTATATCTGCCTGATTATGAGCGAGCGCTACATTCAGAAGCATTTCGACGACATTCTCCGGTACGAAAGCGTCGTGGAGGACCGCGCTTTTGATTCCGGGCTTACGCCGGAAGCCGTCATACAGGATAACCGCTTTTACCTCGAGCAGTGCCAAAAGCACGGCCTCGATTATATTCTGATCGACGGGGCTTATACTGTAAACGTCGATCTGTGATGCAAAGGAGGATGCGCTATGCCCACCGTGCTTTTTTATACGTCCAAAGCGGATAAGGGCCGTGAGATCACCGCACTGTGCAACCGGCTGGGGTTTCGGTCCAAAGCACTGAAGCCGGCGGACGCCGGGCGCACCGTCGGCAGTCTGGCCGGTTTACCCGGAGCTTCAAAAAGCATTGAAAAGCTTCCCGCAGGTTATTCGATGCCGGAGCTGATTATCTTTTCCGGCGGCGCGGGGGAAGCGCTGGATGTATTTCTCGCGGCCTATCGCAAGGCCGGCATTGAACCGGTCGCGCTCAAGGCCGTCGTCACGCCGCACAACGCCGCGTGGACCGTCCGGGCGCTGGCCGAGGAGCTGCAGCGGGAGCGCGCCGCCATGCTGCTCTACAGGCAAAAGCAGGCAAATTCTTAAAGCGGCGCCGCACAGCTTCAAGGTGCTTTTTCAATCCCGAAATTTTTGAAACGAGGGCATATGACGATGTTTGACAAGCAAAAAAATGTCGACCGTTTTTCCGGCTTTGCCGATACCTATGAAAGCGCGCGCCCGCGCGTGCCGATGTACCCGGTCCGCGTGATCTGCCGCTATCTCGGCAGAAATCCCGAAACGGTCGTCGACCTCGGCTGCGGAGCGGGGCTTTCCTCGGACATCTGGCGGAATGTCTGCGGCAATATCATCGGCATCGAGCCGGGCGGCGACATGCTGCGTATCGCCCGGCAAAAGGAGGATTCGTCCCTGCATTTTCGGCAGGCCTTTGCGAACGATACCGGCCTGCCGGACGAATGCGCCGACGTGGTCGTGT
>JAHZCM010000030.1:11732-14262 GCA_019422905.1 Oscillospiraceae bacterium
AGTCCTTTCACTGGATGGAGCCGGACTCCACGCTGGCGGAGGTCAACCGCATCCTGAAGAAAGGCGGCGTTTTTGCGACGATCGACTGCGACTGGCCTCCTGTGACAAAATGGCAGGCGGAATACGCTTATACGAAGCTAAACGATCAGGTACGCAAAATGGAGCTTGAGATGCCGGAGATCTGGGAGTCCTTTCTGCGGTATCCCAAGGACCGCCATCTGGAAAATATAAAAAAGAGCGGCTACTTTACCTACGCCCGCGAGCTGCTTTTTGCAAATACCGAGCCCTGCACGCGGGAGCGGTTTGAAAACATCCTGTTCACGCAGGGCAGCATGCAGGCCATTTTGAAAAAATGCCCGGAGCGGCTTGCGGATGAGGTCGCCGCTTTTCAAGCCGCTGTCGCGGAAATTTTCGGCGACGATCCCTTTGACATCGAATTCGCCTACCGGATACGCGTCGGAATCAAATAAAAGCATGCAAAAAACAAGGCCCACGGAGCACTTTCCCTCCGCGGGCCTTGTCTTTTCCTTATGTTTTGTAAAGCCGTTAAAATTCTGCGGTACAAACGCGCAATCCACCGAGCTTTGAAGCTACCCGGGCTGATCCCGCCATGCATCGGCGTTCACGCGCAGCCTCCGAAAGCCGAGCAGCGCGTAAACATGCAGCGCCTGCACGCGATGCCCGTTATTCGTCCAGCGGATTCGGGCCGACGCCCACGTCGTAAACATAAATGTAGAACTGCGAATTCGAAACCAGCAGTGCAAAGGCGTCGTCATAGCTGCGAATGGGATAGAGCGTCTCATAGGCCTTGAGAACCTCGCCGTTATTCAAAAGCTGCACGCCCAAGCGGTAGGTCGTTTCCGTGATTTTGGACGACGCATTCTCATAATCGCCCGCCGCCTGATATTCCTCCAGCGCCTGCTCGTAATTCGCCTCCGCGTAATACGCTTCGGCCTTCAGGTAATGGATCTTCAAAATCTGCGTTGCGCAGTCCTCATAGTCGCCGAGCTTTTCAAAAATCGCCGTGGCCTCGTCGTACTCTTTTTCCTCCACCAGCTTGAGGCCGTGCTCGTAGTAGGCCGCATCGATCTTCGGCAGCAGCGCTTCCTCCGTCACGAGGTCAAAGTATTCCACAGCATGCGCTTCATCGCCCTCCGCATAAATGGCGACGCCCTTATCGCAGAACGCTTCCTGCATCTGAAGGGCGAGATCGCCACCCACATGCTTGTAGTCGGCGGCAGCCGTCTTAAGGTCGTCGGCCTCCACGGCCTTCATACCCAGGTTAAAATAGCACAGCTCTATCTTTTCCGCCGCTTCTTTGTAGTCCTCCATCGGCTCCAACTGCAGGAGCGCGTCGTTGTACGCGCCGGATTCGAAGGTTTTGAGCGCCTTGCGGTACTTCGCCTCCGTAATCTGGTCGGCGGAATCCTCATAATCGACGATTTCTTCAAACGCTGCCATGGCCTCATCATATTTGCCGCTTTCCAAAAGCGCGGCGGCCTTGCGGTATTTTGCTTCCAGAATCCGGTCTGCGCTGTCGCTGTAATCGCCCATCTCGGTGAACGCCGCGACGGCCTCGTCGTACTTTCCGTCCTCCAGAAGCGCCGCAGCCGCATGATAATTCTGCTCAGGAATAATATATGTAATCAAAACAACGATGAAAACCGCGATCAGCACGAGCAGCGGAATCGAAACGGAAAGGAAAATCTTCCGGTGCAGCTTCTTCTTCCGCGCTCTTTCCTCGGCGGCAGCCTTCTCCTCTGCGGCCTTGCGGGCGGCTTCCTCGGCGGCGGCCTTCTCCTCCGCAGCCTTGCGCTCTGCGGCCAGCCGCGCCTGCTCCGCCTTTTCGGCCTCGGCCTTCTCATAGGCCTCCAGATTCTCCGCCAACTGTTCCGAATTCTCAAACAATTCCCGCTGCGGTCCATATTCGGCACCGCAGGCGAAGCATTTCTCCTCGTCTGCGCGGTTGATCTCCCCGCAGGCGCAGAGCCAGAGATCCTTATACTGCACGGGCACAAACGCCGCTTCCCCTTTGCCGCCCTCCGTCATGTCCTTAAAGTCGCGGCCGTACTGGGCGCGCAGCTTCTCATCTTCAATTTCCGTTTCCAACGCCCTGCGGGCGGGAATATAGTCAAACAGAAGCGACGGGCTGCCGTTCCACACGTCTTCGCCCTCAAACTCCACGCGCTTGATCGCGACGGAAAAGCTGTGCGACGCAGCGCCCACCGGAATTTCCTCATCTTCTCCGAAAGTTTCGTCCCGTCCGGCAACCGGCACGAGGTAGCGGCGGTCGCGCACAACCTCTGTTTCATGATTGGCCTTATCAAATACGTGTATATCCACAAACACGGCGGTGACCGCCCGGCTGTCGATATTCCGGAAAGTCATGCGCACAACGGTGCGCACCGCCTGCTCACCCTCCTGCGCTTCCTCCGCGGCGGTCTGTGTGAGCACCCCTTTTTCCAGCACAACAGGGCAGGTCTCCTTATACAGATTTTCTTTCAACTCGAACAGCGGCTCAAAATCGGGC
>JAHZCM010000030.1:14332-20167 GCA_019422905.1 Oscillospiraceae bacterium
TATTTGTAAACTCAGCGTTAATTTCTACTTTTCATTATACCTGATACACCGGAAATTGCAAGAAAATTGAGAGAACTTTCCGCAATTTTTCTTTTTCCAAAATGCGGAAATGCGTGCATTTTGCCGGATTTTGTACTATAATGGCTGTAAAGAACGCACCTGCGTCCGCAGGGAAGGAAAGGAACACCGCCATGAGTGAATCCATCAAAATCCGCTGGCTCGGCCACGCATGCTTCAAAATCCAAAAAGGCGCGTACAGCATTGTGCTCGATCCCTTCGCCCCCGGCAGTGTGCCGGGTTTCCGGGATATCGATACAAGCGCGAACCTCGTGCTGTGCAGCCACGGCCACCACGACCACAACTGCGCGGAAGCCGTGACGCTTCTTCCCGCAGCGCAAAGCCCGTTTTCCGTCACAAAAATCGAGACATATCACGACGGCCAAGGGGGCGCGCTGCGCGGGCCGAACACGATTCACATGCTTGAAGCAGACGGCGTGCGCATCGTGCACTTCGGCGATCTCGGCTGTGACCTGACCGGCGGGCAGGCCGCCGCTTTGCAGGGCGCGGACGTTGCGCTGATCCCGGTCGGCGGCTTTTACACCATCGACGCGAAGCAGGCAAAGACCGCTGCGGAGCGCATCGGCGCGAAAGTCATCATCCCCATGCATTACCGCACGGGGCAATTCGGGCTTGCGCCGATCGGCACGCTGGACGATTTTCTCTCCCTGTACCCCGCCTCCGTCAAGCTGGACAGCGACACTTTTACGGTCGGCGAAACCGCAAGCGGCGTTGTCGTGCTGACCTACCCCATGTAGATAAAAGCAGAGAAAAGCCGGCAGGCAAAGCAGGTAAGGTAAAAAAGACCGGCGGGACCGCAGCAAACGCGATTCCGCCGACCTTTTATTTTCACCCCGCCGAATATACCAAAAACTTTTTTTGCAAAGTATGCTTGACATTATTTGCAAAGCGTGCTATGCTTATTTTGCAAAGTTGACTTAGCATTCCGTTTCTGCAGAGCAAAAGGAGCTGCCCCATGAAAACCAGAATCCGTGAACTGCGCAAGCAGCACAAGCTGTCTCAGGAGGAGCTTGCCGAGGCAGTGGGCACCACGCGGCAGACCATCACCTCCATCGAGGTCGGCAAATATACGGCCTCTCTGCCGCTGGCCTACAAGATCGCCCGGTATTTCGGGCTGACCATTGAGGAAGTCTTTGACTTCTCCGATGTGGATACGTAAAACGCAGGGCACCCCGTCCCCAAACGAGCAGCATGTCTCCATCATCGGCCAACCGTATCGGCCCACGCTTACGCAAACACCAGACCGCAAAGCATTGCAACACAGAAAGGTAAGTGCATATACTTATGGAAAAATACAGAAAAAGCCTCAAATCACAAAACGCCGTAATCGCCGCCGGCATCCTGTGCCTGATTACCGTGCAGATCTTAGCTGCCTTCCGCGTCTTCGCCCCGATCGTTTCGGACGAGCACTGGGCCGACATGTACGCCGGATTCATCGCCGGCGCGGCGTTGGGCGTCACGATCCTGCTTCTCGTCGGATTTATTAAGAACCTGCGCGCGCTGCGCAGCGAAGCTGAGCTGAAAAAGCTTTATGCGAAGGAGCATGACGAGCGCCGCATGCAGATCTGCTATAACGCCCAAAGCGGCGCATACCGCGTCTGTACCCTTGCACTTCTCGTGGCGATCGTCGTCACCGGGTATTTCAGTGTTACCGTCTCGCTGACCTGTCTTGTCCTTGTATTCGTGCAGTCCATCATCGGCGGTATCTTCAAGCTCTGCTGGAGCCGTAAGCTGTGATCCGCCGCGGAAAATGCCGAAATAGAACGCCCACCCGCGTTTGCTCCGGGTGGGCGTCTCGTTTTTGATCCGCGCGGCGAACGGCTCATTTTTGAGCGGCGCGCCGCTTTGGCAGCGCCTTACGGCTCCGCGCGTTTTTCCTCGTGCAGGCCCTGAATGCTTTTGCCCTCCATGTGACTCGCAACAGGAACGACTGGCTGCGTGTTTCCGTAAACGACTTCCGGCGCGTCGGTCGGCGCGGCCCAATGCACCGCGTTTATGATGACCTTCTGAATCTCCGGCATGTGGTAGATCGGGAACACCTCATGGCCGGGGCGGAAATAGAACACCTTGCCCTTGCCGCGGTGCCAGCAGCAGCCGCTGCGGAATACCTCGCCGCCCTCAAACCAGCTAATGAACACCTGCTCATCCGGCTGCGGGATATTAAAGTGCTCGCCGTACATCTCCTCGTGCGGAATGATGATCTTTTCATCCAGCCCCTGCACGATCGGATGTCCCGGATCAACCGCCCAAAGGATTTCCTTCTCGCCGTCCTCACGCCACTTCAGCATGCCCGAATTCGTGCCGCAGACCTTCTGGAAAATTTTCGACGCGTGTCCGGAATGCAGGACGATGAGGCCCATACCGTCCAAAATACGCTGATGCACGCGGTCCACAATTTCATCCGCGACCTCGTGGTGCGCCATGTGGCCCCACCAGATCAGCACATCCGTATTGTCCAGAACCTCCTGTGTCAGGCCGTGCTCCGGCTCGCGGAGCGTCGCCGTTTTGACGTCCATGCCGGCGTCCTTCAGGAAGTCCGCAATGCAGCCGTGGATACCCTTGGGGTAAACCGCCGCAACCTCCGGGAACTGCACCTCGTGCAGGTATTCGTTCCAAACCGTAACTCGAATTGCCATATCACATTCTCCTTTCCGCCCCGTCTCAGCCAATCGTCTCCCATGTGCCCGTCTCCGCCGAACGAAGCACCGCGTCCACGGCGTACTGGTTGATCCGGCCGTCCTCCACGTTCGCCGCCTTGCCGTCGGCCTTCCCATTGATGATATCCGCAAAGGACTGCATCTGGTCTACCTTGAATTTGTCCGGAATCGGCAGCTTTGAGAATACATGCGCCTCCGCGTTTGCCTCGCCGATGCAGATCGAAATCTCATCGGTATCCGGCGCGCAGTGATCCAGCTCATACTGGATGGCGCCCTTGCTGCCATAAATTTCCATGGTCTGGTAGTTGCCGCGTCCATAACCGTAGCGCGTGATGCGGAAGGTTGCCGCTGTTCCGCCGTCCATCTCCGCAAAGTAGTTCGCGAAGTCGTCCACATCCACCTTGCCCATGCCGCTGCCGTCCAGCTTTTCACGCTCATAGGTAAAGGTTCCGGTGTGGCTGAGGATCCGCTTATACTCCTTGCCGGTCACAAAGCGGACGAGATCGAGCGCATGGCTGCCGAGGTCGCCGAGCGCGCCGGAGCCGGTATACTGCTTTTCAAAGCGCCAGACAAGCGGCGTATGGCAGTGCGGCAGGCCCCACGCCTGATAATACTGCATATCGACGTGGTAGATGTCGCCGATCATGCCGCGCTCGATCAGATCCTTCGCGTAGCGCGCAGAGGCCTTGAAGCGGTAAGAGAAGCAGACCATGCTCTTTACACCCTTCTCTGCCGTGACCGCCGCCAAGTGATCCGCTTCCTCGCTGGTCATGACGAGCGGCTTCTCCACGGCGTACGGCTTTCCCGCCTCCGCCGCGGCAAGCGCCACCTCGCAATGCACATAGTTCGGCGTGGAAATATCCACCGCATCGACGTCCGGGCAATTGATCAGATCGCGGTAATCCGTGAAGCAGTGTGCCTCGTCGATCCCGTATTTCTCCTGCGCATAGCGCAGCGCCTCGGGATCGATGTCACAGACCGCCGTGAGCTTGAGGTCCGGGCTGCGGTCGATGCCCGGCAGGTGTACGCCTCTCGAAATACCGCCGATACCGACGCTTCCGACTCGAATTTGACTCATAATACAATTCCTCCTATTCTTACTGCACTCTCCGCAGCAATTTCCAATCGATTTCCGCGCCTGCGCGCACAAAGAGCGGCAGCGTTTCAAGCGGCGCCGCGCAGGTCACCTGCTGCCCGCCGTTCAAGGTCCTTCCGGTTTCGACATCGACCCAAGCCGCGCCTGCCGGCAGATAAACCGTCTTTTCCGTGCAGCCCGCATACGCGACGGGCGAAACCAGAATATCCGGTCCGAACATATAGGTATCCCGGTGATCCCATGCCTGCGGATCCTCCGGGAAGTCGAAAAACAGAGGCCGCATCACCGGCGTGCCGTCCGCATGGCAGCGCGCCATCTGCGCTTTGATATACGGGCGCAGGCGCTCCCGCATCCGCATATAGGATTCCAGAATCGGATACGCCGCTTCGCCGAAGCTCCAAACCTCGTTTGCTGCGCCGCTTGGCGCCATGCCGCCGCCAAGCTCCGCGGAAAGCGGCTCACCCTCCGGCGAGCGCACGCCGTGCAGGCGGAACACCGGGCAGAAAACGCCGTACTGGAACCAGCGCACCAGAAGCTCGCGGAATGCGGGATCGTCCGGATTGCCGCCGACAAAGCCGCCGATGTCCGTCGTCCACCACGGGATGCCCGCCATCGCCATATGCTGCCCGGCAACGATCTGGCGGCGCATCGTCTCAAAATCGGAGACGATATCGCCCGACCAGACGAGCGTGCCGATCCGCTGGCTGCCGGCCCATGCGCAGCGCTCCAGTGTGATGATCTCCGTTTCGCCCTCCGCCCGCAGGCCGTCGTATACCATTTTACCGTACATAAACGGATAGATGTTCGCCGCCTGTGCGCCGGGCCCCGCCGCATAGCGGAAGTTATCCTGCTGGTACGGGATACTCTCCGGCTCCGCCGCATCCAGCCAGTAATTTTTGATGCCGCAGTCATAATAGCTGCGCTTGATCTTATCCCACACGAAGTCCCGCGCTTCCGGGTTTGTCGCATCGAAGAACGTCTCGTAGCCGCTGCATTCGAGCATCGTCCGCGCACCGCGGTCCGTATGTACGATATATCCCTTTTCGATCATCTCCGCATAGTACGGGCTGCGCGGGTCTACCGTCGGCCAGACCGAAACGAACAGGCGGATGCCCATCTTCTCCAGCTCCCGCACCATGCCTGCGGGGTCGGGCCAGTATTTTTTGTCGAAGTCCCACACGCCCTGATTCGGCCAGTGGAAGAAATCGATGATGATTACCGAAATCGGCAGCCCGCGGCGCTTGTATTCCCGCGCGACCGAAAGCAGCTCCTCCTGCGTCTGATACCGGCACTTGCACTGCCAGAAGCCCGTCGCGAAATCCGGCATGGCGCTCGGCAGACCGGTTGCAAGCGCATAGCGGTGCATGATCTCCGCCGGCGTATCGCCGGCCGTCACCCAGTAGTCCATCTGCGGCGTCGCGTCCGCACGCCACTCCGTGCGGTTTGTGCCGAACGCCGCCGTGCCGACGGCCGGGTTGTTCCAAAGGAAGCCGTAGCCGCGATCCGAAAGATAAAACGGGATGCTGACCTGCGCGTTCCGGTGCGCAAGCTCGAGCACCGCGCCTTTTAGATTAAAAATCTCCTGCTGATACTGCCCCATGCCGAAGAGCTTTTCCTCGGGGTCGGATTCAAACCGGACGGTAAGCGCATACCCGCCGCCCGGAACCGGCTTAAAGTCGCGCGCAGGAATCATCAGCGCGCTGAAATTGGTCCCGCGCACCGTGCGGTCGCGGACAAACTCCTGGAGCAGCGTCCTTCCGTCCGCATTTTGGATGGTCACACGCCCGTTCTCCTGCACATAGGCGCGCAGCTTTTCATTGATCAGGCAAAGCGCCTGCAGGCCGTCCAGCACGGTTTCTTCAATCTGAACCGCGCAGTCCTCCGGCGGCAAAAGCGCCCAATCCGGCGCGCAGCCGATTTCCTGCATCCGCACAGCGCGCACACGCACGCTGTCGGCGCCCCATGGCTCGACCTGTAAGGTTTCGCCGTCGTATGTCCACAGAA
>JAHZCM010000003.1 GCA_019422905.1 Oscillospiraceae bacterium
CATCATCCTGTCGTCATTTGTCCAGCCCTTCATGATGGCGCCGCCCTGCAGCGCGGTATAGACATACCGGCTGACGCAGTCCCACGCTTCGGCGCAGAATTTACCGTCGAGCATATGCCAAAAATCGTCTCGCTCTCCGCTGCGCTCCAGAATGAATTCCTGCCCGATCTCAAACCTCGGGCACGGACCCGATTTCGGATCCGCAAGATACTTTTCCTGCAATTTTGGAAAGCATTTTTTATCCAGCACCGTTATTTTACATTTGTGATTCACTGTATTTTCTCCTTATGATTCTGTGATGCCGACTTCAAATACAAGAAGCTCCGGCCGTTCATCCCCGGTGTTTTCAATCCCGTGCTCGCCGTACAGCCGGTTGACAATGACGTTGCCCGGCCCCACCGGGTACGATTTACAATCGAGAAGCACTGCGCCGGTACCCTGCAAAGCAATATAGATTTCCCGATCGTTCCCATGCTTATGCACGCCGATGGAGGTTCCCGGCGGCAGGATATCCCTTTACGGCGTGACTGCCATGGCTTCCTCCGCATTAAACGTGAAGTCCTGCGTACGCAGCTCGTCCATAAAGCATGCCAGAATTTCCTCATACGGCGCCGTTTTGACGTCGATCCGCGCGATATTGCGGTTAAAAAGGCCCCAGTTGTCGCCGGTATTGACGGTTTTATAGGTCCATTTCAAAAAGCTGATCCCATTTTTTGCATACTGCCCGCACGCATAGCGCTCCTGCTCCTGATTGTTGAATTCTCCTACCATCACGGCCACATTCCATGTCTCACGGACCGCCAGAAGCTCTTCCACGCGGTAATCGATCATATCGCGGTCCGTATCGTATAAATGGAGCTGGTAGAGCATATTTTCATAGCCCATATCCACGGGATCAGGCAGGACCTCCGTGGACCATATGCCCTCCAGAGAGACGATATGCGCTTCGTCCTGTGCCCGCACGGCGTGATACAGACGGTCGTACGCCGCATTCGTATGCGCAACAGCCTGCGCGCTTTCGGCCGGCCAGGCGGTTTCCCCCGTATAGCCGCCGTTATTCTGCGGCTCGTTCAGGAGGTCATACGCGGCGACCGCCGGATTATCCCGGTACCGCGCCGCGATCGCCTGCCAAAGGCGCCCCGCCGCCGCAAGATTTTCCGCTTCGGTATAAAGCAGGTTTCGTCCCGCCTTGCCGGTGGAGTGGTTCATGCTTTGCCCGCCCGGCGCGCCGTGCAGGTCAAGAATCACATAGATACCGTGTGCGGCGCACGTTTCCAAAAGCCAGTCAAGCCGCTGAAAGCCCGGGTTTTCCTCCGGATTTTCGTTCAGCCACGTGCCGTCCTCATACATAAAGTTGCGGTACCAGAACGGCGCGCGCACGCAGTTGAAGCCGAGTTTTTCGATCTGCGCGATATCCGCTTCGGTCATAAAATTTTCTTCGTACGCCTTTATGAGCGCCACGGTTTTCTCCGCGCCAAAACGCGCTTCAAGCACCTCCAGCGTGTCCAGATAGCCCCAGTCCTCGGCATAGTTCACAACCGGCCCCATCCACGTTTCCATCAGCATCCAGCCGCCGAGATTCACGCCGCAGAGCGTGACCGTTTCGCCGCTCTCCGTCACGAGCTGTCCATCTTTCACGGACAATATACCGGAAATCGGCGGATTTTTATTCTCATATTTTACAAGCGCTTTCGGTGCGCATCCGGAAAGGCCGAGCACGAGAAGCAGAACGGAAAACCATGCAAATCCCCGCTTTTTCATTTAATTTTCTCCTCGAGCGCCCATACGTTGTCGCCGTAATTGCTCACCAGCGTCCGGCTTTCCCGTTTTTCCCGGTCATAAAGCGAAATAAAGCTGACGCCCGGATCGCTGCCCGTAAAATACGGGATATAGCCATCCGGCTTTTTCTTCATCCACATTCCCAGCCCATAGCTGTCCTCCGTTTCATTCTGCACCTGCACACGCAGCATTTCCTCTGTCATCTCTTTGGAAAGCAGCTTATACCCGAGCAAAGCGTTCCAGAACCGCTCCACATCCTGTACGGTGGTAAATGCACCGCCCGCACCGGTTCCCTTGACGTCTACACTGTAAATATTGGTGTAATATGCACGGCGCGCCGTATCCCATATGTAGCTGTTCGCGCAGTTTTCCGGCAGGCGGTCCAGCTCATAGTATCCGGTATGATGCATACCGGCAGGCATAAAGACATTTTCTTCGAGATATACGTCAAACGGTTGACCGGTTACAGCCTCGATCATCATACCCAGCACGACAAAGCCCGTATTGTTATATTGAAAGCGACTGCCTCGGGCATACAGCATCGGCTTATCGATAAAAAACGGCAGCAAATCCGCACTTTTCCGGATTTTGTAGTTCGGATATTCCCGCCAAAGCTCCTCATATTCCTCCATAACGGACTCGTCAAAATAATCCGGTATGCCGGAAACGTGCGTCAGCAGTTCGCGGACCGTGATACCCGCGTCAATCCGCTTCCAGTCAATCGGTATGCGCGCAATCGTATCCGAAAACGAAAGCCTTCCGCGCTCGATCAGCTGCAAAACACCGACGGCAACAAAGGCCTTTCCTGCGGATGCCGTGGCAAACCGCGTTTCGGGCGTATTTTTGATTCGGTGTCCATAATCCGCATAGCCGTTTGCGAGACAAAGACAGGATGCGCCGTTTCGCCGCACCGAAACGCAGCCGCGAAATCCGCGCTCTTCCAAGATGTTCAATTTTTCTCCTCCTTAACCCCGAAAAATAAAACTCCGTATTTCTTATCATAATACAGCCCTGACCAGACTGCAAGGCGGAAAATGGAAAGAACCGTTTAAAGCCAAAAGGGGAGACTGTGCCGCTCAGGCCGTCTCCCCTTACTTTTTTATTCGTCTCCGTCGTTTTCACTTATATCCGCCGCAGAATCGGCTTCATCCTCATCAGCAGCGCCGTTGTTTTCCACGCTCGTGATTTCCTCGCTGTCGTCGTGCGGCACGCGGGCCATCGTGATCACGCGGCTGCCCTCCTGGAGCTTCATCACGCGGACGCCTTTGCTCGGCCGCGCGCAGACACGCACGGACTTCGCCTCAATGCGGATGATGATGCCGTCGTCGGAAATCAGAATGATGTCGTTATCGAGATCGACAACCTTAATCGCCGCCACGTCGCCGTATTTTTCAACATGGTAATTCAGGATGCCCTTGCCGCCGCGGTTCTGCAAACGGTAATCCCCGATTCTGGACAGGCGGCCGTAGCCGGTTTCCGAAACGGTGAGCACAAGGCCGTTTTCGCGCAAAATGCTCATGCCAATTACCACATCGTCGCCGAGCAGGCGGATGGCGCGAACGCCGCGGGCCTGCCGTCCCATTTCGCGGACGTCGCTCTCATGGAAGCGGATCGCCTTGCCGTGCTTCGTCGCGACGAGCAGATCATCCTGCCCACTTGTGATACGCACCCAGCTTAGCACGTCATCCTCGTCCAAATCGATGGCAATGAGGCCGCTCTTGCGGACGTTCGCAAATGTGGAAAGGCTGACACGCTTGATCACCGCGTTTTTCGTGACCATGACGAGATAGCGTTCCTTATCCATCTCCTCTACACGCAGCATGGAAGTGATCTGTTCCTCCGGCTGAAGGGGAAGGAGGTTTGCAATATTGATGCCGCGGCTTGTGCGGGAGCCTTCGGGAACCTCATAGCACTTGAGCCGGTAAACACGCCCGCGGTTTGAGAAGAACAGCACGTAATCGTGGCTTCCGGCGATGAACATCTCGGTCGCGACGTCCTCATCCCGGCGCGTCATGCCCGAAACGCCGCGCCCGCCGCGCTTCTGCGTGCGGTAGGTATCCAGCGTCTGGCGCTTTGCATAGCCGAAATTCGTCAGCGTGAGCACGCACTCCTCGCGCGGGATCAGATCCTCCACGTCCATTTCACCGCTGACTGCGGCAATTTCCGTGCGGCGTTCATCGCCGAACTTTTTCTTCATTTCAACGGCCTCATCCTTGATGATGCCGAACCGGCGCGGCTCGCTCGCGATGATGTCTATATAATCGGCAATCTTCAGGCGCAAAGCGTCAAGCTCCTCCTCGATCTTCGTGCGCTCAAGACCCGTCAACTGGCCGAGGCGCATCTGCACGATGGCCTGTGCCTGCACGTCGTCGAGACCGAAGCGCGACATCAGCGCCTCCTTGCCTTCCGGAATACTCGCCGCGCTGCGCAAAATCGCGATCACTTCGTCGATAAAATCGAGCGCAATGATCAAGCCCTCGAGAATATGCGCGCGTTCCTGCGCCTTTTTAAGGTCAAACTGCGTGCGACGCAGCACGACCTCGCTCTGGAATTTGATGTATTCCTGCAGGATCTGGCGCAGGGTCAGCGTTTTCGGCTCGCCGTTCACGATCGCCAGCATGATCACGCCGAAAGTGATCTGCATCTGCGTCATGGAAAACAGATTGTTCAGGACGATCTGCGGCGAAGCCTCGCGCTTTACGTCGATCACGATATGCATGCCGTTGCGGTCGGAATGGTCGTCGATATTGGAAATCCCTTCGATGCGCTTTTCCTTGACAAGATCGGCAATGCTCTCGATCAGGCGCGCTTTATTGACCTGATACGGCAGCTCGGATACGACGATCTGGAACCTCCCGTTCGGCTTTTCAACAATCTCCGCGCGGGCGCGCACATAAATTTTGCCGCGGCCGGTCCCATAAGCGGCGCGGATGCCGCTGCGGCCCATGATGATGCCGCCGGTGGGGAAATCCGGGCCCTTGATATACTGCATCAGCCCGTCCAGCGTGATGTCCGGGTCATCCACCATCGCGCAGACGCCGTCGAGCACCTCGCCCATATTGTGCGGCGGGATATTCGTCGCCATGCCGACCGCGATGCCGGTGGAGCCGTTGACGAGGATATTCGGGAAGTGAGAGGGCAGAGCAAGCGGTTCTTTGAGTCGGTCGTCGTAGTTCGGCTGAAAATCGACGGTATCCTTCTCAATATCCCGCAGCATCTCCACCGAGAGCTTGCTCATTCTCGCCTCCGTGTATCGGTAAGCAGCCGGGGGGTCGCCGTCCACGGAGCCGAAGTTGCCGTGGCCGTCCACCAGCATATAGCGCATGGAAAAATCCTGTGCAAGGCGCACCAGCGCATCGTAAACCGAAACGTCGCCGTGCGGATGGTAGCGGCCCAGAACGGTGCCGACGGTATCCGCGCATTTTCTGTACGCCTTATCCGGCCACAAGCTGTTTTCGTACATCGTATAGAGGATGCGGCGGTGCACCGGCTTCAGGCCGTCTCGCACATCCGGCAGCGCGCGCTGCACGATGACGGACATGGAGTAATCCAAAAAGGACTCCTCCATAATTTTTTTCAGGTCAACCTGTATGAGATTTTCCTTCAATTCGTTGTTATCCATTCTCTATGTCCTTTCGCGCTTAAACATCCAGATTTTTGACGTACTTTGCATTGCGCTCGATAAATTCGCGGCGCGGCTCCACCTTGTCGCCCATCAGGATCGTGAACACCTCGTCGGCCTGCGCGGCGTCGCTCGGCGTAACCTGCAGCATGACGCGCGTTTCGGGATTCATCGTCGTTTCCCAGAGCTGCTCGGAATCCATCTCACCGAGGCCCTTATAGCGCTGGATGTCGTAACCGCTTTGAAGCTGCGCCATGATCCGGTCGCGCTCCGGATCGGAATACGCATAATAATGGCGCTTATTCTTTGTCAAACGGAACAGCGGAGGCTGCGCGATATAGACATGCCCGGCTTCCACAAGCGGGCGCATATAGCGGTAAAAGAACGTCAGAAGCAGCGTGCGGATATGCGAGCCGTCCACGTCGGCATCGGCCATGATGATCACGCGGCCGTAGCGTAGCTTGGAAAGGTCAAAATCCTCGCCGATGCCCGTGCCCAGCGCGGTGATGACCGGCATCAGCTTGTCGTTGCCGTATACGCGGTCGAGACGCGCCTTTTCGACGTTCAGCATCTTGCCCCAAAGCGGGAGAATCGCCTGAAATTTGCGGTCGCGCCCGCCCTTGGCGGAGCCGCCTGCGGAATCGCCCTCGACGATGTAAATTTCCGTCTCATCGGGATTTCTGGACTGGCAGTCCGCGAGCTTGCCGGGCAGTGTGGCGCTTTCCAGCGCGGACTTGCGCCGCACGAGATCGCGGGCCTTTCTGGCCGCCTCTCTCGCACGCGAAGCCGCCATCGCCTTATCGAAAATCGCGCGGGCGACCGCCGGGTTTTCCTCCATGAACGTCATCAGCTTATCGGAAAGCATGGAGCTGACGAGGCCGCTGATCTCGGTGTTGCCGAGCTTGCCCTTCGTTTGGCCCTCAAACTGCGCCTCCTTGACCTTGACGCTGATCACGCAGGTCAGGCCCTCGCGCACATCCTCGCCGGAGAGGTTCTTATCGGCTTCCTTCAAAATATTGTATTTTCTGGCATAATCATTCATCACACGTGTCAGCGCGCGCTTAAAGCCGTCCTCATGCGTGCCGCCGTCCACCGTGCGGATGTTGTTCGCAAAGGAAAGGATCATCTCGTTGAAGCTGTCCGTATACTGCATCGCGATTTCGCAGGTGGAGTTGTTGTCCGCCGCCGTAGCCGAAAAATAAAGGACGCCGGGGTGGATCGCTTCCTTGCTCTTATTCAAGTATTCGACAAAGCTCGATACGCCGCCTTCATAGTGGAACCGGTCGCTCTGTATATTTTCCGGGTCGCGCTCATCGGTCAGGATGATATTGACGCCCGCATTCAGAAATGCCTGCTCTCTCAGGCGCGTTTCCAGCGTGGAAAATTCATAGACCGTCGTTTCCCTGAAGATTTCCGGATCCGCCTTAAAGCGCACCGTGGTACCGGTCTGCGCCGGATCCTCAAGCGGGCCGAGATCCTGCAGATCGTAAACGGCGTCGCCGCGCTCAAAGCGCTGGCGGTACAGATGCCCGCTCTGGCGCACCTCGACCTCCATCCAGGTGGACAGCGCGTTCACGACCGACGCGCCCACGCCGTGCAGGCCGCCGGAAACCTTATAGCTCCCGCCGCCGAATTTTCCGCCCGCATGCAGGATGGTATAAACGACCGTGACCGCCGGCAAACCCGTCTGCTGCTGTACGCCGACCGGGACGCCGCGCCCGTTGTCCTCTACATAAATGATGTCGCCCGGCAGAATCCGCACATCGATGCGGTCGCAGTAACCCGCCAGCGCCTCGTCGATCGCGTTGTCCACGATCTCATAAACGAGGTGATGCAGGCCGCGGGGGCCGGTGGAGCCGATGTACATGCCCGGACGCTTCCGAACGGCTTCCAGACCCTCAAGAACCTGAATCTGGTCCGAACCGTAATTTGCATCCACATGCGTCATTTCATTGATATCCATCGTAAGCTCATTTTCCTTTCTATCCACAGGGTAACTTTTATATATAGTATACCACAAACCGCATTTTTTTACAAGGGCTGCCTTTCAAAAAAGCAGGTAAAAAAAGCGCGCAGCCGTGCCTTTTTTTTCGTGATTCTAACCACCTCTGCGGGGAAAAATCGATTCTGGCGCAAATTTGACGGCTTTTTCGATTTTTGGCGCAAAAAAAAGCCCGTTTGAAAACGGACTTTCTCTCCTCTATTTGGGATATACTTTGGAACCGGTCGTTTTCCCCTGCGGCTTTACGGCTGAAGCCTGAACTATAAAACGGGCAAAACGATTCATATAAGCCGCTCCGCTTTTCTTTTCACAACGCGCACGCTTTTAAACCCTGCGTAAACAAAAACGCGCGTGTACCTGTCAGTTTGAATCCTTGTACCGTCCTGTGTTGATTTCCGAGAAGGTATCGTCCTCTCTCCGACGGGTCGGCTGCGGCTTATTCGGCCTGCGCTCCTCCTGTGCGGGCCGCTGCACGCGCTTGATGACCGGCCGCTTCAGATACACGGTAAAGAGGCTCAGGATGAAAAAGGCGGCAAAGGGAATAAAGACATACAGGCAGGTAAACAGCTTGACGTCATCGAGTACAAATTTATAGAAGAAATAGATACACACACCCGCGCAGATGGCAAGCGCCGAAAACACATAGACGAGCGGCGAGAGATAGACATTCGAAATGCCGCCGCAGCGCGGGCATTTGTATTCGCCTTCGCGCTTCAGCTTCCACGTGCGGATCAGATTCACATGCTTTTTGCAATACGGACATGTCGGAATACCAAAATACTGCATAGACGAGGCTTCCTTCCTTTCAATTCTTCGTTTTGGCAGAGCTTTTTCGCGGCCTTTCAAACGGGATGCCGCCAAGCTCCGATTTGGAGCGCTTTAAAAGCGTCGCCGGTGCGATCTGGGTGATATAAACGCGCTTGCCGCAGACAAAATCCCGGCAGACAACGATGGAACGGGGCAGGTCGTAGCAGACGTCCTCCACGAGGTTCTCCTGCTGGGCACGCCGGAGGAAATCCCGTGTTGCGCCCGATACCGTCGTGTTTTCCAAATCAAAAATACCGATTATATCTTCCCCGCGCACAACGACGCCGAGACCGAGATGGATATACACGCGGATCCCCCTTTTAGTATGCTGCTTTTACGGCCGCAGAACGGCCTTTGATAGATAAAAAATAGTATAACACAATTTTTCCCCGCCGTACAGACGGGGAATATAAACTGTTTCTTAATTTTTCAGCGCGCCGCGCTCCACGAGGAAGCCGCGCCCGCGTTCCATCAGCCGCACGGTTTCCGGATCGCAGCAGGTGATGAAAACCTGCCTGCCCTCCAGATGGTTCAAAAGATAGTCGCGGCGGCTCATATCCAGCTCGCTCATCACGTCGTCCAGCAGAATAACCGGACGCTCCCCCGTTTTTTCAAAGAGGATATCGGCCTCCGCCAGCTTCAGCGCCAGCACAATGCTGCGCTGCTGGCCCTGCGAGCCATAGGTGCGTGCGGAAAGGCCGTCGATCTGAATCGTAAAATCGTCGCGGTGCGGCCCGGCGGATGTAAAGCCCATGCGGACGTCGGTTTCCCGGTTGCCTTTCAGCGCCGCGAAGAAACGCGCGGCAAGCTCCTCCTGCGTGTCCGCGTCCTGAAACGGCGCATAGGAGAAGGTAACCGCCTCTTTTTCCTTGGCGATCCCCGCGTAAATTTCCGCGGCGGCCGGCGCCAGCGTGCGGCAAAACGCGATGCGCTCCAAAATAACCTGCGTGCCGAACAGAATCAGCCGCTCATCCCAGATATCCAGCGTATCGCGCAGCTCGGGATGGCGCGGGATGTCCTTCAATAGCGCGTTGCGCTGCAGGAGCGCCTTGTTGTAATTGGTGAGCACACGGGCAAAGGCCGGCTTCGCCTGGCACAGCGCACCGTCTATAAACGCGCGCCGCCGGGCAGGGCCCTCCTTGACAAGCAGCAGATGCTCCGGCGAAAAGATCACCGCGCAGAATTTGCCGACAAGCGCGGAGCCCGTCTTTTTTTCCACACCGTTGATCACGCTCTGCCGCCGCCCGCTTTTAAACAACAGCTTCAGCTCCTGCTCGCGCCCCTCGGTGAAGAGCGTCATCGAAAGCGCGGCGGATTCGGCGTTTTTGCCGTTTACAAGCCGGGGCAGCTCGCCGTCCCTTGTGCCGCGGAACGAATGCCCGCCGGTAAAAAGCCAGATGGATTCGAGCAGGTTCGTTTTCCCCTGCGCATTGCTGCCGAAAATCACGTTGATCGTATCGCAGGGGAAAATTTCCCCGTTCTCTAAATTTCGAAAATTTTCAAAGCCAAGACGCGTTACGTTCACGGTTCAGCTCTCCGCCGCCTGCACGGTATAGCGGATTCCGTTGTATTCGGCAAAATCGCCGTCGCGCATCTTTTTGCCGCGCATTGTGCAGATTTCGCCGTTGACCGCAACCTCTCCGTTCTGAATCACAAATTTTGCCTGCCCGCCTGTGTCGAGCGCGCCGCCCAGCTTCAAAAGCGCATCCAGCCGGATAAATTCGGTCGTAATCTGAATGATTTCGTTCATGGAGCCCTTCCTTCCGTTGCAAATGGTGTTTCACAGCGCTGTTTCTCGTCCAAGGACACGCTGTGAAACATTTTGTTGTGTGCCTATATCTCGCTGCGCAGACGGACCGGCAGAACAAGAAAGGAGAAGGAATCGCCTTCCTTCGGCAGAATCAGCATCGGGCTGATCGGCCCGCCCAATTCCATGCGCACCTCGTCGCATTCGGCGCTGCGGAGCGCATCCAGCAGATATTTGTTGTTGAAACCAATTTCCAGCGGCTCGCCGGAAATTTTTGCTTCGATCTGATCGTTTGCCCGCCCCATCGTAGTGGTGCAGAGCAATTTTACGGTGTCCTCCCCGAAAACACAGCGTACCGGGCTTTTCAGCCGGTCTGTGATCAGCAGGGAAACGCGCTCCACGCTGTCGATCAGTGTGCGCGTCGAGACGACGACCTGCGTTTTTTTATCCTTTGGAAGCGCCGCGCGGTAATCGAGAAATTCGCCTTCGAGCAGGGCGGAAAGCACGGTGTAGTTATCGATTTTAAACAGAATGTGGCGGCGGCTCGGGCAGATTTCCACGTCGCCTTCGTCGTCCTTCAGGAGCTTGAGCACTTCGCTGAGTGTCTTTCCGGGAACGACAAAATCGAGTTCGCCGTCGAATTGAATGGCCTCGCGGCGCAGGGCCAGCCGGTAGCCGTCTACGGAAACGACGTCGAGTATATTGTCCTGAATTTTAAACAGGCTTCCTTGGTGGATTGGCTTTGCATTGGAGTCCGCGACGGCGAAAAGCGTTTGGCGGATCATGCTTTTTAACACGTTTGCGGGTAGCTTGACCGTATCGGTGTCGGTGATTTTTGGGAATTCCGGGAATTCGGCGGCGTCCATGCCGATGATGGTGAAGCAGCTGACGCCGGAGGTGATGGTCGCCGTGTTGCGGTCGTCCGTTTCGATGGTGACGTCGTCGGCCGGGGATTTCCGGACGATTTCGGAAAACAGCTTTGCGGTCAGGATGATGGCGCCCGGCTCGGAAATGACGGCGGGCAGTTCTGTCTGCATGCCGATTTCGAGGTCGTAGGCGGAGAGAATGATTTTTTCCACATCGCTGCGGATGAGGATGCCTTCAAGTGCGGGGATGGAGGTTTTGGTGGAAACGGCGCGCTGTAAATTGCTGACCGCTTCGGTGAGTATGCGTTTGTCTATTGTCAGCTTCATGGTTTTTCTCCTTTTTAGGGGTTGTGGGGTACTTTTGTTTTCGTGTGTGCGTTTTTCGGTTTGGGTGGAAAAGACGCTGTGTGAAATGCGCTTCGGCGGGCCGAAGGCTTTTTTATATATTTTTTTATATATTTAATTTAGCAGTAGCCGTAGGGGGTGTGGATTTGTGGGAAATTTTTGAAAGTGGCTTTCGTCCGCGAAAAAATGCGGAAAAATTTTTCAATTTTTTCTGTGGATGAAATGTGGACAATGTGGAAAGAAATTTCTATTCCACAAGACGGTTGAAAACTCTGTGTGAAATGTTGAAAATTTGTTTATGAATTCGTGGAAAACCGTTTTGGCGGTTGAAGCTTTAAACAGAAGCTCAACGGTCGCGGATATTTTTGATGATGTCGCTGACCGTGGCCTTTGTGACGGGGTCTTTCAGGGACTTTTCTTCGATCTGCTGGATCGCATAGACGACGGTGGAGTGGTCGCGGCCACCGAACTCCTTGCCGATCTCGACCATCGGCATCTGCGTGATTTCACGGACGATGTACATGGAGATCTGCCGGGCGAAGGAGATATTTGCGTTGCGCTTGGAGGATTTGATATCTTCGGGCGATACGCCGTAGGTGCGGCCGACCTCCTCAATGATTT
Organism: Oscillospiraceae bacterium; assembly: GCA_019422905.1. GTDB lineage: Bacteria > Bacillota > Clostridia > Oscillospirales > Acutalibacteraceae > Hominenteromicrobium. The sequence continues at coordinate 11,790 of JAHZCM010000003.1, forward strand.
TTTCGACCGTTACGGGCGTCGGCTGGTCGTTGTTGACGATATCGCTGATGGCGCGCTGCGCGGTATTGACCGTCGGGGTTGCGCCCTCGACAAGGTGGATGGCCTTGAGCTTTTTGACGGTGCCCTCCAGTTGGCGGATGTTGCTCTTGAGCTTGACCGCGATGAATTCGCAGACGCTGTCCGGCATGTTGATGCCGACAAGCTCGGCCTTGCGCTTGATGATCGCCATGCGCGTTTCGAAATCCGGCGGCTGCACGTCGGCGGTGAGGCCCCACTCAAAGCGGGTTTTCAGACGGTCTTCCAGCGTGGCGATATCGCGCGGCGGCCGGTCGCTCGTCAGAACGATCTGCTTTTTGGATTCGTACAGCGTGTTAAAGGTGTGGAAAAATTCCTCCTGCGTCGATTCCTTGCCGGCGATAAACTGGATATCGTCGATGAGCAGCGCATCGGCCTTGCGGTATTTTTCGCGGAAGCCCGCCGTGGTACCGGCGCGGATGGCTTCAATCAGCTCGTTGGCAAACTGGTCGCCCTTGACGTAGATGATGTTCTTCTCCGGAAAATTTTTCTTCAGCTCGTGGCCGACGGCATTGAGCAGGTGCGTCTTGCCGAGGCCGGAATTGCCGTAGATAAAAAGCGGATTGTAGTTTTTGGCCGGCTCCTTGGCCACATAACGGCAGGCGGCGCAGGCAAACTTGTTGGAGCTGCCCTCGATAAAGGTTTCAAACGTGTACTCGTACTCGTCGTCGTCCTCCACCTTTTCCTTTTCTTTCTTTTCCATCGGCGTAATCAGCTTATAGGTGATCGTCGGGCCGAAAATGCCCTGAATCGCATCGTTCAGATATTTGTGGAAGCCGCGCTCGATCGTGGCCTTATGAAATTCGTTCGGCGCCTGGATGATCGCGATGCCCTGCTCAAAGTCAAGCGAAATCGGCGTGAGCTTGCTGAACCACATGTTGTAGCTTACATCTGTAACCTTGGATTTGCAGTCGCCGAGGATTAAATCCCATGCCTCAAAGAATGATTCCATTTCCTGTTTCCCTTTCTCCCGTGTTCTTCGGACACAGCACAAAACCACGCTGTCCCTTTTCCCGGGAAATCCGTCTGAAAAACGGTACGGCCGCGTGTTTTGGCGATAAAATACTAATATATAGTGTAGCACAAAATGAAGGAGTTGTCCACAGGAATTCCAAGGAATGTTGAAAATTGCGCGTGGGGGAAATTGGGCGCCGGATATGTGTGTTCCGCATTTTGCGGCGCCTATATTCTGTGGCTTTGAAAAAAAGAAACGCAGGATATGGAGAGAAAAATTCCGGTAAGGTTTTTTTTACGGAAAAACCGGAAAAAAGGTTGACAGATTCTAAGGTTTTAAGGTATAATGCTTAACTGTAACCGACTGTATCGTTTCGGATTTTGCAAAGTAACCTCGCGAAAGGAGGGTTTTTGATATGCTGAGAACCTATCAGCCGAAGAAGCTCCACAGAAAGAAGGAGCACGGCTTCAGAAAGAGAATGTCTACACGCAACGGACGCAAGGTCCTGGCGCGTCGCAGAGCAAAGGGCAGAGCACGTTTAACTTATTGATGTATGCTTTGAGGGTCACCGGCGTGTGACCTTTCTTTGTTTTGCGTGCCGGCGGTGCGCGCGGAAAATCGGAAATTATGGATATTATTGTACCTCTGACAGAAAATTATGAATTCCGGCGCGTTTACGCGCACGGGAAAAGCGCGGTGCGCCCAACGCTCGTCGTCTATTGTATGCGCAAAAGCGGCGCTTCGCCGCGCGTCGGCATTACGGCGAGCAAAAAAATCGGCAATGCGGTGAAGCGGAACCGTGCGCGCCGGCTGCTGCGCGAGAGCGTTCGCGCGTTGTATCCCCGGATGAAGCCGGGCTATGACGTTGTGCTGGTATCGCGCGGAAAAACGCCGTTTGTTCCCTGCAAAGCCGTCTATACGGAAATGGAAAGCGCGCTGGAAGAGCTCGGCGTGCTTGTTTCTGCAACCAAAAAAAGGGGAAAGCGCGAAAAAGCGGTTTCTTCCGAAAGCGTATGAATATTGTCGATATGCCGAAAAGGGCGCTGCTCGCCCTGTTTCGGCTTTACCGGAAAATCAGGCCAAGCAGTACAAGAGGCTGCTGTAAATATATTCCCACCTGTTCGCAGTACGGGATAGAGGCCGTCGAGCGGTTCGGCGCCGTAAAGGGCGGCCTGCTCGCCCTGTGGCGCATTCTGCGCTGCAATCCGTTTTCAAGGGGCGGCTATGATCCCGTGCCCGAAAAAAAGAACAAGACTAGATCCGGGAAGGATTTGATTTAAGCTATGATGCAGATTTTTAATTTTTTCGGCAGCATATTCGGATATCTGCTGTGGTTCCTGTACACGATTTTTAAAAACTACGGCGTGGCGATTATTCTGTTTACGATTATCGTAAAAGCGCTGATGTTCCCCTTCTCGATCAAATCGCAGAAAAGCATGGCGGCGCAGTCGAGGCTGTCCAAGAAGCAGCAGGAGCTGCAGGCGCGCTACGGCAACGACAAAATGAAGTATAATGAAGAGCTGCAGAAGCTGTATGAAAAAGAGGGCGTCAACCCCGGCGGCGGCTGCCTGATGACCCTTCTGCCGTTCCCGATTATGCTCGGCATTTACTATTCGGTTATTTACCCGCTTTCGAATACCCTGCATGTTGCGAAGGACTCTATCGCGCAGGCCACGGATTTTATCTCGAAGATTCCCGGCGTTTCCAGCACGAGCCAGTATGTGGAGCTGGAAATCGTCAAGAATTTTTCTTCCCTGAAGGAGTACCTCACGATGTTTTCGGCGGAGGACGTCAATAAGATTGAGTCCTTCAGCAAGGGCTTTACTTTCTTCGGCCTTGACCTTCTGGCTTCGCCGAACGCATCCAGCTTTGCTTCGATGATGTGGATCATTCCGGTTCTGGCGCTCGTTACGTATTGGGGCCAGACGTTTATCATGCAGAAGCTGCAGCCCCAACAGCAGCAGGCGGGCAGCGGCTGCATGAAGGTCATGCTGTACGGCATGCCGCTCCTTTCCGCGTACTGGGCGTATATCATGCCCGGTGCCGTCGGATTTTACTGGATCATTTCCGCGCTGGTCGGTTTTGCGCAGTCGCTCGTGCAGCACAAGTATTATTCGCCGGAGAGAATTTCCGCGAACTCGGAGGCCAGCCGTTATGCCACGCTTTTGGAGGCGGACGAAAAGGTGCGTCCGCTGCCCGCCGATATTCAAAAGCAGATCGCGGATAAGATAGACGCCAAAAATCGGGCGCAGGCAAACCGCCAGGCGACCCAGCAGGGCAAAAAATCCGGCGGAAAGAAGTCCGGCGGCGCGCAGAAAAACAAAGGCTCTGCCTCCGACTACATGGGAAGCAAGAAATAAATCAGCCGATTATCCCTCCTCCTTTCACTTCTTGCGGGATAAATGATATTTTTGGTATGGAAACGGAAAAGAAAGGAAGCAAAAGCAAATGGTAAGAGAAGCAATTGCAACGGGCGCGACGGTTGAAGAGGCGCATGCGAACGCGTGCGCACAGCTCGGCGTAGACACAACGGAAGCGGAATTTGAAATTTTGGAGCTGCCGGAGAAAAAGCGCTTCGGCCTGTTTGGCGGCAATCCGGCAAAGGTCCGCGCATTCGTCCGCGAGGTGCCGGCGGATGCGGCGGCGGATTACCTCCGCTCGATCCTCGGCGGCATGGGCCTTCAGGATGTTCAGGTGGAGATCCACGAGGTGGAGGCCGGCGCGGAGTTGGTTCTCACGGGCGAGGACATCGGCTTTATCATCGGCCATCGCGGCGAAACGCTGGACGCGCTCCAGTATCTTGCCTCTCTCGTGGCGAACCATGTGGACGAGTCGTATTACCGTATCACGCTGGATGTGGGCAATTACCGCGAAAAGCGCAAGGAAACACTGGAAAACCTCGGCAAGAAGATGGCGGCGCGCGCCGTAAAGACCGGCCGCAATTCGTCGCTGGAGCCGATGAATCCCTATGAGCGCCGCATCATTCATACGGCGGTGCAGACTGTGGAGGGCGCAAAGTCCTGGAGCGAGGGCGAGGATCTTGCCCGCCATGTCGTGATTGGCCCCGAGGGCGGCGAACGCTTCCCGAAGCGCGACAACCGCAGAGGCGGAAACCGCGGCAAAAACGGCTACGGCCGCGATAACCGCAATGACCGCGGCGGCAGGCCGCCGCGCAGAGACAACCGCCCCTCCCGCCCGGCTCCGGCACAGCCCGCGGCGCCCCGCGTACTGGACGATGTCTCCGCGCCTTACGGCAGAATCGAGAAGAAGTAAGATTCCGGAAGAACCTCCGCGCGGGGGTTCTTCTTTTTTACCGAAATAGGGGTGGCGAAAGCGCGCGGCGCGTGCTATAATCAAAAAATAAAAGATGGGGTGACGGCATATGAATAGACTCAAGCGCGCGCTGGAAATCGGGATCAGCACGCTGGCCGGCGTGTATATCGGTTTTGCAATTGGAGATATTCAGGCGTATTTTCGCTTTCAGGAAGCGTATGCCACGGATTCCGCACCGTGGTATACGGGGCTTCTGGTGCGCACGCTTTTTATGCTTTTGCTGCTGGCGCTCTGGGCGGCCGCTTATGGTATTGTGCGCCGCCGGTGCCGGAAGGACAAAAAATAATATTAAAAATAATATTATTATATATAAACGTTAAAGGCAACGGAAGATACAGCGGTTCCCACAAGGCAAAGAAGGCGGTCCGCGAGTCGGGAATGGAAGCGCAGACCGAAGGTTTCCGACATTAGCTGCGGCATGTAGAGCCGGTTTTTATCTGCGATATGGACTGAATTCGCGCGTATGCCGGGCCATTAAAGGCGAGAATTTTTCTGTGTGCCCAGATGAGGCTTCCGGTGCCTGCGGTGTGCACGGCGGCTTATGCGGTGATCCGCCGCCGGCTGCGGAAAAGCGACAAATAAATTTATATTTCATATAAGAGGTAAAAAATGAAGACAATTGCGGCAATCTCCACGGCGGCCGCACCGGGCGGCATTGGGATCATCCGGATTTCCGGCCCGCAGGCCCGCGCGGTCGGCGATCGTGTGTTTCATGCGGCGTCCGGTGAAAAATTACATACGGCGGCGGGCTATACCTGCCGGTTCGGGCATGTCTATGCACAGGACGGCAGCCGGCTGGATGAATGTATCGCGACGGTTTTTGCCGCGCCGAAGAGCTTTACCGGCGAGGACGTGGTGGAGCTTTCATGCCACGGCGGCCTGTTCGTTTTGAAAGCCGTGCTCAAGGCGGTTTTTTCGGCGGGGGCTTCTCCGGCGGAGCCGGGCGAATTTACGCGCCGCGCATTTTTGAACGGCAAGATGGATCTCGCGCAGGCAGAGGCCGTGATGGAGCTGATTTCGGCGCAGGGCAAGGAAGCGATGAAGGCTGCGCAGGCCGGTCATGACGGCGCGCTTTCCCGGCGGATTGCGGCGATTCGGGACGACCTGACCGATATCGGCGCGCATCTGGCGGCATGGGCTGATTATCCGGACGATGATATTCCACAGGTAGACGAAAAAATGTTGAAAACGAGGCTTTCCGCAGCGCGGGCGGCGCTCGAAAAGCTGCTTCAGAGCTTTGACGGCGGACGCGTGCTGCGCGAGGGCGTTGTGACGGTCATAGCGGGCAAGCCGAACGCGGGAAAATCGACGCTGATGAATCTGCTGGCGGGCTGCGAGCGTTCCATAGTGACGGACCTTGCGGGAACGACGCGGGACGTGGTGGAGGAAACGGTTTTGCTCGGCGATATACCGCTGCGCCTGGCGGATACGGCGGGCATCCGGGAGACGGACGACCGTGTGGAGCAGATCGGCGTGCGCATCGCGCTGGACCGCGTAAAAACGGCGCAGTTTGTGCTTGCGGTTTTCGACGCGAGCGAGACGCTGAACGAAGATGACCGCGCCCTGATTCAGGCGATCGGCAATGCGCCGTGCGTGGCGGTGGTCAATAAGTCCGATCTGCCGCCGAAAATCGATATGGCGGAAATTCGCGCGCATTTCGCCGAGGTCGTTGAAATTGCGGCGATTTCCGGGGACGGGGTATCCGCGCTTTCCGACGCGGCGGCGCGCGCGCTGCATACGGCAACGCTGAATCCAAACGACGGCATTCTGTATACGGAGCGGCAGCGTGCAGACGCGCAGAATGCGCTGTCCTGCATCGAGGAGGCGCAGAATGCGCTTCTGCTCGGTATGACGTGGGATGCGGTGACGGTTTCGCTCGAAGGCGCGATCGCGGCGCTGAACGAGCTGACCGGCGAACGCGTATCCGACGCGGTAGTGGACAAGGTGTTTTCCAAATTCTGCGTCGGCAAGTAGACGGGTACGACCCGCGGCGAAGTCGCGGAGTCGTTCATTTCGCTCACTTCGCCAGTGCAAGAAATAAGCGGAACAGACGCGTGCGATGGCGGCTTCCGGGCGGCGGGGTCGCGGAATTGCGGTGTGCACGAGCTTTGCCGCAGAGCACAAAATACCTTACATTAAATTTTTTATGGATGATACGCAATGAACTATAAGGCTGGAAATTTTGACGTTGCCGTGATCGGCGCGGGGCACGCGGGCATTGAGGCTGCATTGGCCTCGGCGCGTCTTGGCTGCTATACGGCGGTTTTTACAATCAATATGGATGCGGTGGGCAACTGCCCCTGCAATCCGAGCATCGGCGGCACGGCGAAGGGCCATCTGGTCCGCGAAATCGACGCGCTCGGCGGTGAAATGGGCAAAACAGCGGACGAATGTACGCTGCAGAGCCGGATGCTCAACCTCGGCAAGGGACCCGCAGTGCACTCGCTCCGCGCGCAGATCGACCGCAACCGGTATGCGCGCGTGATGAAGCACAAGCTGGAGCTTTGCCCAAACCTCGAAATGAAGCAGGCGGAGGTCGTCGATCTCGTGCAGGCGGAGGACGGATGGCTTCTGACGACGCGCCTCGGCGCGCAGTATGTGTGCAGGGCCATTGTGCTTGCGACGGGCACCTTTCTCGGCGGGCGCATCTTTGTCGGAGACGTCTCCTATGCGGGCGGCCCGGACGGTATGTTTCCGGCGACGGAGCTGGCGGATGCGCTGAAAAGGCTCGGTATCGCACTGCGACGTTTTAAAACCGGAACGCCGGCGCGCGTCCTGCGCTCATCCATCGATTTTTCGGAGCTGGAGGTGCAGCGCGGGGACGAGCCGGTCACGCCCTTTTCGTTTGATGCGGAAACGCTGCCGGAAAATAAGGCGGTTTGCCACGTCAGTTGGACGAATGACCGCACAAAGGCGGTCATTTTGGAGAACATTCACCGCTCGCCCCTGTACGGCGGGATGATCGAGGGCGTCGGCCCGCGCTATTGCCCGAGCATTGAGGATAAGGTCGTGCGCTTTTCCGAGAAGCCGCGTCATCAGCTCTTCATAGAGCCGTGCGGCGCGGATACGGAGGAAATGTATTTGCAGGGAATGAGCTCCTCCCTGCCGGAGGACGTGCAGGTCGCCTTTTACCGCACGATCAAGGGCCTTGAGCATGTGCAGATCATGCGCAGCGCGTATGCGATCGAATATGACTGCTGCGACCCGCTGCAATTGACTTCAACCTTGGAGTTCCGCGACTTCCCCGGCCTGTATGGCGCAGGACAGTTCAACGGCAGCTCCGGTTACGAGGAGGCCGCCGCGCAGGGCTTTGTTGCCGGCGCGAATGCGGCGCTGAAGCTGCTTGGGCGCGAACCTCTGATTCTGGACCGTGCAAGCTCTTACATCGGTACCTTGATCGACGACCTGATCACAAAAGGTGTAACGGATCCGTATCGGATGATGACGTCGCGTTCGGAGTACCGGCTCGTGCTCCGGCAGGACAACGCCGACGAGCGTTTGACGCCAATCGGGCGCAGGCTGGGGCTGATCTCCGACAGGCGCTGGGAGAAATTTGAGCGAAAGCAGGCGCAGAAGGCGGCGGAGCTGAAACGGGCAGAAAGAACCGTGCTTTCACCGACACAGGCGCTGAACGATATCCTTGTTTCACGTGAAACATCGCCGGTCTCTACCGGCGTGCGTATGGCGGAGCTGCTTCGCCGCCCGCAGATTTCTTATGCGGATTTGGCGCCGATGGACCCGGAACGCCCCGATTATCCGCGCGAAATCTTTGAGAGTGTGGAGACGGCGCTCAAATACGAGGGATATATCAAGCGGCAGCTACAGGATATCGCGGAGATGCGCCGCCTTGAAAAGCGGGTTTTGCCGAAAGAAATCGACTACGCGCAGATTGCCGGCCTGCGGCTTGAGGCGCAGGAAAAGCTCAACCGCGTGCGGCCGGAAAATATCGGGCAGGCCGGGCGCATTTCCGGTGTGTCCCCGGCGGACATTTCGGTGCTGCTGATTTGGCTTTCCGCGCAGAACGGCGCAGAAAATGCGTGAAAATGGGGCGGCGGATGTGCCGCAAAAACCGAAATGCCACTCCATCAGGCGGATTCGGTCTGAGTGACCTTCACAAAGAAAGGGCAGAGGAATTGCGATATGGATATAAAAAGTGAGCTGGTACAAAAAGCGAAGGAGATCGGCGTCAAGGTTTCCCCGGCGCAGGCGGAGAAATTTCAGATTTATCTGGATATTCTGCTGGAACGCAACGAGGTGATGAATCTGACGGCAATCACCGACCCGCACGAAGCCGTTGTAAAGCATTTTGTGGACAGCCTGACGCTTTTAAAGGCCGTCGAAATCAAGAAAGGTGCAAAGCTCATCGACGTCGGTACCGGCGCGGGGTTTCCCGGCGTGCCGGTCAAGATTATGCGCCCGGATATTGAACTGACCTTGCTCGATTCCCTGAATAAGCGCCTTTTGTTCTTAAAGGACGTCTGCGCGGCGACGGGAATAGAAGCCGTTTACATTCACAAGCGCGCCGAAGAGGCCGGACGGGATGTAAAGCTCCGGGAGAGCTTTGACGTGGCGACGGCCCGTGCGGTTGCCAATATGAATACGCTGGCCGAATACTGCATTCCGCTGATTAAAATGAAGGGCATTTTCGCCGCAATGAAGGGGCCGGGGCTTGAGGAGGAGATGACGCGGGCCAAACGCGCGGTTTCCACACTCGGCTGCAAAATTGTGAAAAACGTGCCGTTTACGCTGCCGGATGCAGAGCACAGCGAGCGCAATATCGCCATCATGCAGAAAATTGCGTTCACGCCGAAGGCTTATCCGCGCCACGGCGGGACGATCACGAAAAAGCCGCTGTTTTTGGAAGGAGAATGAAGTTTGAAAATCACATACAGAAAAGCGCGCCTTACGGACATTGAGAAGCTGAACCCCCTGCTTGCTCAGCTTTCCGATTCGCTGGCGGATCCAAAGGTGATGGCGCAGAAAATGGAGAAGCTGGAGCAAAATCCGGATTGCTTTCTGCTTGTTGCGGAGGATACGGAAACCGGAGATCTCTGCGGTTCCCTGATTGGCGTGGCGTTTGAGGACGTCTGCGGCGCATGCAAGCCGGTTCTGCTCGTCGAAAATGTTGTGACGGATGAAAAGTACCGCGGAAAAGGGGTTGGACGCGGCATGTTTGAATACATTGAGAACTGGGGCCGCGAAAAGGAATGTCACTACTGCATTCTGGTTTCCGCACTGACGCGCACCGGCGCGCACAAGTTTTACGATGCGATCGGCTACAGTGAAGTCAAGGGCTTCAAGAAGTATCTGTAATCATTCCGGATTGAGCATCAGAGCTTTTGACCTGCGCGCTTTACAAAGCGGCGGAGCTGAGGCATTTTCGGCGTCTTTCGCAGAGTGTAAAACACGACCGCAGCGCAAAGAGCAAGAGGTGCGGAGATTCGGTAAGCCGGTTTGAAGGGAGTACATTCCGGGGACTGCCTTATGCTCCGTAAGAAATACCGGATGCTTGGTTTAATCTCGGGCATATAATCATATCATAATTGTGAAAGGGAGAACAGCAGCGCTGCCGTTCTCCCTTCTTTTTATACCCTTTTAATTTGTCTGATGCACGGTGGGACGCTTTGCCCGGAATTCCGCGTTTTGTCCGTCGTGGCGCACGGGTGGAGTTCCGGATTCATGCCGGTAGAAGCCATCCCGTTGATCCGATGCGGGCAGACCGGCTCCGCGCTGTTGGTCGGATTGCTCCGTCATCCGCATACACAGCGCACATGGGTTTATGCGAAAAAGGCCGCTGTCTGCCTGTGCCAATGCATGATGGTGCCATCCGCATGCAGAACGTCGAAAGCTGGACCAAAACTATGATAACAAATGCCGCTCGGCCGAATTTCAAGCTTCAATGGGATTGCTACAATGGAATAGACCTTAAAGCGGCTTTGCCATCAGAATCTCGTCCGCATAAGTGCCGTCCTTATATTTCATGGCATGTGGACGTGTGCCGAAGGCCTTGAAGCCCAGGCTCTCGTAAAGGTGCTGCGCGCGTGTGTTGCCCGCCACGACCTCCAGCTCCGCCTGCTCGTAACCGAGCGCTTCGGCGGTTTCCAAAACCATTTCGAGCATCCGCCGGCCGATGCCCAGCCCGCAGTACTTCTGATACAGCGCGATAGCGATGCCGCAGCGATGCAAAACGCGCCGTGGATTCCCCTGCGACATGAGGCTGCAGTTGCCCGCATGCTCGCCGTCGATGAAGGCGAGCAGCATCCCTTCGCGCGGGTCGTCAAGGCGTGCCTGTAAAAATGTCTCTTCCTGCTCGACAGTCAGTGTGATTTCCTCCGGCTCGCGCAGCAGGAACGGCGTTTCCGTCGCCGTGACTTTCATATACTCGATCAATATCGTAGAATCCCTCGCAGGATCCGCACTGCGGAGAACACAAATGCGCCCATCCTTCAATTTAAATTCTTTTTCCGCAAAATGCATGTTTGCGCCGCCCCTTTCACCAAGATGCCTGAAGTTTATTTTTACCAGTATAGCACGGAATTTTGAAATAGCAAGAAAAATTTTTTCATGTGACAGATTCCGGCAAAATCTGTTCTCTGTACATGGTATTCTATATGCGCAGGGCAGGGACAAGCCCCCAAAGGAAAGCCGCCGGGCGGAAGGAGGAAGCGCGTATGGTTTTTACCGAAAGAAAAAGACTCGTGGAGCTGGCGCCGGACAAGATTGTGCCGAATCCCAACCAGCCGCGCAGGGACTTCCCGAAGGAGGAGCTGGAACAGCTCGCGGAAAGCATACGGCAGAACGGGCTTTTGCAGCCGATCATTGTTCGGCGCGACCGGGACGTATACGTTTTGGTCGCCGGCGAGAGGCGCTGGCGCGCTTCCAAAATGGCGGGGCTTCGAACGATTCCGGCGATCGTGCAGGATTACAGCGCCAAGGAGGGCGCGGTGCTTGCACTGATCGAGAACATGCAGCGCAGTGATTTGAATTTTTTTGAAGAGGCCGCGGCGATTTACGCCCTGATGCGCGACCGCGGAATGACGCAGGAGGAGACGGCGAGGCGGCTCGGAATGAGCCAGCCCGCCCTCGCAAACAAAATCCGGCTTTTGCGCCTTTCGGGCGAAGAGCAGCGGATTATTCTGGAGAATCGGCTGACGGAGCGGCATGCCCGCGCAATGCTGCGGGTAGAGGATCCCATCCGGCGCATACAACTGATCAAAACGGTTGTAGAGCGCAGGCTGAATGTGGCGCAGACCGAAGCGCTGGTCAAGGAAGTGCTGGAGGAAAAGCCAGAGGTCAGAAAGCCGAAGCGCACCTTTATTGCGAAGGATGTGCGGCTGTTCCTCAACACGATCGACCATGCGGTGAGTGCCATGAAGGACGCCGGCATCCGGGCCGTTTCTCAGAGAAGGGAGACGGACGACTATTTTGAGTGTGTCGTCCGCATCCCGAAAATCAATTCGAGTACGAGGTAAACCCATTCCCTTATTCATTTCCCACAACGCAGGAGGACTGTCGGCAAAACCGGCGGTCCTTTTGCGTTGTTTCACGTGAAACATGCCGGAAACGGCAAAAACATCGATTTTACTCTTTATTCCGCGCAAAAAGTGTGATACAATAAGCTACGCACAAAAGATTACAGGCATTTTGCAAAAGATAAGGAAAGGAGCGCGGATATGAGCAAGGTCATTGCCGTTGCAAACCAGAAGGGCGGCGTGGGCAAAACCACAAGCGCGGTCAATATTGCCGCGTGGCTCGGCGCAAAAGGGAAGAACACGCTGCTTGTGGATATCGATCCGCAGGGCAATTCGACGAGCGGCGTGGGCTTTGACCGCCGGAGCCTGGAGACAACGTCCTACGATATTCTGATTAACGGCGCGAAGGGACAGGAGGCCGTGCTGAAAACCGCGTTTGAAAAGCTGTCCCTCATTCCGTCGTCGGCGGATCTGGCCGCCGCGGAGATCGAACTTGCGGAGATTCCCGCGCGGGAGGCCGTTTTGAAGAATGCGCTGGCCCCCTTGCGCGCCGCCTACGATTATATTATCATAGACTGCCCGCCGTCTCTCGGGCTGATCACAACGAATGCGCTGAACGCGGCGGATTCGGTGCTGATTCCGGTGCAGTGCGAGTATTACGCGCTGGAGGGCCTTTCCCAGCTCATGAATTCGGTGCAGGCGGTCAAGCGGCGCTACAACGACAGGCTGGAGCTGGAGGGCGTGCTGCTCACGATGTACGACGGGCGGCTGAACCTGACGCAGCAGGTGGTGACGGAAATCAAGAAATATTTTCCGCGCAAGGTCTTTTCCACGGTGATCCCCCGCACCGTGCGGCTTTCCGAGGCGCCAAGCTACGGGCAGCCGGTCCTGTATTACGACCGCTCCAACAAGGGCAGCCAGGCCTATGGCGCGCTCACCGATGAAATTTTGAAGAAAAATCGATGACCCGGTGCTTACCGGACACAAAACGAGGAGGGATTTTCTCTATATGGCGAAAAAAGGCGGCCTCGGCAAGGGGCTGGACGCGATTTTTCACGATAACGCCCGCTCCGATGAGAGCGGCGCGGTGGAGCTGAATATCAACGAGCTGGAGCCGAACCGGAGCCAGCCCCGCAAGAATTTCAGCGACGAGGCTTTGAGTGAGCTGGCGGATTCCATCGCACAGCACGGGGTTTTGCAGCCGCTTCTTGTGCGGCCGCTTTTGAGCGGCGGGTATCAGATCGTCGCCGGCGAGCGGCGCTGGCGCGCCTCGCGCATGGCCGGCTTGACCACGGTGCCGGTGCTGATCCGCGAGCTGACGGACAGCGAGGTCATGCAGCTCGCGTTGATTGAAAACCTCCAGCGGGAGGATTTAAAGCCGCTCGAGGAGGCGCAGGGCTATCAGGATCTGATCGACGCATACGGCTTTACGCAGGACGAGATTTCAAAAACAGTGGGTAAATCCCGCCCGGCGGTCACAAACGCCCTGCGGCTTTTGAATCTGCCGAAGGAAGTGCAGATTCGCCTCGAGCACGGCGAGCTGAGCGCGGGCCATGCGCGCACGCTTTTGAGCTTTAAGAATGAGGAGGCCATGAAAGCGGCGGCAAAGCGCGCCGCGGAGGAAGGCTTATCCGTCCGAGAGCTGGAAAAAATGGCAAAGCGGTCCAATGAGGAAAAGCCGGAGCCAGCGCGGCCGGCGCGGCGCATCCGTTATTACGACGAGGCGGAGCTCGCCCTGCGCGATACGCTGAACCGCGTCGTGCATGTGGGGGGCACAAAGAAAAAAGGCGCCCTCACCATTGAATTTTACGGCGAGGAGGATTTGAAAAATCTGCTGGAAGAGCTGAAGCTCAACGCTTGATAAAGGTTTGAAAGGAAGACGGAATATGATAGACATTAAATTTTTGAGAGAAAACCCGGATGTAGTTCGTGAGAACATCAAAAAGAAGTTTCAGGATGCAAAGCTCCCGCTGGTTGACGAGGTCATTGCACTCGATGTGGAGAAGCGTGCGACCCAGCAGAAGGCCGACGGCCTGCGTGCATCCCGCAACAAGCTCTCCAAGCAGATCGGCGCGCTGATGGGGCAGGGCAAGCGCGAGGAGGCCGAGCAGGTCAAGGCGCAGGTCAAGGCGCAGTCCGATGAGCTGCTCGATGCGGAGGCAAAGGAAAAGGAGCTGGACGAGCGCATCCTTAAAATCATGATGACGATCCCGAATATCATCGATGCGAGCGTTCCGGTCGGCCGCGACGACAGCGAAAACGTGGAGGTGGAGCGCTTTGGCGAGCCGGTCGTGCCGGGCTTCCCGATCCCCTATCATACGGAAATCATGGAGCGCTTCAACGGCATCGATCTCGACGCGGCGCGCCGTGTGGCGGGCAACGGCTTTTATTACCTGATGGGCGATATCGCGCGCCTGCATTCGGCCGTCATTGCCTATGCGCGCGATTTTATGATCGAGCGCGGCTTCACCTATGTGATTCCGCCGTATATGATCCGCAGTGACGTTGTTACCGGCGTCATGAGCTTTGCGGAAATGGATGCCATGATGTATAAGATTGAGGGCGAGGATCTGTATCTCGTCGGTACCAGCGAGCACTCGATGATCGGCAAGTTTATCGACCAGATCCTGCCTGAGGCCGAGCTGCCGCTGACGCTTACGAGCTATTCGCCCTGCTTCCGCAAGGAGAAGGGCGCGCACGGCATCGAGGAGCGCGGCGTGTACCGCATCCATCAGTTTGAAAAGCAGGAGATGATCGTCGTCTGTAAGCCGGAGGATTCGATGGCGTGGTACGACAAGCTCTGGAAAAATACGGTCGATCTGTTCCGCAGCATGGATATCCCGGTGCGCACGCTGGAATGCTGCTCCGGTGATCTGGCCGATCTCAAAGTCAAGTCGGTGGATGTTGAGGCGTGGTCGCCCCGCCAGAAGAAGTATTTTGAGGTGGGAAGCTGCTCGAACCTCGGCGACGCACAGGCGCGCCGCCTGCGTATCCGTGTCAGCGGTGAAAACGGCAAGTACCTCGCGCACACGCTGAACAATACGGTCGTCGCCCCGCCGCGCATGCTGATCGCGTTCCTCGAGAACAATTTGCAGGCAGACGGAAGCGTCCGCATTCCGGAAGCGCTGCGCCCGTATATGGGCGGCAAGGAAGTCATTGTGCCGAAAAAGTAAAATATTGAAAAAAGCGGCCGGCAGAGCGCGTTTTATGCGCTTGCCGGCTTAACTTTTCGGTTTTTAAGCATTGGCTGTGAAAAACTTTTCCTGCGGAGAAGTGGAAAACAGGGAAAGCTGCATACGGATATGCAGAATTTATGCATATTGGAATCAACGATCATTTGGAAGAAAAAGGCGGGATCGTGCAAAAATTCCGAAAAGATGTCCGCGAATAACGCACAAAGCGGAAAAAGGCTGTCGGAAATCGAGTGAATAAAAATACAAAATATTCGTGAAAAAGGATGTGGAAAACTCGGTGGAAAGTGTGGAAAAGCACACGGTGTAGTGGCAAAACGCTTGTTTTTCACAATTTATCGGAGCCATGTTGAATAGAAAAATGACAGGAGCATGCAAGGACCTTTGCGAAAAACAAAACCAAAGCAGGGGCGGAAAGAACGCGGGGCAGCCGGGTAACACGGAATAATATCAAAAAGACGGATAAGCATACTGCTTTATCCGTCTTTTTTGAATGCAGCGGAGATTTAGGCTTGCTTGGTTTGCAGTGCGTCTTCATCCTTGCGTGTCAGGAGAAAGCTCAGGACGAAGACCAGGATGGAGAAGAACATGACGCCGCCGGCGATAAGATAAAGGGGCTTGCCGCCGAGCGTATCAAACAGGAAGCCGCCCAGCAGGTTGCCGAGAATGCCTGCAATCTGGGAAACCGAAACGAACAGGCCGTGCGCGGTGGCGCGCAGATGTACGGGCGCCAGCTCATAAATATAGTTCGTAGCCGTGCCGAAGAACAGGCCGTTGCCAAGACCGAAGAAAGAGGCGAAAATGATAAATTGCACCAGATTGGAAACAAAGAAACCGAGCAGCAGGCATTCGATACCCATAATGGCGGCGGCAAGGATGATCAGATAGCGCAGCGGGAAGCGGCGCCGCAGCTTCACGCTGAAAAACAGAAACGGGAGCTCCATGATCGCACGGACCGAAAGCACAAGCCCGATATTGGTGCTGTCCACATTGATTTCAGACATCAGGTAAGGCAGGAAGTTGCTTTCAAAGGCCGTGGAAAGATAAAAGAAAAAGGCAAAAACCAGAAAGGTGACGAAGCGCCGGTTTCGAAACAGCTCGCCCGCGCCCATACGGCTTTTTTTTGCGCGCCCGCCGGTCTGCGGCTCGCAGCAGAAAAAGACAAGAATGATCGTCGGTATCATCACAAGCGCCGCAACCCAGAAGGTGCAGGAAATACCGAACGCCGGGATCAGGCAGTTGGAGGTAAGAATACCTGCTATTGCGAACAACAGCGAACCGCTGCTGCGGATTGTGCCGTAATTGAGATGGTGCTCCGCGCAGTTGCGCACCGTGAGATTATCGACGAAAGGCGACATCGGCGAACGAAAGAAATTGACGAAGGGAATCGCAACCAGGATCAGAAGCGTCGAATAGGCCTGCCCGGTAGGGATCAAGGGAATCAGGGCGAACAGCAGAACGCCGAGCGTAAGCGTCAGAACGACAATTTTTCGCACGCTGCCGATCCGGTCGCTCACCATGCCCCAGAAGGTCATGGAAACAATGGCAACCGCGCAGGCGATCGCGTTTAGAAGGCCGAACTGCGAGGCGGGAAAGCCGTTGTTCTGCAGATAGACCGTCTGGTAACTGCCGACGGCCATCGAAGCCCAGAAGATGCCCTGTACCCCCGCGAGGCGCAGCGCCTCTGCGCGCTGCGGCGTCATCGGCGGAAAATGAAGTTTTCTCATAAGTGGTGTTTCATTCCTTTTTTGTTTTTTCAATACAGCAACCCCCATGTGGTTCAGGTAAAGAGTATATCAAACCGGCGGCGCTGTCAAGATTTTTCTGCGCATTTTTTGGAGGCCGCAGGTAAATTTGGTATGCGGCGGAACGCGGGAAGCGGGAGTTGGTTTTTGTCGTTTTTCTATAAGAAGCCGCATCAAATCTGGAAAAATATCTCCGTTTTTCGGCGGCGGAAACAGTTGAAAAGCGGCGGGCAACGTGCTAAAATCTAATATTAATAACTCCAGAACGGATGCGTGCATCGTGCGGTTTTTTGCAGGCATCCGGCATGTAAAAGCAGCGCTGCGCGGCCGGGCTCCGGCGCCGGTGAAAGTGAAAGGATGGTTGACGGTTCATGTTAAACACAGATTTTACTTCCAAGTTTGCCAAAGAAGGGCTTACCTTTGACGACGTTCTTTTGATTCCCGCAGAATCGAACGTGCTGCCCGCACAGGTGGATGTTTCCACACAGCTCACCAAGAAGATCCGGCTCAATACGCCGATCATGACCGCGGCGATGGATACCGTTACGGAGGCGGAGATGGCCATTGCGATTGCGCGCGAAGGCGGCGTCGGCATTATCCACAAGAACATGAGCATCGAGCGCCAGGCGGATCTCGTCGATATGGTCAAGCGCTCGGAAAACGGCGTTATCGTCGATCCGTTTTTCCTGTCTCCGGAAAACACGGTGCGGGAAGCGGATGGCCTGATGGGCCGCTACAAGATTTCCGGCGTGCCGATCTGCGAAAACGGCAAGCTCGTCGGCATCATCACGAACCGCGACCTCCGCTTCATGACGGACAAGGATTTTGACCAGAGGATTTCGGAAGTCATGACAAAGGAAAACCTCGTCACCGCGCCGGTCGGCACCACGCTGACGGATGCGCAGGAGATCCTCCGCCGGCACAGGATTGAGAAGCTCCCGATTGTCGATGAAAGAGGCTATCTGAAGGGCCTAATTACGATCAAGGACATCGAAAAAGCCGTGCAGTACCCGAATTCTGCGCGCGACGCGGGCGGCCGTCTGCTCTGCGGCGCGGCGATCGGCGCCACGGCCGACGTTCTGGACCGCGTTGCGGCGCTTGTCGAAGCGCAGGTGGACGTCGTCACGCTGGATTCGGCGCACGGGCATAACAGCGGCATTATCGAGGCGGTCCGTAAGGTCAAGAAGGCGTATCCGGAGCTGCAGCTTATCGCGGGCAACGTCGCCACGGGCGAAGCGACGCGCGCGCTGATCGAAGCCGGCGCGGACTGCGTCAAGGTCGGCATCGGCCCCGGCTCCATCTGCACGACGCGCGTTGTCGCCGGTATCGGCGTGCCGCAGATCACCGCGGTATATGACGCGGCGTGCGTCGCGTCTCAGTACGGCATTCCGATTATTGCGGACGGCGGCATCAAGTTCAGCGGCGATATCGTGAAGGCGCTGGCTGCCGGCGCGAACGTCGTCATGCTCGGCTCCCTCGTTGCGGGCTGCAAGGAGGCGCCCGGCGAATACGAGCTGTATCAGGGCAGACAGTTTAAGGTCTACCGCGGCATGGGCTCGCTCGGCGCGATGGGCAAGGGCTCCAGCGATCGTTATTTCCAGGGAAACAACAAGAAGTTTGTGCCGGAAGGCGTCGAGGGCCGCGTCCCGTTCAAGGGACCGCTCGCCGACACGATTTACCAGATGGTTGGCGGCCTGCGCGCCGGCATGGGCTATACCGGCTGCGTCAATATCCCGCAGATGCACGAAAAGGCACAGTTCGTGCGCATTACAGGCGCGGGCCTCAAGGAAAGCCATCCGCACGATATCCAGATCACAAAGGAAGCGCCGAACTATTCCTTCCACAGCTGATTGGAAACCGGTGCTTGAAAACCGGCGTTTCAAAGAACCCCTCCGGGCGAGGGGTTCTTTTCATTATATGAATCGGATTCATGCTACATCTGCACCGTTTGAAGCGGACAAGTGCCATATATTGTGAATTTTTTTCAAATTACACCGAAAAATGCAGGAAAAGGAAAATAATCCGTCACGCGTGCGGAAAAATCCGCATAAATTCACAAAATTCGGCAATACGCGTGTTTTTGTGAAGAAGCGATTACAAATCTGAGACAAATTTGAAGCGGAAATTTGGCTTTCTTCACAGCCCGTAAGCGAATTTTACAAAAAATATCCGAAAAGAAAAGTCTTTTTTCCTTTATTTGTCACTTGCGGGAAGTAAGTTTATGCGGTATTATATATGCAATATGAATTTTCTTTGACTGGAAATTTCATAATTTTTAACCTACCAAATTAGGAGGAACAAGAAATGAAACTGAAGAAGGTTTTGGCTCTGGTTCTTGCGCTGGCTTTGGTTGTCACGGCTTTCGCAGCCTGCGGCAACGGTGAGAGCTCCAGCACGAGTTCCGAGAGCAGCACTTCCGAAAGCTCCGCTGCGGATGACGGTGAGTCCTCTGCGGCTGCGCCTTCCGGCGAAGCGACAGCGATCTTTACACCGAAAGCGGTTGACGATGCGAAGAACATCAACCTGAATGCGGGCATGGAGCCGACGGGTCTGAATACGCTGACCTCCACCTACTCCATCGAATTCTCGATGTTCAAGCATATGTACGAGAACCTCGTCATGCTCGATGAGAACGACGGCGTTGTTCCGGCTGCGGCGGAGAGCTGGGATGTTGACGAGAGCAGCACGGTCTATACGTTCCATCTCCGTAAGGACGGCGTATGGACAAACGGCGATCCGGTTACGGCTTATGACTTTGAGTTTGCATGGAGCCAGGCTCTGAATCCGGAGATCGCTTCCGACTATGCATACTTCCTTTACATCCTGAAGAACGGCGAGGCGTACTACAAAGGCGAGTGCACCTGGGAAGACGTCGGCGTTAAGGCTCTGGACGAGTACACGCTGGAGGTTACGCTGGAGCAGCCCACGGCTTATGCTCTGAGCCAGTTCACATTCGGCACGTTCGCTCCGATCAACCAGAGATTCTATGAGGCTGTCGGCGCGGATCTCTATTCCACAGAGGCACAGTATTTCTGCACGAACGGCGCGTTTGCCCTGACCGAGTGGACGCACAACGACAAGATCGTTATGCAGAAGAACGACGCTTGGCACGACGCTGCGAACGTTGAAGTTGAGCAGATCACATGGAAGATCATCACCGACGCGAATGCGGCGCTCTCCTCCTTCCTCGCAGGCGAGCTGGATGTTGTCGCTCTTCCCACAGGCGAGCTGATCAAACAGGCCGAGGCGGCCGGTGCGGAAGTTCAGTCGTATTCCGACGGTTCTGCATTCTACATTTACTTCAACCACAACAACGAGTACCTCTCCAACGTAAATCTCAGAAGAGCGCTTGCCCTCGGCTTTGACAAGCAGGCGATGATCGACACGGTCTGGCAGAACAACAACCAGCCGATGACGTCCTTCACGAACCCCGGCGTTTCCGCGGCGGACGGCACCTCCTTTGCCGATAAGTGCGGCGAGCTTACACCGGTGAACGGCGATATTGAGAAGGCGAAGGAATACCTTGCAACGGCGCTTGAAGAGCTGAACTGCACGGTGGAGGATCTCTCTGCGGCCCTTTCCGTTGACTGCGGCGATTCTCCGACGGCCATGGCGGAAGCCTCCTTCTATCAGGAGCAGTGGAGACAGAACCTCGGCATCGAGGTCACGGTCAATCCGATGATCACGAAGCAGGGCTCTGAGAACCGCAAGACCGGCAACTATGTCATGTCCCTCACAGGCTGGGGCCCGGACTACAACGACCCGAACACCTTCCTGGATCTGTGGGTTACGGACGGCGGCAACAACCAGACCGGATTCTCCAATGCGGAGTATGACGAGCTGATTAAAAAGGCTGCTACGGAAACGGATCTTGAGGTTCGTGAGAGCTATTTCCTCCGCTGCGAGGAGATCATCGCGGAAGAGCTTCCGGTTGCGCATTCCTGGTGGAGAAATCCGTCCTATGCTTGCTCCGATAAGATTAAGGGCGGTCTGATTCGCACCATGAATCAGGACATCAATGCGGTTCATGTAAAGCTTTCCTAATCCGATTTTCAGATATCGGACAAAGTAAATTCAAATAACAGCGGTTTCGGTTTGCGGTACATCGGCAAGGTGTACCGCACCGGACTGTTTATTTTCTTAAAAATTTGCTTTGGTGCTTTAAAGGATCATGCCTGTGCTGCGAAGAAACAGGACGGATCTGAACATATTCCCGCATTTTCCATAATGTTGAAAACCAATGTGCCAAAGGCGGCCGTGTAGTTTTTACCGATCCTTTGCACATTTTTTGTTATATTGTCGTTTGCCGGACAAGGCCGCGGACGCTTTTGCGGTGGAATCCATACGAAATAAAAACGTCGGCGGCTTTGTCCGCACTTTTAATCCGTATAGCAAATACAGTTTATTACAACAAGAGAGAGGTGGATTGCGTCATGACCAAATACATCCTAAAGCGTTTGGGTTACTCCATCGTCACGCTCTTTGTGCTGGTAGCCCTCACGTTCTTTATGATGCAGCTGCTTCCGGGCGATCCGTTTACCGGAGAAAAGCAGCTCCCTCAGGCTCAGATGGACGCGCTTATGGCAAAATACGGGCTGGATAAGCCCGTGTGGCAGCAGTTCTTCATTTACATCGGCAACGTTGTGCAGGGCGACCTCGGCACATCCCTGACCTATAACCGCGCCATCACGCTGATGATCGGCGAGGCTTTCGGCGTTTCGTTCGACGTCGGTATCCGCGCGATCCTGTTCGCCTTCATCGGCGGCGTTCTGCTCGGCACGCTTGCGGCGATTAAGCGCGGCAAGGTGGCCGATACGGTTTGTATGGTCGTCGCGCTGATCGGCGTTTCGGTGCCGTCCTTTATTGTGGCGTCGTTGCTGCAATATACCTTGGGCCTAAAGCTCTATCAGGCGACCGGCATGCGCATTTTCGCCATCACCGGCTGGGACAGCTTTAACTGCCGGATTCTGCCGGTTATCGCGCTGGGCTTCGGCTCACTCGCAACGATATCCCGTCTGATGCGCACCAGCATGCTGGATGTTCTCGGGCAGGACTATATCAAGACCGCAAAGGCCAAGGGTCTTTCCCAGAGCGGCATCATTTTCAAGCACGCCATGCGCAACGCGATTATGCCGGTCGTTACGGTTCTCGGCCCGATCACGGCGAGCGTTCTTACCGGCGGCTTTGTTGTGGAGAGCGTATTTGGAATTCCCGGTATGGGCCGTTACTTCGTGCAGAGCGTCCAGAATATCGACTACATGATGATTGCCGGCACCACGATTTTCTACGGTGCGTTCCTGATCCTTGCAAACCTTGTCGTTGATATCGCATACGGTCTGATTGACCCGAGAGTAAAGTTGGAGGGCTGAGTCATGACAAAAATTGAGAAAAGCCGCTTCGAATGGATCGGTTCGGACCCGGAGCGCCGAGAGGGGATTTCACGCCCCAGCACGACTTATTGGAAAGACGCGATCGGCCGTCTGCTGAAAAACAAGGTTGCCGTCGCATGTTTCTTTGTTATTGTTTTGATTATTTTGAGCTGTATCATCATTCCGTTTTTCTCGCCGTTTGAAAGCCGGGAGCAGCATCTGGGGGAAACCAACAAGGGCTTTATGACCCCCTGCACGGATCCGCGCTATGAAGGCCAGGGGCATGTCCATATATTCGGAACCGACAATCTCGGCCGCGACTTGTTCCTGCGCGCCTTTGAGGGCGGACGTGTTTCCCTGATGATCGCGTTTGCCGCGGTTTTCGTCAATCTGGTTGTCGGCCTGATTTACGGCGGTATCTCCGGATATATCGGGGGCACAACCGATACGATCATGATGCGTATCGTGGAAATTGTCAACGGCATTCCGTATTTGATCGTTGTTATCCTGCTGATGATGGTTCTGCCAAAGGGCATTTTCACGATGGTTGTGGCTTACGGCATCACGGGGTGGACCGGTATGGCGCGCCTTGTGCGCGGTCAGGTGCTGCAGCTTAAGGGTCAGGAGTTCATTGTCGCGGCGGAGGCGATGGGCGCAAAAAGCTCGCGCATTATTGCAAAGCATTTAATCCCCAATGCGCTGTCCGTCATTATCATCAACGTTACGCTGGCAATTCCGAGCGCGATTTTTACGGAGGCATTCCTTTCCTATATCGGCCTTGGCGTTCCGGTGCCGCAGCCGTCCTGGGGCGTGCTGGCAAAGGCCGGCCAGGATGTGTTTATGACGTATCCGTATCAGTTGATCGTTCCGGCTGTTGCCATCAGCCTTACAATGCTTTCGTTCAATTTGCTCGGCGATGGTCTTCGCGACGCATTTGACCCGCGCTTGAGGAGGTAACCGAAAATGAGTAAAGTTCTGGATGTGCAGAATCTGCACGTTTCCTTTGATACCTATGCCGGCGAGGTTCAGGCCGTCCGCGGCGTGACCTTCTCCCTGGAAGAGGGCGAGGTGCTTGCCATCGTCGGCGAATCCGGCTGCGGCAAGAGCGTTTCTGCGCAGACGATTATGAAGCTGAACCCGATGCCGCCCGCAAGAATTAAGGAAGGCTCCGTCCAGCTCGGCGAGCACGATATCGTCGCCGCCACGGAAAAAGAGATGCAGAAGATCCGCGGTAAGGAAGTCTCCATGATCTTTCAGGATCCGATGACCTGCCTGAACCCGACGAAGCCGGTCGGCAAGCAGATCGTCGAGGCGATTCAGCACCACCGCAAGCTCTCCGCCGCTGAAGCGAAGGCGGAGGCCATCAAGTATCTCACGATGGTCAATATCCCGAACCCCGAGGAGCGCGCAAAGCAGTATCCGCACGAATTCTCCGGCGGTATGCGTCAGCGCGCAATGATCGCCATGGCGCTTTCCTGCAACCCGAAGCTCCTGATTGCCGACGAGCCGACAACCGCGTTGGACGTTACGATTCAGGCGCAGATCATGGATCTGCTGGCGGAAATCAAGGAAAAGACCAATACCGCGATCATCCTCATCACCCATGACCTCGGCGTCGTGGCGTCGATGGCGGACCGCGTTGCCGTTATGTACGCGGGCAAGGTTGTGGAAACCGGCACCTGCGAGGACATTTTCTACCGCAATGTGCACCCGTACACGCAGGCGCTTTTGAAGAGCCTGCCGTCCGTCGATATGACGAAGGCGGAACGCCTTGTTTCGATTCCGGGCACGCCGCCGGACCTGCTCAATCCGCCTAAGGGCTGCGGCTTCGGCGCGCGCTGCACGCATTGCATGAAGATCTGCCACGAGGAGCAGCCACCGGTCTTTAAGGTTGGCGAGGGACACGAGGCAGCCTGCTGGCTGCTGCATCCCGACTGCCCGAGCGCAGCGGAAAGGGGTGAGCCGGATGAGCAGTAATGAAAAACTGATCGTTCTGGACGACGTATGCAAGCATTTTAAGGTTTCCGGCGGTATGCTGAAAGCGGTTGACCACGTCACGCTCGATATTTATAAGGGCGAGACGCTCGGCCTCGTCGGCGAGTCCGGCTGCGGCAAATCCACGCTGGGCCGCGTTGCGATGGGCATATACCCGGCAACGAGCGGCAAGCTGTATTACAGCGGCGAGGAGCTGAACCTGAAAAACGCCGATACGCGTTTCAAATACGCAAAGAAAGCGCAGATTATTTTCCAGGATCCGTATGCTTCTCTGGATCCCCGTATGACGGTCGCCTCGATCATCGAGGAGGGCATGGTCATCCACGGTATGTACGATGCGAAGAAGCGGCAGGAGCGCGTTTATGAGCTTCTGGAGCTTGTCGGCCTGAACCGCGAGCATGCCAACCGCTTCCCGCACGAGTTTTCCGGCGGCCAGCGCCAGCGTATCGGCATCGCCCGCGCGCTTGCGATTGAGCCGGAATTCATCGTCTGCGACGAGCCGATCTCCGCGCTGGATGTTTCCATTCAGTCCCAGATCATCAACCTGCTGCACGACCTGCAGCAGAAGCTCGGCCTGACGTTCCTGTTCATTGCGCATGACCTGAACATCGTCAAGTATATCAGCGACCGCATCGCGGTGATGTATCTCGGCAATGTCGTCGAGCTAGCGTCCTCCAATGAGCTGTACCAGAACACGCTGCACCCGTATTCGAAGGCGCTGCTCTCCGCGGTTCCGATTCCGGACCCGAGCAAAGAAGCGCAGAAGCAGCGCCAGATCCTGACCGGCGATGTGCCCAGCCCGATCAACACGCCGAAGGGCTGCAACTTTGCAGGCCGCTGCCCGGTTGCGTGCGACAAGTGCAGAGAGTCGAAGCCGGAGCTTCGCGAAGTGCGTCCTGGCCACTTCTGTGCCTGCCATCTCGTCGATCCGGAAAAGTAAATTTCCTAAGCATAAAAGCCTTGCTTCCTTTTTGGGAGCAAGGCTTTTTGTATCGTATAACGGGATGTTGTCAGGAGCGGTTGAGCTTGTCGGCATAGCAGAAAATTACAAAGCCGATGATGAAAATCACGGCGATTGCGCCGACGGCGATATTCTCGCTGCCGGTGAGCTGGCTGACAACCGCGACGATCAGCGTGCCGAGGAATGCCGCGCCCTTGCCGCAGATATCGAACAAGCCGAAATATTCCCCGCTCTTTTCGGCGGGAATGATCTTCGCAAAGTAGGAGCGGGAAAGTGCCTGAATGCCGCCCTGGAACATGCCGACCGCCACGGTAAGCGTCCAGAATTGCCACTGGAACTGAAGGAAAATGGCAAAAACAGCGATCGCTGTATAGGCCAGAATACAGATCTTGATCAAAAGCCCGGTGCTGTATTTGGTGGAAAGCCGGCCGAACAGGATTGCGAAGGGGAATGCGACGATCTGCGTCAGAAGCAGGGCGAGCAGCAGGCCGGTGGAATCCAGGCCGACCGCGGCGCCGTAGGCCGTCGCCATTTCGATGATCGTATAAACGCCGTCGATGAAAAAGAAAAAGGCGAGCATGAAGATAAAGATGTGCTTTTCGCGCCGGATATTTTTAAAGGTACGGCCAAGGCGCCGGAAGGTTTCGGAGAGCTTTGCCCCGCTCGCTTCGGAATAGGCGGTCTGGCGGTACGATTTGAGCAGCGGGATCGTCAGCACGACCCACCAGACGGCGGTGATCAGAAACGCAATCGCCATGGCTGTGGGCTGGCTGATGCCGAGCGCGTTATAATTCAGCACGATCAAAAGACATACGACGAACGGGATGCAGCTCCCGATATAGCCGAAAGCATAGCCATGGGAGGAAACCTTATCCATGCGCTCCTCGGTCGTGATTTCGGGCAGCATCGCATCGTAAAAGACGTTCGCGGAGGAATAGCCGACCTTCGCGACGATGAAGATCACAAGAAAGGAGAGCCAGCCCCATGCAAGGCCGAGAAACGCGCAGCCAAGTACGCCGACGGCAAGAGAGATGCCGAAAAGGATGGGCTTCATGTTTTTACGGTCCGCGAGCGTGCCGAGGATCGGCGCGGTAACGGCGACGATCAGCGTCGCGATGGAGCCTGCGTAGCCCCAGTAGGCAAGGTAATCGCTGTTTGAGATGCCGCCGGCTTCAGCGAGCGCATTGAAATAGATCGGGATGATGGTGGAGATGAGCAGAATGAACGCGGAATTGCCGATGTCATACAGCACCCACGCCTTTTCGCCGCGCGTCAGTTTAAACTTTTCCATGGTGTCGCTCCTTATGATGGGATGGATTTGAATGACCGATGGTTGTGTTATGCTCTCGCTCAGGGAAGCCTTTAACCCTCGAAGGTTTTATCGAAAGCAGGACCGGCGGATTTTCCGGTTTCCAGATAATCGTCCGCTTCGGAGAAAAGCGTCTGCGCAAGCGCAAGCGCTTCGCCGTACAGCTCCGTGAGGCGTTCGCTGCTCTGCGCGCAGCGCGCGTCCGGCTGCGGCGTCATCATCATATCGGCAATCGCGTCGTGGTGCAGCGTGATGTACAGCGCCTTGTCCGCCGCCGCGCGGAATATCCTGTTTTGGTTGAACAGCACACGCCCGTAAAAGACCATGCCGTGAAGGCTCTTCTCCACGGTGTCCGTCAGGGCCGGCGGGTAGAACGGCGCGATGACGGCGGCGTTGCGCCGCGTGACCTCGAAATGGCCGCAGGGATCGAACCGCAGCGGGTCGAGGCCGTCGCGGGTCAGCAGGAAACGGTCGAAAGCGGTTTCCACAGCGGCGTGCGTCAGGTCGTATGTCGCCATCGCCTCCGCCACATAGGGGTGGCAGACGGAATCCAGCGCGAAATGACACAGCAGGCCGTAAAGGTACGCGCGGACGGCGCGCTTGTCCTTTGCGGCGGCAAGCACCTTTTTGCCGCGGACGAGAAATTCCCGGCCGGATCTGCGGTGCGCGTCGTGGCCGATCCGGTTGACGCGGTTGGGCAGGACGGGCCGGTAAAAGAAAAAGAGGTCCGGGCCGTGCAGGCCGATGTCAAAAAGCGCGCGGTTTTCCCGGCAGACAGCCTGTACATCGGGCGGCGCGTTTTCCAAGACGCCGCAGCCAAAGCGATAATGTGCGTAAAATGCGGGCATAATAGTCACCGATCCTTGCAGGTATTCTGAAATCGAATAGGATTTATATCTATGATAACCTTTTTGTGTAAATTTTACAATCGCTGGAATGTAAAACAATCGGGGAATTTTTTGCTTTTTTCCATAAATCGGAATTTGTCGAGACTTTTTTTCTGGGCGCTCTTGCTATAAAAAGCAAAATCGATTATGATAGTATACAGGAAAAGTATTCCTCAAAAAACCAGAAAGGAAAGATGCCACATGAATCCGTATAAACTTGATCTTGAGCGCTATGCTGCTTTGGCGCGGCAGACCGTTGCCGAGGGCTGCGTTCTTTTGAAAAACGACGATCACGCTCTGCCGATCCGAAAGGGCGAGCGCGTTTCCGTATTCGGCAGAATCCAGTTCGATTATTATAAGAGCGGGACAGGCTCCGGCGGCGCCGTCAATACGCGGTACGTCGTCGGCATTCTCGATGCTTTAAAGGACTGCCCGGATGTGGTGGTCAATGAGAAGCTGGAGAAGGTCTACCGCGACTGGGTCGCCGAGCACCCGTTTGAAAAGGGCATGGGCTGGGCGCAGGAGCCGTGGTGCCAGGAGGAGATGCCGGTTTCCGCAGAGCTTGCCGCTGAGGCCGCGGCGGAGTCGGACCTTGCGGTCGTCATCATTGGCCGCACGGCGGGCGAGGACAAGGACAACGGCCCCACGGCGGGCAGCTACCTGCTCACGGAAGCGGAGGAACAGATGCTGGGCGCCGTCTGCGGCGCATTCAAGCGCGTGGCGGTGCTTCTCAATGTAGGCAATATCATCGACATGAAGTGGGTTGCCGCGTATAACCCCGCCGCCGTGATGTATGTCTGGCAGGGCGGCCAGGAGGGCGGCGCAGGCGTGCTGGACGTGCTGACCGGCGCGGTATCCCCGAGCGGCAAGCTGAGCGACACCATCGCCATGGACATTGCGGATTACCCCTCCACCGAGGGCTTCGGCGATTCGGAAAAGGCCGTCTATAAGGAAGATATTTACGTCGGCTACCGCTATTTTGAAACGTTTGCAAAGGACCGTGTGCTGTATCCGTTCGGCTTCGGCCTCTCCTACACGACGTTTGACATGGAAATTGCGGGCTTTGAGGCGAACGCGGATTCCTTCAAGGAGGTCGTCATCGTCAAAAATACCGGCGACGTTCCGGGCAAGCAGGTCGTGCAGGTCTATGTTGAGGCGCCGCAGGGCAAGCTCGGCAAGGCCGCGAGAAGCCTGTGCGCGTTCCGGAAAACCGCAGAGCTGCAGCCGGGCGAGAGCGAGGCGGTGGAGATCACGGTGGAGACCGCGAAGCTCGCGTCGTATGACGACAGCGGCGTGACGGGCCACAAGTCCGCATACATTCTGGAAGCGGGCACGTACAATGTCTACACGGGCGCATGCGTGCGCTGCGCTTCGCTGAGCGGCAGCTTTGAAATTGCGGAGGACACCGTCACCGGGCAGCTCACCGAGGCCTGCGCGCCGGTCATCCCGTTTGACCGCATGCACGCAAGGCTTGAAAACGGCGCTTATGCGGTCGCGTGGGAGCCTGCGCCGCAGCGCACCTACAGCATGAAGGCCCGCAGCGCGGCGGCCGTGCCCCAGTGCCTGCCCTACAGCGGCGACAAGGGCATCAAGCTCGGCGATGTGTTTGACGGCAAGGCGTCTCTGGACGAGTTCCTCGCGCAGATCCCGGACGGGGATCTGATCTGCCTGATGCGCGGCGAGGGCATGAACTCCCCGAAGGTCACGCCGGGTACCGGCGGCGCTTTCGGCGGCGTAACCCAAAATCTGCTCGATTTCGGCATTCCGACGGCCTGCTGCTCGGACGGCCCCTCCGGTATCCGCATGGATTGCGGTACGATCGCGTTCAGCCTGCCGAACGGCACGCTGCTGGCCTGCTCCTTCAGCGAGGAGCTGAACGAGGAGCTGTTTGCGATGCAGGGTCTTGAGCTGCGGAAAAACCGCATCGATACGCTGCTTGGCCCGGGCCTCAACATCCACCGCAACCCGATGAACGGCCGCAATTTCGAGTACTTCTCGGAGGACCCGCTGCTCACCGGCAAGATGGCGGCCGCACAGCTTCGCGGCATGCAGCGCTGGGGCACGACGGGCACGATCAAGCATTTCGCGTGCAACAACCAGGAATTCCACCGCAACGACATCGACTCCATCGTTTCGGAGCGCGCGCTGCGTGAAATCTATTTGAAGGCGTTTGAGACGGCGGTTAAGGAAGCCGGCGCGTATTTCGTGATGTCCACCTACGGCTCCCTGAACGGCCTGTGGACCTCCGGTAACTTCGATCTGCTCACCACGATTCTCCGCGGCGAGTGGGGCTTCGACGGCGCGGTCATGACCGACTGGTGGGCGAAGGCCAACGACGAGGGCGGCCCCGGCGAGCGGGCGAATGTGGCGGCGCAGGTGCGCGCACAGAACGACCTCAACATGGTCAACGCCGATTCGGCGTCGAACAGCCAGGGCGACAATATGCCCGAGGCGATTCAGGACGGCCGTTTGAGCCGTGAGGCGCTGGTGCGTTCTGCCAAGAATATCTGCAAGGTGATCATGAAATCGCCGGTTATGGAGCGCAGCCTTGGCCGGATGAGCGACGAGGAGCGCGAGGCGGCGGAGGACACCGCAAGCGAGGATTACGTGGACTTCGACGTCGAATATCAGGTGATCGACGATGAAAAGCCGCTCGATATTTCGAAGCTCAATACAGAAAAGGGCGCTTCCACGCTGTTCGGCATCCGCTATTCGAAGAACGGCGTTTACAAGCTCGTGATGCGCGTCAAATCCAATGCCGGCGAGGTGGCGCAGATCCCAATGTCCATCTTCCTGGACGGCGGCCTTCGCGGCATGATTATGATCAACGGTACAGGCGGCGAAACGATCACCGCGGAGCAGGAAATCGGCGTGCTGTTTGGCGGCACGAATTACCTCAAGCTCTATTTCGGCCAGACCGGCATGGATATTGAGGAAATCAAATTCGTCTGTGTGCAGGAGTTTGCCCGCCCGTAACGCCCGTAATTTAAACCGTAAATATGCGTAGTGTTCACCCGCCGCTCCCGTGCGGCGGGTGCATTCTCGCGTGTATTACATACTATATATAGAAAAGGATGCTTCCACAATGAAAAAGTATGATGAACAGCGCGCCTTTGCGCTGCTGGATAAGATCGGCTTCACACGCATTGCCGGTTCTCCGGAGGAGCTGAAAGCGGCGGAGCTGCTGAAGGCGGAGTGCGAGAGCTTCGGCCTGCGCGCGGAAATCGAGCCCTTTGAAATCGAGCTGGCGGAGGTCGAGGCGCAGTTTGAGATTCTGGAGCCGTACCGCAAAAGCTATACGGTGCGCGGCTACCAGTGCGCGCAGAGCACGGCTCCGGAGGGCCTCACGGCGGAGTTTGTCTATGTCGAGAACGCGCTGCCGGCGAATCTCGCGCATGTGCGCGGCAAAATCGTGCTGGTCAACGGGATGCTGCGCGTGCCGCTGTACCGCAGCCTGATGGAGGCCGGCGCGGCGGGCGTCGTCACGATGGACGGCTCCCTGCGCGACAAGCTGGATGAAACCGACCTGCACCAGCGCAAGCTGCGCGAGGCGCTGCGTGCGTTCGGCAATGTCCCGGCGGTGCAGCTGCGCGTCTGCGACGCGATGGAGATCGTGCGGGAGGGCGCGACGCTTGCGAAGATCACGCTGAAAAACGAAGACGTGAGGTACACCTCGCACAACGTCGTTGCACAGATCAAGGGCACGGAGTATCCGGAGGAAATCGTTTCCTTCGGCGCGCATTACGATTCCGTGGAGTTCTCCAAGGGCGTATTCGACAACGGCGCCGGCTCCGTCATCAATATGGAAATGGCGCGCTGGTATATGGAAAATCCGCCCAAGCGCACCGTGAAATTCTGCTGGTACGGCAGCGAGGAGATCGGCCTCGAGGGCAGCCGCGCGTTTGTGCGCGACCACAAGGACGAGCTGAAGGATCATGTTTTTATGATCAATGTGGACGTGGGCGGCCCGGTGCTCGGCTACGATGTGGCGGCGGTCATGGCGGGCGAAGACCTCCTGCATTTTACGGATTACCTCTTCAAGATCAAGGGCCTTCCGGCGACGGTAAAGCAGAGAATCTATTCGTCGGATTCCATCCCGTTTGCGGACAACGGCATCCCGGCGATCAATTTCTCGCGCGACGGCGCTCAGGGAGCGTCGTTCATCCACAACCGTTTTGACACGATGGCGTTCCTTTCGGCGCAGGCGCTCGGCAAAACGCTCGCGCTCGTCGTGGAATTCGCGGACACGGTCATCAACGCTGAGGTGTTCCCGATAGAGCGCAAAATCCCGGATAACATCCGCGAGGACGTGGACAACTACCTGTATAAAAAGGAGCTTGCGCAGGCGGCGGAGCGTGCGAAATGAGACGGTATGCAATCGCGGAAATTCCCCATCTCGTGCATGGTCGCACAGGCGGGGAAACGGATCCGCTGACGCTTTTCTGGACGGCCTCCGGGTTGGAGATCAACGTCCGCGCATCGGAGCTTTGGGTGGAAATCCACGCCGACTGGGCCGTAAATGAGCCGTGGTTCAGCTTTGCCGTCAACGGCGAATTCATGAGCCGCCGCATGGCGGAGCGGGGAACGCACCGCGTCTGCGTGTTCCGCGGCATGAACCCGGACGCCGTGAAAAACGTCCGGATCCTCAAGGATACGCAGGCGATGAGCGGCGATCCGGAAAGTCTGATGCAGATCTGCGCGCTGGAAACGGACGGCAGCTTTGAGCCAGTGGAGCCGCGCGGGCTGAAGCTCGAATTTATCGGCGACAGCATCACGAGCGGCGAGGGAGACATCGGCGCGAAGGCAGAGGAGGATTGGATATCGATGTTCTTTTCCGCCGAAAACAATTATGCGGTGATGACCGGACGGGCCATGGACGCGGATATCCGCGTGATCTCCCAGAGCGGCTGGGGCGTGGGCTGCGCGTGGAACAACGACCCGCACGGTGCGATTCCGCCGGTATACGAGGAGGTCGGCGGCCTGCTCGCTGGGGAGAGGAATGTGGCACGCGGCGCGCACCGCCCGAACGACTTTGCCGCCTGGCAGCCGGACTATATTTTCGTCAATCTCGGCACAAACGATTGCGGCTCGTTCAATCAGCCGGCGTGGCAGGATGAGCGGACGGGAGAGACGTTCCAAAACCGAAAGGAACCGGACGGCAGCTTCAACACAGCAGATATCCGGCGCTTTCAGGAGCGGGTCAAGGCGTTTCTCCGCACGCTGCGCCGCTGCAATCCGGAGGCGGAAATCGTCTGGATTTACGGCATGCTCGGCCTGGAGCTGGCGCCCGCTCTGGAAGCGGCGGTGGCCGAATACCGGGCGGAAACGGGCGACGCGCATGCCCGGTTCCTTCCGCTTACGGATGACCTCGCAAACCGTGGATGCCGGAACCATCCGGGCGTCGAAGCGCACCGCACGGCGGCAGCGGAGCTGATCCGCTTTTTAAAAGCATAATGGAAAGACTTGTGGGCAGACCTGTTTTTGCGGGTCTGCTTT
Organism: Oscillospiraceae bacterium; assembly: GCA_019422905.1. GTDB lineage: Bacteria > Bacillota > Clostridia > Oscillospirales > Acutalibacteraceae > Hominenteromicrobium. The sequence goes on from JAHZCM010000003.1 coordinate 44,578, forward strand.
TGCTTTGTTCCTGTCTGAAACCGGGCGCACTCGGTGTGCTTCCGGAAAAATTTTTCAGCACGATTGAAACGGAGATATGCATTTGTTGACAATAATTTTTGAGGGTGCGGAAAGGAAGGGCCGGCAGGCGGAAAAAAACAGCCAAAGCACAGGGAAAAAACGTGTAAGGCACAATGTTTTCCAAAGCACGAGATTTCGGGGAATATATATGCGTTTTTGAAAGAATATGGCCAGATTTTGAGGTGTAAAGGAAGCTGCTTTTACAGTCGAAAAATGAATTTTATTCGCAATAATATACGGACAAAAGAAATTATACCCCGAAAAATGGCTGAAAAACGAAAATCTGGCAGGAATAAATATTCATAAACTTGTAAAGCAAACTTAAGTTCGACTACAAAGAACTTGCAAAATTTTTGCAAAATGCACAGAGAGCTCGTCAACGAAATTTTAAAAATATCAAATAAATTTAACCGTAAACTGTTTAGAACTTGTTATGTAAATTTGTTTTTTATTCAGAATCTAGCAAAATGCACAAAAAAATGGCCAAAACAAATTTGACAAACCGTCATTTTATCACTATACTCACAATGACTTCGAAAAGTGCGCGAATTGGAGCCGCTTTTTGGGTCTGGAGGATGGACGGATGCACGGTGCAGATTGGGCACCGGGATCCGGGAAACGAGTTTTTTGACTTTTAGAAAGGGGCATATTATGCGCCATGTAAGAAAGTCGCAGAATAAACGGATGCCGCGTTTTCTGATTATTGCTGTGCTGGTCGCGGTGATCTGCATTGGCTCCGTTGTGACCGTTATGGCCAACACGGTGGACATCACCGTGCAGGACGGAGATAAGACCTATGCATTCAGCATGCTCGGTGCGGATCCGGAAGAGATTCTGGCCCGCGCGCAGACAGAGGGCATGTCCCCGATTTCAGAAATTGATTCCTATGCGTTTTCGGAGGCGGACGGCCTCCTGACCGTTCAGCGGGCGGTGCGCGTCTCCATTGAAGCGGACGGCGCTGCGCAGACGGTCGTTGTCCCGAAGGGCTCGACGCTGCAGGAGGCGCTCGCGCAGGGCGGCATAGAACTGGGCGCGCGGGATGAGGTAGAGCCTGCGCTTGACACGCCGCTGGAAGCGGATACGGTTGCGGTGGTTACGCGCTCGAGCCGTGTGTTTTTGGAGGCGGACGGCACGCGGCGCATGGTGGATCTTCTGGACGGCACGGTGGCGGACGTTTTGCTGCAGGCGGGTGTTACGCTGGGCGCAGAGGATACCGTGACGCCGGCGATTGAGACGCCGCTGGAAAACGGCATGCGCATCCATGTGGCGCGCTACATCCAGGTGACGGTCACGGCGGACGGCGAAACCGCTTCGCATAATGTGGCGGCAAAGAGTTTCGGCGAGGCGCTGGAGGGCGCGGGCGTTGTGCTCGGCGATGAGGACCGCATTCTTGTGGAGACGGAAGACGGAGAAAAGGCCGTAGAGGCTGAGGACTTCGTAGAGAGCGGCGCACAGATCCGCGTTGTGCGCATCCGCACGGAGGAGGTCACCGAGACGGAGACCGTTCCGTACAGGACGACCTACGAGGACAGCGATGAGATGTACGAGGGCGAAACCGAGACGAAGGTCGAGGGCGCCGAAGGTGAAAAGAAAGTAACCTACAAGATTACCTACGCGGACGGAGAGCAGGAAAGCCGAAAGCCGGTCCGGGAGGAAATCCTTGAAGAAGCGAAGGATGCGGTTGTGGTGCGCGGTACGATGCAGCGTGCCGACAGTGCCTCCGGCAGCGCAGGCAGCTTTGTGGACGCCTCGGGCAACACGGTTTCCTATGAGTACAGCTTATCCGGCTCCTGTACCGCCTATTACGCGGAGCCGGGCGCGGTCACTTCGATCGGCGCGACGCCGCAGGTCGGTTATGTGGCGGTCGATCCGAACCGGATTCCGTATGGCTCGTTGCTGTATATCACCTCGCCCTACGGCACATGGGATTACGGCTACTGCTACGCGATGGATACCGGCGGCGCGGCGATGGCGGGAGACATCGTGGCGGACCTCTATTACGATACGCTGGAGGACTGCTCGGCGTTTGGACGGCGCGATATGACTGTCTATGTCATTCGCTCCGGATGGTAATCCCGATAAAGAATATATATAGACGGCGGACGGCTTCGGCTGTCCGCCTTTTTTCGTTGACAGTCGCCGTGAAATGCTGTACACTGAGGTTAAAAGACAGGGGGGATCGGCATGAAGATGAGTCCGTCGGGCCGGAAAATTATCAGGCGGGTCTGCGTGGGCATCGTGCTGCTCGCGCTTGTTCTCTGGCTTGTGCCTCTGCCTCTGCCGTTTCATATTTCCCTCTCCGGCGTGCGGTTGGAGGGCAGTACGGCGGCGGAGCCCGCCGCGCTGGAGGCCAAGGGCTGGCGGCTGTGCCGGTTCCTGCGTAGGACGGAGCTGCGGGCGTCGTTTACGGTGGAGACGGCGCAGGGAACGAAAACCTACGAGCCGGTGGATTGCTTGTGGGAGCTGACGTTTCCGGACGGGCCGATCCGCCATGCGGACGGCGGCTGGTATGATCCCGCGTCAAGTGCAATTGAGATACTGCGCTTTGTGTACGGCGCCGACGGCACGACCGCCTTTTTCGAGGTCATGGACGATGGGCAGGATAAGCGGTTCGTGTTCTCCGCAGACGGGCGCGAGCCGGCGGAAACGATGGATTTCCTGCGCGTAGAGTCTGTAGATGCATAGAAAGTGTGCGATAGAAAGAAAGACGGGGCGGTCGGGCCGGCCCGCTTTCTGCTTCGTCGGTTGTATGCCGCGGGGGTGAAAGCACAAGATACGGCGCAAATTGAAAAAAACGGAAAAAGCCGCAGAAAATCTGAAAAAATCTTTTCGAAAAGGCTTGCTTTTTCAGGGTTTGCCTGCTATAATAATCAAGCGTGACTGCGACAGATATGCGATGAAGCGGGAGGTTGCGGCCGACACGGCCGGTTTTTCCGTGGAGTATGTCCGATTTTAAACCGGGCGACAACAATTGAAGCGAAGCGGCTCCCTGTGTGGAGTGGCGCGCGGAACCATGCGCTGATTTCTAAAGCGCAAAGGCCGGACAAGATGCGCTTTGATGGTTTTTTATGTGCAGGGTTTGTGTTTTACACCGGCCCGAACGAATCCCGGAATTCACGAAAGTGAATGTCCGGTTTTTCTATGGCTTCCGGAGAAACACCCGGAGCAGTGTTTGAAACATAAAGACCTGTACAGCCCGCCAACTTACAAAATTACAGGAGGCGATTTACGTGGCAGTCAAAGAAAAGATCAGGATAAGAATTAAGGG
>JAHZCM010000031.1:0-9068 GCA_019422905.1 Oscillospiraceae bacterium
AGAGTCAATCGAGAAATGTATGAAAAGTTGCGCTACGTATCCGGGTGCAATGGACGTTCAAATAGGAGTGAGATAGAGATTCGAATGAGTCTTGATGTTGAAGAGTTTGAAAAAGTGAAGGGTAATATAACATTAAAACAATAACAAAACGACAGCCCGGTATGTGCCGTGGCTGTCGTTTTACTATTCATCCAGTCAATTATTTCGTGCGGCCGATGTCATGGCGGTAGTGCGCGCCGTCGAAACAAATCCTTTCGACCGCTGCATACGCCTTTTCGAGCGCCGCATCGAGCGTTTCCGCCGTCGCCGTCACGCCGAGCACGCGCCCGCCATTCGTCACGAGCTTATCCCCCGCACGCTTTGTGCCCGCGTGATAGACGGTCGCGCCCGCAACCTGTCCGTTTTCGTCCAATCCGGTGATCTCAATGCCCTTCGGGTACGACTGCGGATAGCCGCCGCTCGCCATGACGACGCAGGCGCACGCATCCGCGCTCCACTCGATTTCGAGCGCGTCGAGCCTTTCGTCGATCACCGCGTCGAGAATGTCAACGAAATCCGTCTTGAGACGCGGCAGGACGACCTGCGTTTCCGGGTCGCCGAAGCGCGCGTTGTACTCGATGACCTTCGGGCCGTCCGGCGTGAGCATCAGGCCGAAATACAGACAGCCCTTGAACGGGCGGCCCTCCGCCTGCATCGCGCGGATCGTCGGCAGGAAAATCGTCTCCATGCAGGTCTCCGCAATTTCATCGGTATAATAGGGATTCGGGCTGATCGTGCCCATGCCGCCGGTATTCAGGCCCTTGTCACCGTCCAGCGCGCGCTTGTGGTCCTTGGAGGAAACCATCGGACGCAGCGTTTTGCCGTCCGTAAACGCGAGCACGGAAACCTCCGGGCCGGTGAGAAATTCCTCGACGACGATGTGATTGCCGGATGCGCCGAACACCTTGTCCTCCATAATCGTGCGCACGGCGTCCTTTGCAGCGGCAAGATCCTCCGCGATGATCACGCCCTTGCCGAGCGCGAGGCCGTCCGCCTTAACGACGACCGGGAATTTCCCCTCGGCTTCGATGTACGCCACCGCCTCGGCCGGGTCAGAAAAGACCTCGTAGCGCGCCGTCGGGATGCCGTATTTTTTCATCAGATTCTTCGAGAACACCTTGCTGCTCTCGATGACCGCCGCGCTTGCGCGGGGGCCGAACGCGCGGACGCCCGCCGCCTCCAGCGCATCGACCATGCCTGCCGCCAGCGGGTCGTCCGGCGCGACAAAGACGAGATCGACCGGGTTCTCCTGCGCGAATTTCACGATGCCGCCGATGTCCATCGCGCCGATATCGACGCACTCCGCGTCCGCCGCAATGCCGCCGTTGCCCGGCGCGCACCAGAGCTTCCCGGTTTTCGGGCTTTCCTTCAGCTTGCGGACGATCGCGTGCTCGCGCCCGCCGCTGCCGATGACCAAAATATTCATACTGCTTCTTCCTTTATTCTCGTATCATCTATCATCCATGATAAGCCTCCCTCTCGGAGGGAGGGGGACCGTCGCAAGACGGTGGAAGGAGTGAAACCAGAAGCAAGCTGATCGAACTCCCTCAGTCTCGCTTGCGCTCGACAGCTCCCTCAAAGAGGGAGCCTTGTATGGATATGTTGTATCTTGCTCCCCTGTCTGCTCCGCAGACATCCCCCTCGAGGAGGGGACACGTGCAGTGAGGCTCGCCGAACAACTCCGCGACCTCGCCGTCCGTCGTACGGACTCAGTGATGGAACAGGCGGATACCGGTGAACGCCATCGCGATGCCGTATTTGTTGCAGGTTTCAATCACGTTGTCGTCGCGGATGGAGCCGCCCGGCTGCGCGATAAATTCCACACCGCTCTTGTGCGCGCGCTCGATGTTGTCGCCGAACGGGAAGAACGCGTCGCTGCCGACAGAAACACCCTTGAACGTCGTAAGCCATGCCGCCTTCTCCTCGCGGGTGAACACCTCGGGCTTCTCGGTGAAGAACTGCTGCCACGCGCCGTCGCGCAGCACGTCGTCGTGCTCCTCGCTGATATACACGTCGATCGTGTTGTCGCGGTCCGGGCGGCGGATGTCCGGCTTAAAGGGCAGGCTCAGCACCTTTTCATGCTGGCGGAGATACCAGATATCCGCCTTGTTGCCCGCAAGGCGCGTGCAGTGGATGCGGCTCTGCTGGCCCGCGCCGATACCGATAGCCTGTCCGTCCTTCGCATAGCAGACGGAATTCGACTGCGTGTATTTGAGCGTGATCAGAGAGATCACGAGGTCGAGCTTCGCATCCTCCGAAAGCGTCTTGTTTTCCGTGACGAGGTTTTGAAGCATTTCCGCGTCGATCTTCAGCTCGTTGCGGCCCTGCTCAAACGTGATGCCGAAAACGTCCTTGTGCTCAACCGGCTCCGGCTTGTAATCCGGATCGATCTGCACAACGTTATAGGTGCCCTTGCGCTTCGTCTTGAGGATGGCGAGCGCCTCGTCCGTGTAGCCGGGCGCAATGATGCCGTCCGAAACCTCGCGGGCCAGCAGCGCCGCGGTCTCCTTGTCGCAGACGTCGGAGAGCGCCGCCCAGTCGCCGTAGGAGGACATTCTGTCCGCGCCGCGCGCCCGGGCATAAGCCGTCGCAATCGGCGAAAGCTCGAGGTCATCCACAAAATAAATCTTCTTGAGCGTGTCGCTCATCGGCTTGGCAACCGCCGCGCCCGCAGGGCTGACATGCTTGAAGGAGGCCGCCGCCGGCAGGCCCGTCGCCGCCTTCAGCTCCTTCACCAGCTGCCAGGAGTTGAACGCATCCATAAAATTGATATAGCCCGGCTTGCCGTTCAGCACCTGAATCGGCAGGTCACGGCCGTCATTCGTGAAAATTTTAGACGGCTTCTGATTCGGGTTGCAGCCGTATTTGAGTTCCAGTTCTTTCATATTCGCAGCAGTCCTTTCCCCAAAATTACTGATTCTTGTTGACAATCCGCGTCTCGGTCTTACCGGTCTTTAAATGGATAAAACGCGTGAAAAGCGAAACCTTATTTTCCCAGAGATCGTTTGTAAAAGCGTCGATATCCCCCTCGATTTTGACCATTTTCGGCTCGCCCTCAAAGGACGGGATCCGCGGAGAACCGTCGCACTTATAGGTGTGGATGAAGTGGCCGACGCCGCTGACCGGCGTGTAATCGAAGAAGAAGCTCTGCGGCGCGTCCGGGTTGCCTTCACAGCTCTTGAGAATCGAGAGCTTATAGGTAAAATCGCCGTCCTTCTGCTTCACGAGGCCGGAAATCCTCGGTGTGAAGTTCGGCGCGTCCGGCTCAAACTTGCGGGTTTTCAGCGCCTTTTTAAAGCTCTTCCCCTCTTTGAGATACATAAAAATCGTGTCGGTCTGATCGCCGTTCGTCACGATCGTCTTGTTCGCAAGCACGCGCACCGGCGCATAGATCACGAGCGACGGGTCGGAGAGCTTCGCCGGGTCAAACGCCTGCGTACGGATGCCGTCGCCCTGCTCCACGAACACGCGGTTGCGGGAGTTGACGCTGCGGCCCATGATGAAATAAGCGATCACGGCATGCACGCCGTCTGCGCTTTTGCCGATCACAATGCCGCGGCCCGGATACGAATTTCCGGCGAGTTCTTTTTTGATATCGAGAATTTCCATGTGTTTCCCCTTCCTTTTCTATTTTTTAATCGTCACAACCGCGCCGTTTACCTCGAGCCGTCCCGCACAGAAAAGCGAGACCGCTTCGGGCAGAAGCTGCCATTCGGCCTGCTCCATGATGCGCCGCTGGAGTGTTTCGGGGGTATCCCCCTGCTCCACGGGGACTGCCTTTTGCAGGATAATCGGGCCGCCGTCGCAGACCTCGTTGACAAAATGCACCGTTGCGCCGGACACCTTTACGCCGCGCGCGAGCGCCGCCTCATGCACATGCAGGCCGTAAAAGCCCTTGCCGCAAAAGGAAGGAATCAGCGCCGGGTGGACGTTGATAATTTTGTTTTCAAACGCCTTTGTAAATTTCTCATTTGTGATGGTCATAAAGCCCGCCAGCACAATGAGGTCGGTTTTCTTCTCTTTCAGGAGCTGTTCGAGCGCGTCGCTATAAGCATCGACATCGGCAAAGTCCCTGCGGGCCAGCACAACGCCCTCGATGCCCGCGTTCTTCGCGCGCTCCAGCGCGTACACGCCCGGCTTGCTCGCTACGACGAGCGAAATGCGGCCGTTTTCAATTTTTCCCGCTTTTTCCGCATCGATAAGCGCCTGCAGGTTTGTGCCGCCGCCCGAAACAAGCACCGCTATGTTCAGCACAGGATGACCCCCTCGTTGCCTTCGACGACCTCGCCGAGCACGAACGCCTTTTCGCCGGCGTCGTTCAGCGCTTTGACCGCCGCATCCGCCGTTTCCTTCGAGACCGCCATGCACAGGCCGACGCCCATGTTGAACGTATTGAACATATCGCGCTCCGGAATGCCGCCGGTCTTCGCGATCAGATCAAAAATCGGGAGCACCGGCACCGCCGCGCGGCTGATCTTCGCCGTGCAGCCCTCCTTCATCATGCGCGGGATATTCTCATAGAAGCCGCCGCCCGTAATGTGGGAAATCGCTTTCACGTCCGCCGCCTCAATCGCCGCAAGCGCGGGCTTGACATACAGCCTTGTCGGCGTGAGCAGCGCCTCACCGAGCGTGCAGCCGAGCTCCTCATAATAGGTTTCGAGCTTTTCCTTCGTCAGGCCGAATACCTTGCGCACAAGCGAGAAGCCGTTCGAGTGAACGCCGGAGGAGGCCACGCCGATAATCACGTCGCCCGGCACCATTTTGGAGCCGTCGATGATCTTATCCTTATCTACAATTCCCACGGTGAAGCCCGCAAGGTCGTATTCCTCCTCCGGCATAACGCCCGGATGCTCCGCCGTTTCGCCGCCGATCAGCGCGCAGCCAGACTGCACGCAGCCCTCCGCAACGCCCTTGACGATCTCGGCGATCTTTTCCGGATAATTTTTTCCGCAGGCGATATAATCGAGGAAGAACAGCGGCTTCGCGCCGCAGCAAACGACGTCGTTGACGCACATGGCCACGCAGTCGATACCGATGGTATCGTGCTTGTCGAGCAGCATGGCGGCAACGAGCTTTGTGCCCACGCCGTCCGTACCGGAAACGAGCACCGGCTCTTGCATGCCGGCCATATCCGGCTGGAACAGGCCGCCAAAGCCGCCGATGCCGGAAACAACGCCGGGAATTGCCGTGCGCTTGACATGCTCTTTCATCAGTTCCACAGATTTGTAGCCGGCGGTCACATCCACGCCCGCCGCCTTATAACTGTCGCTGAAGCTCTTCATTCTACCATCTCTCCATTTCTTATCGGGTTACAGCATTTGCTTTAGATAAATTTCTCCGTCCAGTTTCCGTTCCGGAATACCGGGACGACTTCGCCGTCCGGCGTGATGCCGTCGATATTCATGGTGTTGTCGCCAATCATGAAATCCACGTGGATCACGGAATCGTTGACGCCCTTTTCATGCGCCTCTTCAAGCGCCATGTTCTCGTAGCCCTCGAGCACATTCGGAAAGCCCATGCCGAGCGCGATATGGCAGGAGGCGTTCTCGTCGAACAGCGTGTTGTAAAACAGGATGCCGAGGTTCGAGATCGGGGAATCGTGCGGGATCAGTGCGAGCTCGCCGATCTGCGCCGCGCCCTCGTCCATGGCGATCATGCGCTCCAGAAGCTCCTGTCCCTTTTCGGCCTTGCAGGAAACGGCGCGGCCGTCCTTGAAGGTGATCGAGAAATTCTCGATCAGGTTGCCCTGATAGGAAAGCGGCATCGTCGCGACGACGGTTCCCTCCGCCTTGCCCTTCATCGGCGAGGTGAAAATCTCCTCGGTCGGCATATTCGGGTTGAAAAACGTGCCGTCGAGCAGCGTCTCGCCGCCGCCCATCCACATCGCGCTCGGAATCAGGCCGCAGGTGAAATCCGTGCCGTTCTCACTGAAATAATGAAGGCTCTCAAAGTGACAGGCATTCAGCTTCTCATAGCGCGCCTTGAGCGATGCATTGTGCGCCTTCCACGCCTCCACCGGATCATTGTCCTTCGTGACGCGGACCGTCTCGAGAATCGCGTCCCAGAGCTTATTGACCGCCGCGCTCGTGCGCTCGCCGGGGAACACCTTCTTCGCCCACTTTGCGCTCGGCACCGCGACGATCGTCCACTGGTGCTTGTTCTCCATCGCGTCGCGGTACGGCTTTCTGACCTTCATGCGCGCGAGATTCACCTTCTGCATTTTTTCGACGTTTACGCCCTTGAGGCCGTCCGGATCATCGGAATCGATCCAGATGCGCACAGGCAGCTCCTCCACCTGCTGCTGCATGCGCGCCTTTTCCCACTCGTGCGTCGTGGAAAGCGTTTTCACACTTTCCTTTCGGAGCTGCAGCTTTGTGAAGCCCTGATTCGTCCAGCGCATATCGACCCACTTTGCGCCGGCCTTATACGCCTCATCGGCGACCATCAGCGCAAATTCCGCCTGATCGGTTTCCGCCATAATCAGGGCGCCCTGCCCCTTCTTGATATTCACGCCCATCTGCACAATGAGCCGTGCATACTTTCTGAGAATCGTTTTATTCATACGCTATCTCTTCCCTTCCTAAAAATTATCTATCCGCATACGGCTCCCTCCCAGAGGGCACCGCCGAGCACAAGCAAAGCGTTACGGCGGCACGCCGCATTCACGCCATTCGGTCGCTTTCCCGCGCCGCCGAAGCATGGCTCGCTCTGCGGCTGTGCGGGCTTCGCAGGGACACGCTGCCGTTACAGCTCCGCGACCTTCGCCTGCAGCGCCGCGTTCTTCGCCGCAACGCCCGCTTCCATGTCGGTCTTCATCTGCTCAAGCTGCGCCGCAATGGCCTCATCGGAAAGCGCGAGCATCTGCGCCGCAAGAATCGCCGCGTTGTCCGCGCCGTCAATGGCGACCGTCGCCACCGGAATGCCGGAGGGCATCTGCACCGTGGCAAGCAAAGCGTCAAGGCCGTCCAGCGTAGAGGATTTCACCGGGATGCCGATGACCGGCAGCGTCGTGTGCGCCGCGAGCACACCTGCAAGGTGCGCCGCCTTGCCCGCCGCAGCGATGATGGCGCCAAATCCCTCGGCCTTTGCATTTTTCGAAAACGCCGCCGCCGCATCCGGGGTGCGGTGCGCGCTCATCACGCGAACCTCCACGGGGATATTCAAGCCCTTCAGCCGCTTAATCGCCGGCGAAACGGTGGGAAAATCGCTGTCGCTGCCCATAATGACGGCAACCTTCTTACTCATAAAAATCACCAATCCTTCCAGAATTCACAGACACGCTGCACAAAAGAAATAGGCTGTGCATCCTACACAGCCTTACATTTTAAAATTGGTCGCAAAAATCCACAGCGGATACGAAAAAATTGCACATCAGACGAACCATCCCGCACCTCCGAATTTTGCTCCATTTATCGCGTACATCCTTATTTTACGGGATTTTTTGGCGTTTTTCAATAGGTTTTACGGTTTTTATGGAAAATCATAAAATTCTGCGTTCCGTCCTGCTTCCCTTTGTTGCAAGCGGCAAGAGCCGTGCGCATCAAACCCGGCTGCGCCAATACTGCACCTCAAAGGTGGAAGCAAAGCCGAATTTCCGGTAAAGCCCGAGCGCCGGCGGGTTCCCGGAATCCACATCCAGCTCCATCCGCTTTCCGGCTTCGAAAGCCATATTCAGCGCCGCGCGGACAATCGCGTTTCCGTAGCCCTTGCCGCGCTCCGCTTCTGCGACCGCCACGCCGCAGAGCGTCAGCGCTTCGCCGTCCGCAATTTCAAAAACGCCCACCGGCTTTTCGCCGGCACGCGCAAGATACGCCCGGCGCAGCTCGGAATCCAAAACAGCCTGCACCGCCATGCGGTCGCCGCCGTATTCCTTGACCGAGACCGCCATAAAGTCTTCCAGATTTTCAGCCGTTACCGGCTCTGCGGAAATTCCCGGCGCAAGCGGCGCAAAGTCCGGTTCCCGAAACATGCGCCACTCGGTGTGGCTGTGCACGGCATCCGGAAAATGTTTTCGGAGATATGCCATGCCGCACGCACTTTTCGGCTCCACCGCAAACAGGAAATCCGGCACCCGCTGCGCGCGCAGCACACCGGCAGCCGCGCGAAGAAGCGCCGTAAAATATCCCCTGCCGCGCGCGGAAAGCGCGGTGAACGCCGTCACCTCGCCCTCCTGCCGGGTCGGCAGAAAAAGCATCAGGAACGAGACGAGCGCGCCGTCCTCCCGGCCGAGGAAGAAGCAGGGCACCGTGCGGTCAAAATTGATCTCATTGGAAAGCCACGCCGTATTCTGAAGGCCCTCCGCCGCATAAACAGAAGTCTGAAGCGCCTCGATTTCCCCACACTGTGCCGGCGTCAACGCCGAAAGCGGCTCCACGGTAAAGCTCATTGGATAATCCTCCCAAAATGATCCAGCTCCCGGGGCTTTTCCGGGGGAAGCGCGCGGTAAACGCGCCGCACCGCAAAAAACAGCGCAAACACATAAAGCGCAAGCAGAACCTCCAGCATCCAAACCGACGGCAGAACGCCGGTCTGATACAGCGCCGCGAAGAAATCGACGCCCATATGCAGCAGAATGCTCAACGGATACAGCCACGGCTTCTCCATACGCACCCCAGCGAATACCAGTACGGAAAGCTCCAGTTGCAGCGCCATCGCGCAGAGGCGCTCAAAGCAAGCCATCACCGCAGTCAGCGGGTCGATCGTATTGATCGACTGGATCGCCTGCACCACCGCCTCCGCCTGATCCGGCGAATACTGCTCGATAAAAGCGGAAGCACCCATCGTGTTGAACATCAGCGCAAGCATCAGATTCGAAATCATCGTCATACCGAGGATGCAGATGCACTCCATACCGCCGTGCCCAAGGCCAAAGGAAATCGCATTTTCCCTGCCGATATTTTTCTTCATCATCGTCTTGAACACGAGGAAACGGGCGGTTTCCTCAAAGAATCCCGCCACAAATCCGCCGTAAAGCGCATAGAGCCACGGACGGCTGAGGATGAAATCGGAAACCGAGGCGTTCAGGCCGA
>JAHZCM010000031.1:9108-19435 GCA_019422905.1 Oscillospiraceae bacterium
TCAGTACCGGACTGAGGCTCACATCCGTTTTCTTTTTCCAAACCGCAATCGCGGCAATCGGCAGCGCAAGAGAAAATACAAGCTCTGCAATCAGCGTGATAAAGACGGCGTTGGAGATCATAATGTCTTCGGTCATAACGGGTTATCCTTTCTCTTCAAGGTCGATGAGCAGCGGCCGGCAGGGCGAACCGTCCAGCCCTTCCATCCGCAGCGGCGCGCAGGACAGAAAATATCCGCCCTCGGAAACGCCGGAAAGCACGGCAGATTCCAGAATGACGATTTCGGCCGAAAGCAGGGCGCGGTGCACGGCAACGCCGGTCGTTTTGCCGCCGACGGTCATGCCCTCCACGCCGAGAAACCAGAGGCCTTGCTCCGCAAACGCCTGCGCACCCTCCGGCGTGATCTCAATTTCACCGCGGATCAACAGGCGCTTTGTGCCGTCCGCCGTCATCCGGCGCGCGTCCTCCGCCGTCAAAAGGCCGCTGTGCAGGACCACCTTACAGGGGCCGACGCATTTTTCCAGCGATACCGAAGCAATGTCCTTCCCGCCCGCCACAAAGTGCTTCGGCGCGTCCATATGGGTGCCGTTGTGGCTGCCCAGCGTCAGCACCGTGAGATTGCACGGGCACGTTTCGGAAATTTCCGCAAAAGGCCGTTTCGCCGGCTCCGGGTCGCCCGGAAAAACCGCCGCGGAAAACAGCTCTTTTGATAAATCGTAAATTTTCATGGTCTTCACCTTATTCTTCAGCGGAACAGCGTGCACGCACCGCTCTCGCGGTAGTAACGGATCCGTTTTTCAATTTCCTCCCGCGGGCACTTGAAATAATCCGCGAGACACGAGATGCAGAGAAAATCCTCTGCGCCCCGGTAGACGAGTTTTCTGTAAATCGCGATGTCGTCGCCCCCGAGCGGCGCGCCGCATGTCCGGCAGGTTTTGTAATTCGCCATTATCTCAGCTTCACGGGCTTTGCGATAAACACCATCGAGTCGTGCGGCTCAAGCTGCGCTACATAGCGCTCGGCAAATTTCCCCTCATCTTCCTTTGTGTAGCAATTGTAGAACGCAAGGCCCATATTCGCGGCATAGGGAATGCCCAGATCCCAGAATTGCAACGACATCTCGCTCCGAACGTCGCCGAGGTTCACAAAGCAAACAGCCAGCGTGCCGTCGGAAAGCGGCTTTACGAGCGCCATCACGTTCTCGGGGTTATTCCACTGCCGGATGCAATACGGCCCGCGGCATTCGATATCCTGATTGATACGGATCAGATCCTCGTTGCCGAGCGTCTTCAGCGTCTCTTCCGACATGCTGCGCACATCACAGCCAATCATCAAAGGCGAGCCCATCACCGCCCAAAGTGCAAAGTGCGTGCGGTATTCGAGATCCGAGCATGCGCCGAGCGCGCCGATATGCGCGTCGTTGCTCGCACCGTGCATGCCGACGATCAGCATGTCGATGTCGTTGTGGCAGAACGGGCCGGAATACGCCGTCTTATCGAGCTGGGAAAGGAACAGATTCTTCACAGACTGCCAGTTGTCCTGAATATCGCCGGTCGAGCGGAAAAGCTGCGCGCCGGAGCCCTGAATCCAACTGTGCACGTCCTCCGCGCCCCAGTTGCAGGCGGAAAGGACGATGTCGCGCCCGCAGTTGCGCAGGGCAAGCGACATGCGCTTGTAGAGAACCTCGCCGTCGATGTGCTTCGGCTTATAGCAGTTGTCGTACTTGAGGTAATCGACGCCCCACGAGGCGAAGGTTTCCGCGTCGTCAAATTCATGCTCGAAGCTACCCGGATAGCCCGCGCAGGTATGGGTGCCGCAGCAGGAATACATGCCGAATTTGAGGCCCTTTCCGTGGATATAATCCGCCACATACTTCATGCCGTGTGGAAATTTTTCCGGGTCGGGGACGAGCCGGCCGTTTTCATCGCGCTGTTTGAGGCTCCAGCAGTCGTCGATGACGACGTACTCATAGCCCTTGTCCTTGAGCCCGCTTTCGCACAGCGCGTCCGCCGCGCCGCAGATCAGCGCCTCACTGATGTTCCATGTAAACGTGTTCCATGAATTCCAGCCCATCGGCGGCGTCATGGCAAGATATTGATTCTGCATAGCAATTTTCCTCTTGATTTTTTATTCTACACGCTCCAGCGCCGGAAGCGACGCTTTGAGCAGCGCGATGCATTTCTGCGCGGAATCGCGCGCAAAGGTATGAAAATCGACGTCTCCGTCCTCGTTGGCGTTGTCCGAGATCGCGCGCAGACCGCAGAACGGCGTTTTGTTCGCCGCGCAGACGTGGGCGATCGCGCCGGTCTCCATTTCGCAGGCGATCGCGCCGAACGTCTCCCGGAGCTGCTCGCAGAACGCGGGGTCCGCTACAAAACGGTCGCCGGTTGCGATCACGCCAGTATGCACGCCATTGTAAATATCCTGCGCATAGTGGACGAGAACCGCGTTGTGCGCGGCGCTCGTGGGCAGCTCTACCATCTGCTGCTCATCGCAGATTGTCACGCCCGCCTTCGGCTCGCCGACGGCGGTGGTGTCATAATCATACTGCACGCTGTGCTTCGCGACGACCAGACTGCCGATCTTCACGCCCTCGCCGATCCCGCCCGCAACGCCGGTGCTGATGACGAGCTTCGGCGCATACCGCAGCAGCATCGCCGCCGCGCACATGGCAGCGTTCACCTTGCCCGCGCCGCATTTGACGACGACCGCGTCCACGCCGCTCAGCTTGCCGCTGACAAAGCGCAGACCGCAAAGCATTTCCTCTGTCTGATCGGTGAGAGCCGCCATCAGCCCCTCAACCTCCATGCTCATTGCTCCAATGATGCCAATCACAGTGATATTCTCCCTTCTGCAAATCGCAGTATCCTCATTATAGCCGCTGCATCCGCTCTCCGCATTTGCTGTTTGTTGCGTATTCCTTGAATTTTGTTGTTTCAGCGCTCATTTGAACCGCTTTCCAATTTTTTCCTTCATGAACGCGCGGAAGCTGTCCGCATCGCCCTCTTTGAAGCCGTCCTTCCGGATGAAATACGTGTTGTCCAAGCCAAAATACATATAGAAGTATTCCTTTGTCTCATACATGCGGGTGATCTGGAAATACGGGTGCAGGTTGGAGGCCTGCAGACCGGTGATGCGGAAATCGCCCTCGTAGAAATAGTAGGCGGCCTTGCGGCTTCTGAGCTTGCCGTAAACGCGCGTCAGCGATTTTGTGATCGTCGAGCCCGCCGTCGCAATCTTGTACACGCTGTAAACGGCGCAGGCAACCAGCAGCAGGACCATCCACCAGTTATCGTCGACGCCGGACTGCCAAACCACATAAAGCGCAATCAGCGCGATGAAAACCGTAAAGAGCGGAACCCATATCTGCCGGCGGTACGCATGGAAATTGGCAAAAATCTTGATGGCCCGGTCGTCGTGCTCCGTCTCGTTGACAAAGCGCAGCGCGCCGTCGCCTTCGTCCTCATGCCCCTGCTTCTGCTGCCGGTATGCGGCAAGGCGGTCCGCCATCTCGGCTTTCTCCCGCTTTTCCCGCTTGTTCGAAACCGAACGGTGAATGAAAAATACAACGAGCAGAACGATCAGCACGCACAGAATCAAAAGCAGCCAGACGGCCTCCGCCGAAAGCGGTTCTGAACCGGGCAGCTCCAAAAACTCCGCAAACGTCGCGGAATCCACGATCTCGCGCATCAGCGCGTCGTACTCTTCGGGGATTTCCTCCGTTCCGTTGTACAGATCCAGCGAGACGAGCGTGCCGTCAAAGATCGTGCCGTACAGGCGCTCGTATACGGTACCGCTTTCATTGACCGCCGTGGAATGGATATCGATGCAAAAGAACGGGATATCCTTGTGCGCATACCATTCCACAGTGCCGCCGGTGGCTTCATCCAGAGAATTCGGCTGCATGCGCTCGACAAAATCCTGTTTTTTCTCTTCATCCAGAAGATTCAGATTCCAGATGGAATTTGAATAATCGGAGGTTTTCGACGAAACAGCGATGACACATGCGCCGTCAAACGCATAGATCTCCGCCAGAATGCCGTCCTCGTTCATCTCCGTGAGCTTGGAGCTGATATCCAGCACATTTGCGACGCTCCACACCGGATCGTCCGTCGGCGTATCCGCCGAAAGAACCATCGTCCCCTCCGGCAGCGTAATCGTCATGCCGGTGTCGGGAATCGTATAGGTCGTCTCAGCCGCCGAAACAGGCAGACAAAACGCGGCCGCCAGCACCAGCACGGTGAGCAGAACCGCGATAAAGTGTTTCCCTGTCTTACTCGTTTGACAAATATTCATGGTTTTGCCGATCCTTTCTTTGCGCCGCAGGCACACTGCCGGCGCAAATTCAAAAGTAGTATCGTCATTGTATCATACTTTCGCAAAAAATTGTACTGCTTTTCCCTGTTTTTTTCATTTATTTACAAATTCGCAAAAAAGAAATTTGACACCTGCATCTGCGGGCGGTACAATGAAAGTATAAAATTTATAAACATCGTTAAAAAGGAGAATTATCCCATGAAAACCGCTGTGATCACCGGCGCTTCCTCCGGCCTTGGCGTAGAATTTCTGCGCGCCGCCGTTTCCCTTTGCCCGGATATCGACTGCTTTTGGCTCGTCGCCCGCCGCCGCGAGCGGCTCGAAGCGCTCGTCCCGCTCTTTCCGGGCAAAATGCTCCGCCCGGTGCCGCTCGACCTGACCGATCCCGCCGCGCTCAGAAGCCTGCAAGCCCTGCTGGATGCGGAAAAGCCCGTGCTCTCGCTGCTGATCAACAATGCGGGCTTCGGCAGGCTCTGCGATTTCGCCGAAAGCGCGCCGGACGATCAGACCGGCATGGTGGATCTCAACTGCCGCGCCATGACCGCCGTCACGCGGTACTGCCTGCCCTATATGCAGCCGGGCGGCCTGATTCTCAACGTGTCGTCCATCGCTTCCTTTGCACCGACGCCGCGCATGGCGGTCTACTGCTCGACAAAAGCCTATGTGCAGAGCTTCTCCCGCGCGCTGCGCGAGGAGCTCCGTCCGCGAAAAATCAACGTGCTGGCGGCCTGCCCTGGCCCTATGGACACGGAATTTCTGCCCGTCGCGGGCTGCGACGCCGGCAAGAGCCGCACCTTCGACACGCTGCCCCATCAAGACCCGGCGAAAATGGCCCGCTGCGCGCTTTCCGCCGGTCTCAAGGGCCGCAGCGTCTGCACGATGGGCGCATTTTATAAGTTCTACCGTTTTCTCGCGCATATCCTGCCGAAGCGGTTTTTGATGAAAATGACAAAGTGCTGAAAGGAGACGCGATGTACACAGAGTTGAAAACCGACCGCCTGCTCCTGCGCCCGCTCAGTACATGTGACCTGGAAAGCGTGCATATCTACGCCGGCGACCCGGAGCTCACAAAATACATGATGCATCTGCCAAACGATACAAAGGCGGACACGCTTCGCTTTCTCACCGAGGCAGAAGCCGAATGGCAAAAAGAAGCGCCGGCCTATTTTGAGTTCGCCGTTACGCTTGAGGGCATACAGATCGGCGCAGTATCCCTCTATCTCAACGGAGCGCGCACCGAGGGAGAATTGGGCTGGATCTTCAACCGGCAGTATTGGGGCTGTGGCTACGCCATTGAGAGTGCCGCAGGTCTGCGGAACTTCGCCTTCCGCACATTGGGCCTTCAACGCCTGTTTGCGCACTGCGACATCCGCAACACCGGCTCCGCCCGTATTATGGAAAAACTGGGTATGGTACTCAAAGACGATACGGCCATGCGGCAGTACCGGAACCGCCCGGATATTGCGCGGGAGCTTTTCTATGCGCTGGAGCGGCCGGGTACTGCTCACGGCACGAGCAGTACGGCCGCCATGGCATACACGGCAAAGTCGTAGAGCAGCAGCGCGCCGTTCCGCTGTCGGTCTGTCGCGCCCAGAAGCGCGTCCTTCGCAACAAAGATATCGGATACGGCGAACGCTGCGGCGCCCAGCGCAAGGCGCGCATAGCGCATGGAGCACGCGGCGGGCAGCGCCAGAGCCAGAGCCGCCATGGCGGAGAGTATCGCGGCATAAAGCAGCAAAAGTACCCGCATTTTCCCGAACTGCTTCAATTCCCTGCGGAACAAAAGGGCCGCAAGGCCAAATAAAGCCAGCGCAATGGGAACGCTCTGCCACACCGGGCGATTCAAGGTGAGGATATACCAGATAAAGGCGGCATGCGCGAGCGCAAAGCCGGCTACCCCGCCGATAAAGCTGCGCTCGATCACAAAATCCGCTATGCAGCACAGCATCAGCCCTGCGGCCAAAAGCCAGCTTCCGGCATCCCGTTCATACAGCACAATACCGAGCACGGCAGTGATGACCGCCATGAAAGTCGCGCCGCATTTTGCCAGGGACCGCCAAACGGAAACGCCCTGCGGTCTCGTCACCGCGAAGATTCCAAAAAACGCCAGCATGACCGGCAGAGAGAGCGCCGGCCACAGCCATGTGAAAGCCTGCATAAGCTGAACCTCCTTTTTTACCAGCATAACACAAAAGCAACCCGCCGGCAACCAAATCAGGAAGGGTCTGGTACCGACGGGTTTCGTCATACGCCAAATTATTATCTGAGCAAGCCAACGGCCCACGCCAAAGCGATTACGGCCAGCACGATAATCTGCACAACCAGCAGGGCGCGCGCAACCGTGCGCTTATTGATGCCGGATGCAGGCGAAAAGCTCCAAACCGCAGCCATCACAAGGCCGACTACAGGAATCAACTGCACCAGAAGCATCAACACACATTCGGAAACGGAAAGCGCCAGCGTATCCTCCGGAAGATATTTCACATCGCTGGAACGGCTTCCGGCAACCGGCGACGCTTCATACACGACCGGCGACGCACCCTGCGAATATACGCTGCCGCAGGAGCTCCCCGTCTCGGCTTCCGCCTTCTCCGGATCTCTGGGCTGCACAATTTTTTCAAAAGATTCATTCAGCATCATACACACGTACCTCCTGTACATCTGAACGCTTAAAATTGTATTTGACTCTCGGACACACATGCCCGTTCTTTTCATGACTATATTATCATCTTTGACTAAAAAAATCAACTATTATTTTGAAATTCATTAAGTTTATTCGCACATTTATGCTTTACAGGGATAAATTGTATTTTATAGATAACTATTGTCTTTGTACCAAGGACAATATTGCAGCTTGCAGATTCGCCGCTTTCATGATATACTGAAATCGTCTCAATTTATAAGGAAGGAAGCGGAAAAAATGCATCTTTGCCTTGTCAAAGCTCCATGCAGAGTCTGATCCCGGACGGGATTGCATGGAGTAAAAACCGTCCGCAGGCTTTGCACCTTTGAACCCGAACATCATCAGGCTGCATTCCTTACGGTATACGCCGTAGGCGTGCGGCACCATCTGAAAAGGAGCAAAGTCAACATGAAAAACTTAAAAAACAAAGCACAGGATTTCAAATCTTTTCATCCGTTTCTGCTTCTGTGGTCCACACAGTCCCTCTCCGCGCTCGGCAGCGGGATGACCAGCTTCGCGCTCGTCATCTGGGCATATGAGCAGAGCGGCTCCGCCCTGAGCACTTCGCTGCTCTCGATCGCCTCCTATGCGCCGTATGTGCTGCTCAGTATTTTTGCCGGCGCCCTGAGCGACCGCTGGAATAAGAAAGCCACGATGCTCATCTGCGACACGCTCGCGGCATGTACGACCGCCGCCGTGCTGATCCTGCTGCTCACCGGCCATCTCGCGGTCTGGCATCTCTACCTGCTCAACGCCTTAAACGGGCTGATGAATACCGTACAGAGCCCCGCCTCCGAGGTCGCCTCCACGCTGCTGATCCCGCAGGAGCACTTGCAGCGCGCCAGCGGCTTGCGGTCATTCTCTAATTCGCTGAATTCGGTCCTGACGCCGGTCATCGCGACGGCGCTGCTGGCATTTGCCGGTATTTACGTCGTCCTGCTCGTCGATCTTCTGACCTTCGCGGCGGCATTTTGCACGCTGCTGCTGGGTATCCGCATCCCGGAAAGCGCCGCAGCCGATGAGCACAGCGAGCCGGTGCTTATTTCGGCGAAGAACGGGCTGCGCTATCTCTCCGAAAACCGCGGTATTTTGGACCTGATCCTCTTTCTTGCCGCGATCAACTTCACCGCCTCAATCTATAATGCGGCGCTGCCCGCAATGGTGCTCTCCCATCCGGACGGCGGCGAGACGGCGCTCGGCGCGATCAACACCTGCGCCGGACTTGCGATGCTCGCCGGCAGCCTGGTCGTTTCCCTGCTGCCCGCGCCGAAAAGCCGCGTGCGCGTCATCTGCAACACGCTGCTGCTCTCGATGAGCACAGAAAACTTTTTCCTCGCGCTCGGGCACAGCGTGCCGGTCTGGTGCATCGGCGCGGTGCTAGGCTGGATCACGATCCCGCTGATGAACGCCAACATGGATGTGCTGTTCCGCACGCATATTCCGGTTGAAATGCAGGGCCGTGTTTATGCGGCGCGCAATACGCTGCAATTCTTTACGATTCCGCTCGGCTATCTCGCAGGCGGCTTTTTGGTGGATTATGTCTTTGAGCCGCTGATGGCTTCGCAGCCTTCCGGCAGTCTTCTCACCGCGCTGTTCGGTGTGGAAAAGGGCTCCGGTGCGGCATTTCTCTTCCTCATCATCGGCTTTGTCGGCGTGCTGACCTGCCTGATCTTCCGCCGCGACCGGCATATTTTCGACCTGGAAACAACAGAATAAGCTGCTTGCACACAGGAGGTTTTTGTGAACTGGTTCAACCCAAACGACACGACGCGCCCTGTTTTCACAGCGGAAGAGCATATCCGCGGCAAAAATCTTGCAGGCATCTGGGATGCTCTGCCCGGCCGCGCAGTTGTCTTTTTTCTCGGAAAGGGATTCCCCGTTTTAGAGGAAAACTTTCCGACGCAGGTGCTTTTGGAAAGCCTGCCCGGCTTCATTACGGACTCCCGCGTACTGCGCGTGGCGGGACACGAGGACGTCTGCTTCGTTCACGGCGGTTACGGTGCGCCGCAAGCGGTCTGTACGGCGGAAACGCTCATCGCGCTCGGCGTCAAGGAGTTTCTGCTGATCGGCCTGTGCGGCGCTTTCGGGGAAAATCTCGCCGTCGGCGACGTACTGCTGCCGCCGGAAATCCTGAGCGAGGAGGGCGCTTCCCGCCACTATTTTGAGAACCCCGAGTTCTTCACGGTGGAAAGCCCGTTCCCGATTGAAGCGCTGGAGGCGCATCTGCACGCGCAGCAGTTCGATGTGCGGCGGGAAAAGACCGTCACTACGGACGCGGTTTACCGGCAGACCTTCTTCAAGGAAGCGCTGTGGCGCGAAAAGGGCTGCGTCGCCGTGGACATGGAAGCCTCTGCTTTTGTGAATATCTGCCGCTATTACGGAAGAAAATGCGCGGTGGCCTTGATGGTCTCCGACCGTCATCCGCTCTATGAGGGCGCGCCGCCGTGGAAATGGGGAAACGCGGATTTTGCAGGGCTGCAGCGCCGCTTTATCACGTCGTGCATCTCCTTCGCACTCGAAAACTAAAAGGCCATGTGTCAAAAACGCCGCCTGTGCTCCGAACCGGACCGCAGGCGGCGCCTTATTTATATGATTTTCTCGGCGATCATCGTATCCATACAGTGCTGGTGCGGAACGCCGCCGCTGTTGCAGTCGAAAACGGTTTCCTCGCACTTGTGCAGCAGCCAGTCATGATAGGCGGCGAACAGCTCGCCGGAACGCCACCGATATCCGCCCTTGCTCTTCGCGCGCTCAATAAACGGCTTGTTCACAAACAGCTCGACCCCCTGGATGCCGTTCGGCGCGGTGTGCGCCTTGATGTGCTCGACAAAATCCGTTCGGAACGCGGGCGGAAGGTAGTCCAACACGCCACTGCTGTAAATGATGTCGTATTCACCCTCGAGTTTGTAATCGAGCATATTTGCCCTGAAAAAGCGAACCTCAGCGCCGCAGCTTTGCGCCAGCGCCCTTGCCTTCTCGATTCCGGCTTCGGCGGCGTCAAACGCGGTGACCTGATAGCCGTTTCGCGCGAAGAAAACCGCGTCCTTTCCCTCTCCGCAGCCGATATCCAGCACCCGGTAGGGCCTGACCGGCTGGCGGAGCTTCATGACCTCATAGCAGAGCCAATTGGGATTCAGCCCCCAGTAAAAGCCCTCGTTTTCGTACAGCGTATCATACTTTGTCACACGCGGCGCCGTGTAGCCGAGCAGCGCGTCCACCGTCGTTTTCAACACCGAGGCAAGCTCCGGCAGAAGCGTGATGTCCGGATAGGCCGTCCCGGTTTCCCAAAGTTAAGGATATGGATACAGGTTAATCAATTTTGCCGATA
>JAHZCM010000032.1:0-15454 GCA_019422905.1 Oscillospiraceae bacterium
TCTCGGAGAAGATCAACGAGGCGGTCCTGCGTGAAACGACGCAAAAGACGGATTCCAACGCGACGGATAAGCTGGCGGGACTGATTATGGGGATTCCCGGGCCGCTGATCCGCTTTGTGGTCAACACGCTGATCCTTATGGACCGGCACAACGCGCTGCCGCGGGCGGTGATTGAGGCAAGCCCGTTTCATACCTCGCTTTTCGTCACCAACCTGCGTTCCCTGGGAATCAACCACATTTTCCATCACGTCTATGAGTTCGGCACGACGGGGCTGTTCGTCGCCATCGGCAAGGAGAAAAATGCGCCGGTGCTGGAGGGCACGCAGATCGTCATGGAGAAGCAGATGGGATTCGGTCTTGTGGCGGACGAGCGCTTTTGCGACGGCCTGTACTTCGCGCGTTCCCTGAAAATTTTGAAGAAATTTCTGGATGATCCAGGACTTCTCGAGATACCGCTTAAAAGCAAGGTCGAGGACGTAAAATAAAAGAAAAAACAGAGCCGATTTTGAAAACCGGTTCTGTTTTTTTGGTGAAATGCAAGAGGGCGCTGTATTCAGAAAAACGCGCGGTGCTTTTTCAGCAGGGCCTGAATCCTGCGGATGTCCGTTTCCGGCACGGTTGTCCGGTCCTGTACGGCCGCAGCGGCGGCGATGCCCGCGGCCTGCCCGGTGCTGCAGCAGGTCGGCATGATGCGGAAGGAGGCCTGCGCCTCATGGCTGCCGGAAATGCAGCGCCCGGCGACAAGCAGGTTTTCTGCTTCCTTTGGAATCAGGCTGCGGTAAGGAATCGTGTAGTAGGTTCCCTCCTCGAAATAATAGTGACTGGTTCCGGTCCCTTCAGGGTTGTGGATATCGATGTCGTAATTGCAGGCGGCAACGGAATCGTCAAACTTGACGCACCCCTTTAAATCCTCAACAGTCAGCGTGTACAGACCGTCGATCATGCGGCTTTCCCGCACGCCGATTTCGGGCGCGGAGGAGAGCAGAACGCTGTTTTCAAAGCCCTCGCAGTTTTCTTTGAGAAACGTGTACAGCTCAAACATCTGCCTGCGCGCTTCCCGCTCGGCGTAGCTCAGGTCGAAGAGGTCGAAGGGCGATTTTTTCACGATGCGGGTGGAGTTCAGATGGAGCACGCCGTCCGCCACGTACCGGAATTTCAAAACGTCCTCGCGGGGATTCAGAATCCTTCCGTCCTCGCGGAATTGCCGGTACAGCGCATTGATTTTCTGCGTATTCCGGAAAGCCAGATCCACATCCACGTTGGAAAGGCGGAAGCAGAGCGTCATCGGCTGGCAGAGGCCGTCCGCCTCGCGGCCAATCCGGTACGGGCAGCCGGCTAAGGCCGCCAGGTCTGCGTCGCCGGTCGCATCGATGAAGTAATCGGCGGAAAAGGTCAGCTCACCGCCTTTGCCCGTAACCGTGACGGATTTTACATGGCCGCCCTCGCGCTCAGCGCGGGTGAGATACGCGTGAAACAGCACGTCAACGCCGCATTCCTCGGTCATTTCGTCGAAAACCAGCTTCAGGATTTCCTCGCTGAAAGTCACGCGGTTGCGGTGCAGCCCGCCCTTTTCGTCGAGACGCTCCAGAATTTCGGTGAAAATGCCGTCGGAAAGCGCCACGGTTTTGCCGTTGATTCGGGTGGTATAGCCCATAAACGGATTGATGTAGCAGTTGCCTGCGGCGCCGCCCAAAAAGCCGCTCTTCTCAAGGAGAAGAACCTTTGCGTTCTCTCTTGCCGCGGATACGGCGGCTGCAACGCCGGAGAAGCCGCCGCCCACCACAATAATGTCGCATTTCATAACGGTCTGCATCCTTTCTCAGTGAAAATAAGCGCCCATTTCACGCAGCCTTGCGCGGAGCTTCCGCACGTCTACGCGGTGTACGTCGTGATCGCCGGAAGCGGCAAAGGCGGCGGCCATGCCGGCGGCTTCGCCCATCGCAAGGCAGACCGGCATCACGCGGACGGAGCCTTGGATTCGCTTGTCGCAGGAGATGGAGCGGCCCGCGACGATGACGTTCTGCACGCCGGCGGGCAGCAGGGAGCGGTACGGGATGCCGTGCGATTCGCCGGCGCCGTAATGCGCGCAGCGTGCGGCGTCATCGATTTTGCCGGCGGCATGCTGGCGAAGCTCCTCCTGCGTGTAGTGGATATCGAGATAATAGCTGTTGCGGCAGATCTCGTCCTCAAAGGTTGCCCGGCTGAGGTAATCGTCCACGGTCAGCATGTAATCGCCGACGATGCGGCGCGATTCGCGGATGCCCATAACCGGCGCGGTGGAAACCAGATAGGCGTTGCCGAAGGCCTCCGGGAAATAGACGGCGAGTGCGTCGCGGTATTGCTTGGCAATGCGTCTGCCGCGGATCATGGCAGCGGAAACGCTTTGCGGGTCGGTGGAATCCAGACTAAAGAGATGCCCGGCGTTGAAACCGACCGTGCCGGGGCCGATGATGTTGTTGCAGAGATGGGTGTCCACAATATCGGGAAAGCGGTCGTCGCCGGGCAGCAGGTGCGCGAAGCTCTTGGGGTTGTTCGCGTGGATGCCGCCGTTCATTAAGCCGTATTTCGGATGGTACTGGTACGCATAGAAGTCCACGTTCGCCAGGCTGAAGCAGAGCGAGGAAGGCATGGGCTCGCCGCCGTTCTCGCCGAATTCGTACCGCGCGCCCGCCAGCACGGCGAGGTCGCCGTCGCCGCTGCCGTCCACGTAGGTTTTTGCGCTGTAGGCGCTGAGACCGGATTTGTTGGATACCACGACTGCGCATACCGCGCCTTCCTGCGCGTCTACGTCGCACAGGAAGGTGTTGAACAGGACGGTCACGCCGTATTCCTCCATCAGATCGTCATAAATGCGCTTGAGCGCTTCGGGATCGATCGGCACCCAGTCCATGTCCGTCGGGCGGACATGGGGGCTTGCGGCTTTGGAGCGCTCAAAAACCGTTTCCGCCATACCGCGGTAAATGATCTTTTCCTTGTCGGAAAACGGGCACCACGCCGGAACGAGTCCCGAGGTTCCCATGCCGCCCAGAGAGCCGGTGGCCTCGATCAGCAGTGTTTTGGCGCCCTCGCGCGCGGCGGAGGCTGCCGCCGTGCAGCCGGCGGGGCCGCCGCCGATCACGATGACGTCGTATGTGTCGTTCAGAGGGATCTGGCGCTGTTTCATCGTATACATTGAGAAAACTCCTCTTTCCCATGGATTTGCAGGCGCAGAGACAGCCTGCATTTGCGTTTAACATAGCGAATTCAGGCGGAAAAGGCAAGCGGCAGATGCGGATCCCGTAATATTTTGCACGAAATCGATAAAATGAACCAATTTAATCCGGCGGATTCATCGTGCGCTCCGCGTGAATCTGCGGCGTGTCGCCGTGGGAATAGGGAATGCGGATGGTGACGGTGGTTCCGCTCAGCGTGGAGGATTCGATCTGGAAGGTATAGCGGTCGTCATAATAGATATGCAGCCGTTCCATAATATTTTCTATGCCGTATCCGCCGTGCTTTTTGTTCACGGCGGGTTTGTCTTTTTTTGCGAGAATTTCGGTCAGCTTGCTTTTTTCCATGCCGATGCCGTTGTCCGCAATGCGGATCTGCACATAGCTGCCGATTTGCTCTGCGGTCAGGCGGATAACGCCCGCGCGGTCCTTCAGGTCATACAGGCCGTGAAAAAGACTGTTTTCCACAATCGGCTGCAAAATCAGCTTCATAATCGGGTAATCGGCAATATTGGGGGCGATTTCGGTGATCAGCTCCACGCCGTGCCCGCGGGACAGGTTTGTCAGATCAACGAACAGGCGCACGTGCTCCACCTCGTCACGCAGAGGAAGAAAATCGCTGCCGTTGCTCAGGCTGAGGCGATAAAACCGCGCGAGCTTGATGACGATATCGACGGTTTCCTGATTCCCGTTTGCCATGGCCTTCCAGGAGATCAGGTCCAGCGTGTTGTAAAGAAAATGGGGATTGATCTGTGCCTGCAGAGCGCGCAGCTCCATATCCTTCAGATTTTTGCCGAGATTGTATTGCTCGTTTACAAGCAGGTTGATACGGCGTACCATGAAATTAAAGCTGTTTTGCAGCTCGCCGATTTCGTCCTCGCTGTCCACGATGCAGCGGACGGTGAGATCGCCGGATTCGATTCTGCGCACCTGCTCTGCCAGAACCTTGATGCGCCGTGTGCTGTAGCGGGAGTAGAGATAGGAAAGGAAGAAGGCGACGACGCTGACGATAACCGTGAGCGCAATCATCTGGTCGCGCAGCTCGGCGCTGGAGGAAAGAAGGTTGTCAAAGGACGCAACGGTAAAAACACGCCAGCCGTTAAACACAGGGGCGGAAAGCCCGGCTACGGTCTCTCCGGAAGAATAAACGCCGGAGGAGGTGTCGAATTGGTCCGCCATCTGGCCGAGCAGCGCGGAGATTTCCGCATCCGAAAGCCCGGGGTCGCAATCGGCGCGGCACACGATATTCAGGTTTTCATCCACGAGGTAAGCGGCGCTTTGCGCAGAGTAATTGTTCCGCTGCAGAATTTCAAGCAGATCGCTTTCCGGAATATCCACGCTGACCACGCCCAGAATCCGGTTGATGTCGTTGCGGCTTCGAATCAGGGTGACGATGGAGAGAACTTGGACGGGCTCCGAAAGCGGGGCGCGAAACGTGTGAGGCGGCAAAATCGTTTGCGTCTGATACTGGCCGATGAGCTCGGCATACCAGCTTTCCGAAGAAATCTCGCTCAGGGGAAAGGTGATGTACTGGCTTTGGCTGAACCGGAAAGAATCGCTGATAAAAAGGCGGATCTGATAGACGTTTTGCAGGGAGCGGGCGTTTACGAGCGTCTCGTATAAATCCGTCATATCGTCGTATTCTTCGCTGAAGCTGATTTCTTCATCCTGCTTTTCCAGAATGCTGTGGATGGTATTGTCCTGCGCGATTTGAGCGGAAAACGTGGAAATTTTGCGCAGCTCGGCTTCAATGGCGTTTTCGGTCTGCTGCAGATACAGCCGGGAGATTTCCATGGATTGCTCCGTGATAATTTCCGAGCTCTTATATCCGGTGAACAAAGCCAAAAGGATGATCGGGATGAAAATCAGGAGGAAATAGGAAGAAAACAGCTTTACCTGCAGAGAGCAGTTTTTGTATCGGAGCGTCAGATAAGAAAACGGAGTCATACATCATTCCTCTTCGGGCGGCGTCAGATTTAAATTTCCGTGCTTGTTTCGGTAGGCGCGGGGGCTTTCGCCGAAATACCTGGTGAACAGGCGTGTGAAGTAATTTTGGTTTGCATAGCCGAGTGCATCGGAGATTTCCCCGAATTTCAGATTCGTCTCGCAGATCAGCTTTCTGGCCTTCTCCATTTTGACGTCCAGAATAAACTGGTTGAGCGTGCGCCCGGTATTCTTTTTATAAAGGTAGCATAAATAATTGGGGGTAATGAAAACACGCTGGGCGATGTCGCGGATAGAAAGATCCTTATCGTAGTTTTGGATAATATACTGCTCCACTTCCAGCACAATGCGCCCCTTGTCATCCAGTTGGGATATATGGTCGATGTGCTGCTGGATCTGCTGGAGCAAATACCGGCGCACGGTTTCAAGATCCGGCGCGAAGTGAATGAATTCCGAAATGTACTGGCCGCAGTCCTGATTGCTGTATTTGCAGATCTGCCGGCTCAGCCAAAATGCGATGGCGGCGAGCGCTTCCTTGATTTGCGGGATATCCTGTTCCCGGCAGTGCGCCATATCGTCTATGTAGTTGTTGAGATAGCTGATGGCGCTCGTAAAGTTGTTGTTTGCAATGTTGTCGTAAAAGGCCGTTTGCAAATCGGCGGCGGGGATAAACGGCGTACTGCTCAGCTCCCGGAAAAAGATAATCCGGTTGTAGCCCGTCAAAAAAGCGGAGCGGACGGCGGCGCGCGCCTCGTCGTAAGCCTCGCGCAGATGGTCGCCGGAGGCGCACAAATTGCTGATGCCCACGGCCACGCCGGCCTGTACGCTGTCCAGCGTGGTGAGGAATGGCCGGAGCTTTTGTATCGCCGTCTGCTGGATCAGAAGGTCCTGCGACACGTTGGCGTGCAGGATATACCCCCTGCCCACGCAGGACATGACAAACTTCCCGTCAAAGATTCTGGCGGCCACGGCGTGAAAGGCGATGTAATGGCGGGAAGCGATCAAGCGGTCGTCCAACTGGCTGTCGTAGCCGCTGTCCGCAATATGACCGTCCGCCGTATTCATGCGGAGAATCAGCGTGATCATGGGCGCATGCAGATCGATGGGAAGATCCGCATGCTGCATATCCGCGGCGCTGTACTGGAGCAGGGAGAGGGCGACGTCGGCCTCCTTCTGCGGAATGTGCACTTTTTTGCTCAGGCATTTTTTCTTCGCTTTTTCCACGGCGCTGATCAGCTCGTGCAGCTGCAAAGGCTTATAAAGATAATCGACGGCGTTCAGCTTGATCGCATTTTTCAGGTATTCCTTGTCCGAGTAGCCGCTGAGAAAGAGCACCTGCAGCGAGGGATGCGAGGGCTGTACCTCGTTGATCAGCGCAATGCCGTCCAGCTTCGGCATGCGGACGTCGCAGATAATGATGTCGGGGTCGGTATCGTGGATCAGCACCATGGCTTCCAGTCCGTCGGAAGCCTCGCCGACGATTTCGATATCCATCATTTCCCAGTTTACGGATTCACAAATTCCCCTGCGCGTCGGTTCAGAATCATCCACAACGATCATTTTGTACATAAGCGTTACCATTCCTTCAGATAGAGAGCTTGGAGGGTGTATCCGTGCCTGAAATGCGCAGATATACCTTAAGTTATATTTTCAAGTATAACAGGATTCGACAAAAAATTCTATAATATCATGCAAAAAACTGAGGGATATATGGGGTAAATTTATAAAAAACACAGAGGAAGAATAGCATAATATTAAGATTTTTTGCATATTTCTTGCCGGAAGCGAAATAGGGATGTGCAGAAATTTTGAAAAAATACAGGATTTTAGCACGAAACACCGAGATGGATTCAGTAATAAACGATAAAAAGAAAAATAATCGTTCATTTACTTTTGTCTGTATTGCTGATAAGATAAATTTGCAAAACAAAGACGGCGCATATTACAGAGGCGTGACCGTTGTACTTACAACCATTTAGAAAGGAATGATCCTAAAAAATGAAGAAGAAAGGCGGAACGCTGAAGTACCTGCGGCAAAACTACGATTTATATCTGATGTTGATCCCGGCGCTGGTGTACGTTCTGATTTTCCACCTGCTGCCGATGTTCGGCATCTTGATCGCGTTTAAGGATTACAACATGTTTCAGGTGCCGGGAAATCCCTTCCTCTCCATTTTGGAGAGCCCATGGGCGGGACTCAAATATTTCCGGCAGGTTTTTGCGCGGGAGGAGTTTCTCAGAGCTTTTGCCAATACGTTGATTATCAGCGTCTACAAGATTGTTTTCACCTTTCCGCTGCCGATTATTTTTGCGATCTTCCTCAATGAGGTTCGCAGCACGAAATTTCAGAAGGGCCTGCAGCTCATTGTTTATCTGCCGCACTTCCTGTCGTGGGTCGTTATTTACGGCATTTTCGTTTCCTTCCTCGGCTCTACGGGCGTCGTTAATTCCATCATTACAAGCATGGGATTTGAGCAGGTCAGCTTCCTGATGGACAGCTCGAAGTTCCGCAGCATTCTGGTGATTTCGGATGCGTGGAAGGAGATCGGCTGGAGCTCCATCATCTATTTCTCCGCCATTGCGGGTATGGATCAGGAGTGCTTTGAGGCGGCAGACGTCGACGGCGCGACGCGTATGCAGAAGATCTGGTACATTACGGTTCCAAGCCTGCTGCCGACGATTATCCTGATGCTGATCATCCGCATCGGCAATATCATGAACGCCGGCTTCGACCAGATCTTTGTCTTTTACAATCCGACGGTGTATGACGTCGCGGATATCATCGGCACGTATGTTTACCGCATGGGCCTCGGCAAGCTCGAGTTCAGCACGGGCACGGCGGTGGGCCTGTTCAATTCCGTAATTTCTATGATTTTGGTGCTCTCGTCGAACTTCGTGGCGAGAAAGGCGACCGGAAAGGGGATTTGGTAACGGCTTGTCTGCGTTGCCTGAGGTGAAGCAATGGAAACAAATAAGAAAAAGAAGCATGTATCGCTTTTCGATGTTGTCAATATTACGGTGATGATTCTGGTCGGCCTGATCATGCTGCTGCCGGTTTTGAATCTTGCGTCGAAGGCGTTCAGCAGCGAAGGAAACGTTATTGCCGGCAAGGTCCTGTTCTGGCCGGTGGATTTCCAGACCGACACGGTGAAATACGTCTTGACCACTCCGGAATTCAGCACGTCGTTTATGGTTACGGTGACCGTAACGCTGGTCGGCACGCTCGGCGCGATGTTTCTCACCGTCATGGCGGCTTATCCGCTTTCAAAGCCGCATCTGAAGGGCAGAAAGTTCTTCCTCTATATCTTTGTGTTTATCATGCTGTTCAGTGCGGGCATGGTTCCGAACTACATCCTGTTCCGCACCCTGCATCTGACCAATACGATCTTTGCTCTGATTTTTTCGGGTATGCTGTCCTCCTTTAACCTGTTCCTCATCAAGAATTATTTTGAGTCCCTGCCCGAGGTCATCGAGGAGGCGGCGCGCATTGACGGCGCCTCGAACATGCGCATTTTCTTCAGTGTTGTGCTGCCGATGTCCATGCCGGTGCTGGCGACGGTCACGCTGTTCTATGCGGTGAGCTACTGGAGCAATTATTTTGCGGGCGTCATGTACATTACGGACGCTTCCCTGAAGCCTCTGCAGCAGTATATGTTTGACCTGATCACACAGGCGACCAGCCTGCAGGATGCCAGCGGTAACTTTGGAGACGTCAATCAGGCGATGAATGTTTCCGGCGAAAATATCCGTGCAGCGACCATCGTGGTTTCCACGGTTCCGATCCTGTGCGTATATCCTTTCCTGCAAAGATATTTTGTCAAGGGCATTACCGTGGGCTCGGTCAAAGGATAAACCCCGCTGTATAGAGCAATAGGCGACTATTGTAATATAAATTTATTAAAGCAAAGGAGTAGACCATGAAAAAACTAATCAGTATGCTGCTGATCGCGGTGATGATTCTTTCACTGGCGGCTTGCAGCGGCGGTACGAGCACACCGGAGTCGTCTCAGGGCTCCGAAAGCATCAGCTCTGAAAGCTCTGCTTCCGAAGAATCAACGTCCTCATCGGAGGAGGATCCGATTCTGACAGGCGAAAAACCGGAACTGAAGGTTCTTAGCATGTATCAGGCGTACAACTATGAGGAGCAGCCCGGCTGGAAAATCGACGAAGAGATCACCGGCTACAAGACCAAGTGGTATGCGCTTCCGGCGGATAATGCGGACCAGAAGCTTCTGCTTGAAATTTCCAGCGGCGCGGATTACGACGTGCTGCTCAGAATGTCTCCGAACCAGTACGCGCAGCTTTCCAAGCAGAATGCTCTGATCGATCTTTCCGCGCTGATTGACAAGTACGGCCAGAACATCAAGAATTCTGTCAGCGATCTGGCGTGGGAATCCGTCACAAACGATGCGGGCGTCATCAACGGCCTCCCGCATGAGAACATGGTGGCATCTAAGGACAACACCTATGGTATGCTGACGGGCGGTATCGGCGTCCGCAGCGATATGCTCGAGGAGCTGGATATGGAGCTTCCGACCAATCTGGACGACTTCACGGCTTTTCTGGAGGCTGCGAAGGAGAAATACGGTATTGCGCCGCTGACCTCCAATAAGGACAGCTCGTTCATTCAGGTAATTATGACGGCATTCAACCTCGGCGAGGCCGAATGGTATGATATTGACGGCGTCTATACCCACAGAGTCAAGCACCCGCAGATTGCGGAGTACCTCGCTTACATGCAGGAATTGTACAGCAAGGGCCTGCTGGACAACGATATGCCGATCAATACGGCGGATAACGCCAAGGAAAAGTTTGCGAGCAAAAACGCGGTTGCCTGCGCGCCGCTGATGTTCTGGGATATCCCGTCCATGGTCAACGCTCTGGCGACCAGCAACCCGGATTGCAAGATCGAGTTCATTACAGACCTTGCAGCGGATGTGGATTCCAAACCGATACATTACATCATGAAGGGCGCAAACTTCGTCACCTGCATTTCGCAGAACTCCAAGAATCCGGAGCATGTCATCAATTGGCTCAATATCCTCACCGATCCGGATAATTTCCGCAGAACCTATATCGGCGAAGAGGGCGTTTCCTACGAGATGATTGACGGCGGTTACTGGCCGATCTTTGAGGGCGACGATGCAACAAACTTCAACGCTTATACAAACTCGGATAAACTTTCCGGCTTCAGTGATCCGACGCTGGCTTTCCAGATGTGGCAGGCCAGAGCAAGAAAGACCCCGGAAATGGCAGAGGCTTATGAAGCGATGAATGCCCGCGTGGAAGAGTATGAGCCGCTGATCTCCATCGAGGCGTACGGCAAGACGTCCCCGAAGGTTCAGGAGTACATCACGGCGCTGAATCAGGCGTTTGCCGATTCCTTCATCAAAGCGATTGTCGAAGGAACGGATCCGGAAACGGCAATTGCGGCCATGCAGGCGGATTGGGATGCAAACGGCGGCCTCGAGGTTGAAGCGGCCATGCAGGAATTCTGGGACGCCAACAAGGTGTTTGCGGAGTGATTCCAGCAGATATACAGAATAGGCTGATTGTTTAGGAATATTTCCGCCTTCTGCCGTTTGGCGGGAGGCGGAAGCTTCTTTTGGAAAGGATTCTTGTATGATGAATCAAATTCAGATGCCCGCAAGGGAAATCCCGGTGGCGGGGGAATACGATGTGATTGTGCTCGGCGGCGGTACGGCCGGTGCGTTCGCCGGTATCGCGGCGGCGCGGCGGGGCTGTAAAACGCTGATTGTAGAGCAGTTCGGCGCTTTGGGCGGTTCGGCGACGGTCGGGCTCGTCCTGCCGCTGATGTCCACCCATATGCCGAACTACCGCGGCCATTGCCCGCTCAGCGCGGAGCTGGTGGAGCGGCTGCGCGCGATCGGCGGCGTGGAGGAGGACGACTATTATTTTGACTGCGCCATGATGAAGGTTGCGCTGGAGGAAATGGCAGCGGAAAGCGGCTGCACGCTCCTGTATTATACGGCGTTGGTGGATGTTGTCCGCACAGAGAACGCGATAACACACATTGTCGTCAATAATAAGGACGGCCTGTCCGCCTATGCGGCGAAGAGCTTTATCGACTGCACGGGCGATGCGGACCTGGCGGCCGCGGCCGGCGTGCCGTATGAATCCGGCGACCACAACCGGGTCAACCAGCCGGTTTCCCTGCGCTTTGAAATGGCAGGCATCGATTTCGACCGCTTCCACGCATATATGCAAAGCCTTGGCAATCACACGAAAAAATACTTTGCGATGAATACGGCGGGCATGCGCGCGATTATCCAAAAGGCACATGAGGATGGCGTGCTGACCGCACAGGATGCGTGTTACTTTCAGGCATTCGGTATTCCGGGCCGGCCGGATGCGATGAATTTCAACTGCCCGGAGCTGACGACAAAGGAAAACGTTGTGGATACGGCGTTTATGACGCAGAAGCAGATCGAGGGCAAGCAGGCTATCCTGCGTCTGCGCACCTTCCTGCGCCGCTATATTCCCGGTTTTGAAAACGCGTATATCACGGAGATCGCTCCGCTGGTCGGCTTCCGGGAATCCCGCCGCATTGTTTCGGAATATGTCATGACCATTTATGACCTTCTCGGCTATAAAAAGTTTGAGGACGGCATTGCGGCCAGCCATTATCCCGTCGATGTACACGGCGTGGACGACGTTTCGCTCGGCCTCCAATACGACGCTTCGGTCCCGCGTGAGGCGCGATACTGGGAAGTGCCGTTCCGCACGCTGGTCGCGAAGGGTGTCGACAACCTGCTCGTGGCGGGCCGCTGCGCCGGTATGGATTTCCGCGCGCAATCTGCGGCGCGCATCCAGCCGGTCTGCCGTTCGATGGGCGAGGCCGCCGGCATTGCTGCGGCGCAGGCGATACAGCAGGACCGCGTGTGCTTCCGCGATATTGACGGAAGGCGCGTCCGTACCGAAATCAAGCTGCCGGGTAAATTTGATTGACCGAACCTGTTTTTCCCTGAGAAATCATAAAGCAGAAGCCGCCGCGATGCAAATTCGGGGCGGCTTTGCTAATTTCCATTGCGGTGCGAGGCTCTGAGGAAAGCCGGATAGCGGCTTGTTTTCTTCCGGGATTCGCAGTATAATCAATTAAAATAAAAAGCTGCGGGCCTGTTCCGCGGCAGGATGGGAGAGAGACGTATGGAATATCGAGTATTGGGCAAAACCGGGCTGAAAATATCCCGCATGGGCTTTGGAGGCATTCCGATTCAGCGTATCGACGCTGCGGGCACGAAAGCTCTGATGCAGCGTTTGATGGAGGCGGGTGTGAACTACATTGATACCGCCCGGAGCTACACCGTAAGCGAGGAATATCTCGGCGAGGCGCTGGAGGGCGTGCGGGAGCATTTTGTTCTCGCGACCAAGAGCATGGCCCGCACAAAAGAGGCGATGGCGCAGGATATCGAAATCAGCTTGCGCAATCTGCGCACGGATTATATCGACCTGTATCAGGTGCATAATCCCAATATGCAGCAGCTTGAGCAGGTCGTCTCCGCAGGCGGCGCACTGGAGGCGCTGCTTGAAGCCCGCGCAGCCGGGAAGATCGGCCATATCGGTCTGACCGCGCATTCCATGGAGATCTTTGAAAAAGCGCTCACGCTGGACTGGGTGGAGACGATTATGTTCCCGTATAATATTGTGGAGACACAGGCCGAAGCGCTGATCCACGCCTGTGCGGAGAAGAACATCGGATTTATCGATATGAAGCCGCTCGCCGGCGGTGCCATTGAGAACGCGGCGCTGGCGATGCGCTTTGCGGCCGGAAACCCGGACGTTACCGTTGTCATTCCCGGTATGGCGGAGCCGGAAGAGATCGGGCAGAACCTCGCAGCCGTGCTGAATACGGCGCCGCTTTCCGATTCGGAAAAGGAAGAGCTGCAGGCGATTCGAAACAAGCTGGGCACGCAGTTTTGCCGGCGCTGCAATTACTGCGCGCCGTGCACGGTGGGTATTGCGATTCCGACTGTATTCCTGATGGAGGGTTATCTGCTGCGCTATGGCCTCGCGGATTGGGCGAAGTCCCGCTATAATGCGATGGAAAAGAAGGCCTCAGACTGCATTGCGTGCGGCGCGTGCGAAGCGCGCTGTCCCTATCATCTGCCGATTCGCGAAATGATGCGGAAAGCCGCCGCGGAATTTGACGGGGAATGATCCGGTAAAACTGAAAATAAAGCGATACAGCGGGGGAAGTGCAGTTTGGCCTTCCTCCGCTGTTTTTTGTATTGACCGGGGGCTCTGGTGGGCCGCCCGGTTATTTTATAGCAGCAGGTTGTCTCCTTAAGGAAACCGCACGACTTCAGAACATGGCAAACATGCGGTTCAGGACAGGATCGGCGGAACCGCCGCGTCGTCCTATCCTTCCAGACCCATTTGCATGGCTTTGCAGCTTCTTTTGCCTCTTTCTTCGCTTGAAAATGAAAGGTCATTTTTGGAACAATATCGGTCATAAATGGAATATTTTGGCACAATACACAGAAAATTTTATGTGATATAATCTATTTGCACACAACTTGCGCTGGGAGAGGAGCCTGTTATGCAAAAGGTCAACAGACGTATGTATTCCATAAAGAAATTGCAGCTTATCATGGTTTTCTTTTTCGTTGTGCCGGTTTTTTCTTTGCAGGTGATTCAAAACTTTTATTGTCTGCGGGAGATTCAGACTGAAATGGAGCAAAGCGGAAAGAGCACGATTTACCTGTATCAGAGACAACTGGAGAACGACATTCATCGCATTGAAACATCCATCTCCGGATACTGGGCGCAGGATTACAGCCATGGCAGGCTTTTGTATCCGCAAAATGAGCTGGATGTGTATCGGTATGCCTATGATATTACTGCAGAATACAAAACGCTGATCAGCAGCGAGCCGATTATTGCCGCAGTATTTTTTCTGTCCGATGCAAACCACATTCTGCGGGGCGCGTTTTCCACGGCCACAACCACCTATGGAGAGCGCGCCGCCATGTGGGATTATGCGGAGGATTTGCTGAACCGGTGGGAAGAGGACTTTTCGCGCACATGGGCTCCGGTGGAGATGGGAGGCCGCTGCTTTCTCTTGCGCTCTTTTGGGAGCCGGAGCGCCAGAACGCTCTGTCTGATCGATCTGGATCAAACGGTGAAGCCGCAGGATGCCTCTTATTTTCCGGACGATTCCTTTTTGCTGTATGCGGACGGAAAGGGGACGCCGCTGACCTCGCGGGAGTCGCTGCAGCAGCATGGGATCGTGCTGAGCACCAGACAGGGAGATTCCTATATCGCCGGAAAGCATTTCGTTGTACAGACTTACTCCGACGCAGTGGGCATGTACATGGTGTTTTTGGAAGCATATCCCGAAAGCCTGCCCCGTATGAGCAGCTTTTTTGCTTTGATTCTGGTTTCCTCCGTGTTGATTTTTACGCTGGTGCCGCTTCTGTTTCTGGCTTTGAAGCGATGGTATCTGCGCCCAATGGAGAGAATGACTGCGGTTTTGGAGAAAATCCGGTTGGGTGCTCTGAACGCACGGTTTGAGGAAAAGCAAAAGGTGGAGGAGCTGCAGCAACTGAGCACCTCCTTCAATGAAATGATGGACAAGATGAGTGATTTGAAGATTGAGGCTTATGAAAAGGAGCTTCAATATCAATATGCTGAGCTGCAATACCTGCAGCTTCAGATCAGCCCGCACTTTTTCCTGAACACGCTGAAAACGCTGTATGGCATGGCGGAGCGAAAGAAATACGATAAGATCCAAAACGCCATTTTGATGGTTTCCGACCATGTGCGCTATATTTTTCACGACAATACAGAGCGGGTTCTGGTGGAAACAGAACTCAGACATGTGGAGAATTACGTGAAAATGCAGCAATATATGACCTCGCAGCCGATCCGGCTGGAACTCTCTGTGTATGAGGATGTGCGGTGCGCCCGAATCCCGGCGCTCTGTATCCAGACGCTTGTGGAGAATAGCTGCAAGTATGCCGCGGTGCCGGAGCATGAGCTGGTGATCCGCGTGATTGTGCAGAGGCTGTGTACGGAGGAGGGCGTGTACCTGGACATTGCCGTCAGCGATAACGGGCCGGGAATTCCCGCGGCGCTGCGGGAGGAGTTCAACGGCAAGGTGTTTTTTGAGCACCGCGAGCACCATATCGGGATACTCAATGTCCGGCAAAGGCTGTATTTGCTTTACGGAAACCGGTTTGATTTTGCCTGTTTGGAAGAAGAGCCGGGCGCCACGTTCGAAATGATCTTCCCGCTTGAGGAAGATCCGCCGGAAGAAGATACCTGCGCAGAAGAATGAG
>JAHZCM010000032.1:15464-19082 GCA_019422905.1 Oscillospiraceae bacterium
TGAAATACGGGGGAGGGTGTTAACATGTACGTATTGGTGGTGGATGACCAGCCGGATGTGGTCAAGGGGATTCTGTCCGGCGTCAACTGGGCGCGACTGAAAGTGGACCGTGCCTTTGGCGCGCACAGCGGCGAGGAAGCGAGACGGATTCTGCAGACGCAGCAGATTGATATTCTGCTGTGCGATATTGAAATGCCGGGCGAAAACGGACTGCAGTTTTTCTCTTGGGTACGGGAACGATTCCCGGAAATCAAATGCATTTTCCTCACGGCACATGCGGATTTTTCCTATGCGCAGAAAGCGCTCCAGTTGGAGGCGGCGGATTACATTCTGCAGCCGGCCAGCTATGCCAGCATTGAAGCGGCCATTCTCCGGGTGTTTGACCGAATCTGCGATGAAAAACTCGCGCAGTCCTACAGCACGCTGGGAAAAGATGTGCTGGATGAAAAGGCCGGCTTCTGCCGAAATATTCTGCGTGATTTTTTGCAGGGTCTGCAGACCAGCGCAGAGCAGGCTGCGGAAAAGCTGACAGTTTTCGGCTTCCCCTGTTCGCCGGATACGCCCGGCAGAGAGGTCCGGATCCAGATCCAAAAATGGCGGGAGGGTTCCTGGGAGCACGGTCTGCTCCTGTACGGAATGCAGAATATTTTGAGCGAGCTGCTTGAGACGGACGCTTTGGGTGTCACGCTGCTTCATGCAGAGGAAGACGCCTATCTGGCGGTAATACTGGCCGGCCCGGATGCAGCCGAGTGCCAGCGGCAGAACGACGGGATCTCCAGATTCTGCGAGATCTGCCGCAGCCTGCTTGGCGCGGAAATCTCCTGCTACACGGGACGGAAGGCCGTGCCGTTTCGGGAGCTGCCGAAGGAGTATGCGCACTTGCGTGAGGCCGACCGCAATAATGTGACGAAGAGCACGGGCCTTCTGTTTTTGGAGAATCAGCCGTTTCCGGTGGACTATACGCCGGACTTTCCAAAATGGAAAAGCCTGATGGAGCAGGGGGCCGCCGGCGCCGTGCGGGAGGAGATCCACCGCTATTTTGAAAAACTTGCGGAGGCAGGCGCTTTGAGCCGGGAGCTTTTGGCCCGCTTTCACGAGGATTTTCTGCAGATGTTTTTTGAAATCGTGCAGGGATATCAGGGGCGTGTCCACGAGATCTTTTCCGAAACCTATGACTACGACGCCATGCTTCAGGCCTGCGCCTCCTTGCCGCAGCTTTTAGAGTTTGTGGATTTTGCCACGGGCTATGTGGAGGAAAAGCAGAATTCCGCGCAGGAAGCGCGGAACCAGATCGACCGTGTTCTGGATTTTATCCATAAAAACCTGACGCGGAATATCGGCCGCAAGGAGATTGCCGAAGCCGTTTTCCTCAATCCGGAATACCTCTCGCGGCTGTTCAAAAGGGAGATGGGAATGGGGCTGACCGAGTATTTGCTGCAGGAGCGGATGAAAATTGCGGAATCTTTGCTGCGCAATACCTCTTTTTCGATCAGCATCGTAGCTTCCAAGGTCGGATACATCAATTTTTCCCATTTCGCAAAGGCTTTTAAAAAGGAATTCGGCGTATCCCCCTCGGAATACCGAAAAAAGTTCCGGGCGGGTGAAGGCTGATAAAAAGGCGGAGGTCATTTTCAGAACAGTTTTGAGTCATTTATAAGGCAGAACCTGTAAAAAATTGCCGGTATAATATATGTAAATTCTCCGCTGACCATACCGAATTTATGGTATACCACGAAATTGGCAGGGCGAAAGGCGGAGATTAAAGGAGGAAACGATATGAGGAAAATTTTGGCGGCGGTTTTGGCTTTGGCGCTGTGCGCTTCTGTTCTTGCGGGCTGCGGCGGCACGGAAAGCTCTTCTGCGGTGTCATCGGAAGCGCAGAGCTCCGGCGCGGTGGAAAGCACGGAGAGCACTTCGGGCGGCGAGACGGGGGAAAAGGACTTCAGCACCCAGGATCCCTACACGGTGAAGCTCTTGATTCCCGGCGACGCAAAAACCGAGGACTGTCAGGAAGTATCTGAGGCGGCCAGCAAGATCCTGCAGGAAAAATTCAACACTACACTGGATATCACGCGCGTGGGCTTTGGCAGCTATCCAGATCAGGTCAACCTGATGCTGTCCTCCGGCGAGAAGCTGGACGTCCTTTACAACAACCGCGACATTTTTGTTTCTGCCGTGAATAACGGCCAGATTCTTGCGATGGACGAGTATCTGCCCGAGTACGGCGCGGATCTGCTTTCGGAGATTCCCGAAGAGCGCTGGGCGTGTACCTCTTTGAACGGCAAGAAGTATGCGGTGCCGGCCAACAAGGAAATCGCCGTTAGCTGGGGCTTCGCCTGTGTAAAGGAAATGGCCGATGCCACAGGCGTGGACTACAGCAACATCAAGACAGAGGACGATCTGCTGCCCCTTCTGGAGGCCGTGCAGGAAATGTATCCGGACGTTTGGCCCATCGTTGCGGGCTATGGCGGAATGAGCACCATGAATACGGCGGACGATCTGGGCGGGGACATCGGTTCCCTGGAGGACTGCACGAACCCGGACGATACGACGGTTGTGAATTATTATGCAACGGATTCTTACAGGGAGATTGTCGAGCGCCGGTATGAATGGGCGCAGAAGGGCCTGATTATCCCGGATGCTTCCTCCACTTCGGAGGACAGCTCCGCGCAGGTCGCGGCAGGTAAGGGCTTCGGCATGTTCACAAACACCAAGCCGGGTATTGAAGGCGAGCTGGAAAAGAAAACAACCAAGGAAATGCTTGTGTTTACGCTTACCCCGGTCTATACCTCTACGACGCGTCTGGACATCCTCTGGTACATCGCGCACAACAGCGAACAGCCGGGGCGTGCCATTCAGGTTCTGAACGAGATCTACATCAACCCGGATCTGGAGAATATCTGCATCAACGGCATTGAGGGCAAGCACTTTGAGCTCAAGGACGAAGCAAAGGGGATCGTCGGCTATCCCGAAGGCGTGGACGGGACCAATACGGGCTATCCTTCCTATCCGTGGGCATGGCCGAATGAGATGATTTCGTATACATGGGAGGGCGATCCGGAGGACATCTGGAAGCAGACCTCCGACTGGAACGATTCTGCGATTATCTCGCCCGCCATGGGTTTTAGCTGGGACAACAGCGCGGTGCTCAACCAGGTAACGGCGTGCAAAAACGTAAAGAGCAAGTACGAAAACGCTCTGGCTACCGGTTCGATCGACCCCGCGCAGGCGCTGCCCGCGTTCCTGCAGGAGCTGGAAGATGCCGGCGTAAACGATATCATTCAGGAAAAGCAGAAGCAGTTGGACGCTTATCTGGCGGAATCCAACTGAGTGCCGTAAACCGATAGAAGGCTTTATGGTTGCATTTATTTTATAGTCCTGCCTGAGAAGCGGAGCATGGTCACCCCCTGACCGCTCCGCCTCTCTTTTTAAATTTTGTGCACATCTGCGCACACGGAGGTGTCGTGATGACAAAACAGAAAAAGGGCCTTGGCAAAAAGCTCAGGGCTTACCTTCCTCTCTATCTGATGATGGTGCCGGGCGCGGCGTATCTGATCATCAACAATTACATCCCGATGACGGGCATCGTCATCGCTTTCGAGCAGTTCAACTACTCTA
>JAHZCM010000033.1:0-11767 GCA_019422905.1 Oscillospiraceae bacterium
CGCGCTTTGCAGCTCCTCCGGCGTCATGGCCTGTAGGATCTCGCAGAGCGTGACAACGCCGGAGGTGTTGTCGTTTGCGGTGTGCATATTCGGCCTGCCGCCCACCAGCATCCAGAAAAAAACGGCGAAAACCGCCAGCGCGCCGGCGTAGCCGACCCAGAAGGAGTCCGTCAGCAGGAGCAGCCCGGCACATACGGCGGACATCAAAACACACAGCGGAATGCAGATCAGCAGGTTATACAGAAGATAGAGCAAAGGATTTTTCGGCGTGATGAAATTGGGAAAGGGAAGCACCGCGCAGGTATCATAGTGCGCGGTAAACACCACCTTAGCTGTCTTTATATCGCCGAGAACGAGGTTGCGGCTTTTGAACAGGCCGCCGGTCTCGACGCACAGGCCGGGAAAACGGGACTGCATCAGCTCGATGAAGGCCGTC
The DNA here is from genome assembly GCA_019422905.1 of Oscillospiraceae bacterium. GTDB lineage: Bacteria > Bacillota > Clostridia > Oscillospirales > Acutalibacteraceae > Hominenteromicrobium. The sequence continues at coordinate 437 of JAHZCM010000033.1, forward strand.
TTCTGCGCCTTCGTTTTGCGGACCTGATAATTTTGCAGGATCTCCTGCGCAAGCTCGGTCATTTCATTTCCTCCGGTCAGACAGGCAAAGCGCGGAGCACATACCGGATATGCTCGTCCCAGAATTCCCAGCTATGGATGCCGGGGAACTCCGCATAATCGTTTTCAATGCCGAGCGCGTCCAAGTGCGCCTTAAACCGACGGTTCGGCTCAATGGCCAGCGCATCCTCCGAGCCGCAGCGGAGAATGATTTTAGGCAGAGCCGCGCCGGACGCCTTCGCTTTCTCCGCCAAAAGAAAGAGGTTGTCCACGTCGTTCCGCTCAAATTCGGCGGGCGAGCCGAAATTCACGAAAAACTGCATCCCGCGTTCAAAATCCGCCGGACTCAGCTCCGCCCGCTTCGCGTGCAGCTCCTCAATGCCGCTCATCTTTTTGACGGCGTCGGGCAGGATGCCGAGACGGTCGCAGCCTGCGGAGAGCGCGCCGACCACCGAGAATTCCTCCGGCAGCGCAAGGCCGATTTTCAGCGCGCCGTAGCCGCCCATGGAAAGGCCGGCGACAAATTTTTCACCGCGCTTGCGGGAAAGGTTGAAATACCGCGCGCAGACTTCCGGCACCTCCTTCGCAACATAGTCGAAATACCGGAAGCCGTATTTCTGGTTCGTATACGCGCCGAGGTGCGTCGTCATCATCACGACCGCCAGCCGCTTATCGGAAACATACCGCTCAATGGACGTGCGCCGCGCCCAGATCGTCTGGTCGTCGCTCGTGCCGTGCAGCAGGTAGAGCGCCGGAATCGGCGTGCCGCTTTCCTCCGCCGCGCCCGAAACGCCGATGCCCTGCGCATTTTCCGGCAGGATAACCGAAAGCGCCATCTGCATGCCCATCACGGGTGAAAAATACTTAAAATCCACAAGTGCCATTGTTCCTCATTCCCCCAAGTCTGTTTTTTGACACGCACAGTCAGTTGTCTGTTTTTTTCCGTCGTCTCCAAGCGCGCGAAGCAAACGGAAAACCCGCTCCGTACAGTCCGCTTCCCGCGCGCCTTTCCTGCGCCAGTCGTCGGAAAGTGGGAAATAAACGCCGTCGTTCACTGCGGCGCCCATATCCCAGCCGCGTTCGTTCCGATTTGCGTACAGCCAGTCCACCGCAAACCCGAGCTTTGCCCTTTGCCCCCGGTACAGTGCCAACAGCTCCACCGCGCCGAGATAGCGGCTTGCCTTCCGGCTTTCAAACGGCTCCGGCGGATGCAGGATTAAATCGTCATATATGTAATAGATGCCCGGCGCATGATGCAGGATGTGGTCAAATACGCGGGCCTCCGCTTCCGGCGTGAGGCTCTCCGCCACAAGGGAAACCGGATAGAAATTCACAAAATCCTCCAGCCGGCCGCCTCTGGGCTTTTCACCGAAAACAGCCCGATACGCGGCGCAGTAATCCGCATGCACGTATGCGCCGCTCTGCACTGCCGCCGTGACCACCTGCGCCCATTTTCCGGCAACCCGGTTTGCGGCCGGGCACGCCGGTGTAAACCGCCGGATCCAGCACGCGAGCATCATGTCGGTAAAAATATCCCAGTTATGGGTCTTTTCGCGGCGGTCCGGAAGCACCCGCCTGCCAAGCAGGCAATCCTCCATCGCCTCGACCGCCCGCCGGATACAGGCGTCCTCTACCGTATAGCCGAGGATCTGCAGCCGCCGCAGCGCCTGCTCCGTGGTCATCACTGCGCCGCGCGAAAGGCTGTGGAACTGCCCCCACATGCCGTCCGGCTGCTGGAGCTCCAAAATGCGCTTTGCCCATTTGGAGCCCTTATGGTCGGTCATATGCTTTCGATAAACCGGCGGAACGCCGCACGGCCCTCGGGCGTACATTTGTAGACGCCCGCATTTTCCAGAACCTTGACAAACACGGCGCCGACCGCATCGCGCAGAATCCCTTCGACATTTTCCGCGTCCAGCTCCGGATGCTCTGCGCAGACCGCCTTCGCCCATTCCGCATGCTTTGCGATACGGTCGTCCGCAGAAATATCCGCGCCGCTTACAAGCGCGTCCGCGAGCAGCTTCAGCTCCTCCTTTAAGCGGGACGGCAGGACCGCAAGGCCCATGACCTCGATCAGCCCGATATTCTCCTTTTTGATATGATGGTACTCATCGTGCGGGTGGTAAACGCCGAGCGGATACTGCTCCGTCGTGATATTGTTGCGCAGGGCGAGATCCAGCTCGAAAACGCCGTCCACACAGCGCGCGATCGGCGTGATCGTGTTGTGCGGCTCACCGCTGGTTTCCGCAAAGATATACGCCGCCTCGTCCGTATAGACGCGCCACGCCTTGAGCACACGGGCGGCGAGCGCGATCAGGCGCTCCGGCTCCTTCGAGCGCAGACGCAAAACGGATACCGGCCAGTTGAGGATGCCGGCTTCCACGTCCTCAAACCCGCGGATCGTGCAGCTTTCCTCGATTCCGGCGCGCGCCATGGCAAAGGTGTAATGGCCGCCCTGATAGTGATCGTGCGTCAGGATCGAGCCGCCGACGATCGGCAGGTCGGCATTGGAGCCGAGGAAGTAATGCGGGAACTGCGCGACGAAATCGAACAGCTTGCGGAAGGTGCTCTCATCGATCTGCATCGGCGCGTGCTCGCCGCAGAAAACGATGCAGTGCTCATTGTAATAGACATAAGGCGAATACTGGAAAAACCAGTCCGCGCCGTTGACCGTGATGGGCACCGCGCGGTGGTTTTGCCGGGCCGGATGGTTCATGCGGCCCGCATAGCCGACATTCTCCTTGCAGAGCATGCAGCTCGGATAGCCGGAGGCCTTCATCTTCTTTGCCGCCGCAATCGCCTTGGGGTCCTTTTCCGGCTTTGAAAGGTTGATCGTGATGTCGATATCGCCGAAGCGCGGATCGCGGTACACCCACTTGAGGTCGCGCGCCACGCGCTCCCGGCGGATGTAATTGCAGTCTCCGCAAAACTTATAGAACCAGTCGGTCGCCTGCTCCGGCGACTGCGCATACAACGCCCGGAATTGCGCGTTGACCGCCGACGGACGCGGCGTCAGAAGCCCCATCAGTCTGGTATCGAACAGGTCCCGCTCGGTAACGCCGCCGCCGATGATACCGCGCGCGGCCGCCTCATCGCAGAGCGCGTCAAGCAGTTCGGCGAGATTTTCACCCGGTTCGGCAGGCTCCTCCACATAGTCGTCCTCCTGAAAGGCCTCCAAAAGCCGGTTGCGCGTATAGACGGCGTCCTCCCGCCCGATCAGCCCGGTTTGGACGCCGTATTCCACAAGCGCCCGGATCTTCCCGTAAAGCATTGTAAAGTCCCCCTCATTCTGTTTTCAAACGCGCGTCACGGCGCAAAGGCCAGCGTGAGAATCAGCGCGTCTTCTTTTGGCTTTGAATAAAAATTTTTCCGCACGCCGGCCCTCCCGAAGCCCAGCGCGCTATACAGCGCAATGGCCGGCGCATTGGACGCGCGCACCTCCAGCGTGATGAAAACGCCGCCGTCCTCTTTCGCGCGGTCAATCAGCGCTTGAACCAGCGCCCGCCCGATTCCGCGGCCGCGATGCTCCGGAAACACGGCGACATTATCGATATAGCTTTCGCCGAGCACGGTGTGCATTCCGGCATAGCCGAGAACCGTATCGCCTTCCACCGCGGTCAAAAAGCATGCCGCCGGGTTTTCGATCTCCTCCCGGAGCGCATTTTCGCTCCACGGCTCCGAAAAGCAGATGCGCTCCAGCGCGGCAATCCGCCCCGTGTGCCGCTCATCCATCGGAACAATTTTCACATGCATCATCCGGTATCCCTCCGCGCGGTACACCGCTTCTCAAAAGCCGAGGAACTGCTGAAACAGCGTCAGCTCCTCCCGGAGCTTATCCCGGCAGCGGCGGTATGTATCGAGATCCTGCCCGTAGGGGTCCTCAATATAGTGCGGCACATAGATGCGCTCCGCCGGCACGCCCGCCTGCGTGAGGATATAGGCATGCGTTTTCGACATGGTAAAGTAAACGTCCCAAATATCGATCTCATCCGGCGTGAAGCGCCGGGTAATGTGCTCGCTGATATCCACGCCGATTTCCTGGCAGACGAGAACCGCATTTTCGCAGGGATGCTCCCCCTCCGCCGCCGAGAGCCCCGCGCTCTGGCACATAATATTTTCAAAGCCTCTCTGTTCCATCTCGTGGCGGAAAATACCCTCCGCCATCGGACTTCTGCACGTATTGCCGGTGCAGACAAAAAGTATCTTCATATCGTGCTACGTTCCTTTATTGTTGTTAAAGCAAACAAAGGGAAAAGCCCTTTGCATTAAATTTATTGTATCACACTCCCACATGTATTGCCAGCGCAATTTTGTAAACATTATATTTCGATGCAAAACGGCCTCTTTCGTTCGGTTTGAACAAAAAGAGGCCGTTTATAAAATTTTATGTCCCGGCTTCGGCTTGTCCGCCTCCAAAACGCACATAAAACCGAGCCGCCGCAGCTTGAGGATGTGATTTTAATCCCCATACGGTTTTAATCCGTATACTTTTTGTATGTTAGAAAGTCAAATTTGATTTCCGTTTGAAGCACATCAATCTGCCGCAGGCGCTCGCCGCCCGCAACATCGGTTTTCCAGTAATAGGGCGTCATGGAAAACAGCGCCTCGATGTTTTCTTTTCCGCAGACCGTGATTTCCCGCTGCACGCTTTCACGGCCGAGGAACACAAAGCCCTCATAATCCGTGTCGTGTTCCTCGTTCTCATACGGCGCGGCATAGAGGATCTCCTTCATGCCGTACAGGTGCCTTGCGCCCGGCACGGCGAGAATCATCACGCCGCCCGGCTTCAAAACACGCCGAAACTCCGCGGGCACGATCGGCGCGAAAACGTCTGTGAGAACATCGACGCTTTCCGCCGAGCAGGGAATATGGAACAGGCTCGCCACCGCAAAGTCTATGCCCTTGTACCGGCCGGCCGCGGCCTTTACGGCATATTTCGAGATATCCACGCCCGCCGCTGCGCCGCCCCTTTCGCGCGCGGCCTCCAGCAGCGCCGCCGTGTAAAAGCCCTCTCCGCAGCCCGCGTCCAGCACCGTGCCGCCTGCGGGCAGATGCTCCGCCGCAAGACGCCGCAGCGTGTCCCGGAAAGCGTCGTAGTGGCCGAGCGCCAGAAACTGCCGGCGCGCGTCCACCATCTGCTTCGTATCGCCCGGCACTCTGGCGTGCATCTGCTGTACGGGCAAAAGATGCACATAGCCCTGCCGCGCGATGTCATAGCTGTGCCCTTCGGCGCATACCAGCGTGTGCTCGCGCTTTTCCAGCGCGCCGCCGCATGCGGGACAACAGAAGATCATGCGCTCACCCCTTTGCCTGATACCAGCTTTTGCCGCTCGCCGCGTCCGCGATCATCGGCACGCTCAGCGAAACCGCGTTTTCCATCTCCTCGGCGAGAATCGCTTCAACGCGCTCCGTCTCCGCGTCGGGACACTCGACAATCAGCTCGTCGTGCACCTGCAAAATCAGCTTTGCCTGCAGCTTTTCCGCAAGCAGGCGGTTCCGCACGCGGATCATCGCGATCTTGATGATATCCGCCGCCGCGCCCTGAATCGGCATGTTGCGCGCGACGCGCTCCCCGAACGCGCGCATATTGAAATTGGAGCTCGCAAGCTCCGGCAGATAGCGCCGGCGCCCGAACAGCGTCTCCACATAGCCTTTTTTCTTTGCCTCCTCCACGACGCGCTCCATGTAATCCGCAACGCCCTTGTAGTTGCGCAGGTAGTCGTGGATATAGTCGTCCGCCTCACGCCGGGAAACGCCGATATCCTTTGCGAGGGAAAACGCGCCGATGCCGTACACAATGCCGAAGTTGACGGCCTTCGCGCGGCTGCGCATCTGCGGCGTGACAAGCTCCTCCGGAATGTCGAATACGCGGGCGGCGGTGGAGGTATGGATATCCCGCCCGGATTTGAAGTCATCGATCATCTGCGCGTCGTTCGCCACATGCGCCAGCACGCGCAGCTCGATCTGGGAATAGTCCGCGTCCACGAGCTGAAATCCTTCGGGCGCGATGAAAAACCGGCGGAACTCACGGCCGATCGCCGTGCGCACCGGGATGTTCTGCAGGTTCGGCTCCGTGGAGGAGATACGTCCCGTCCGCGTTTCCGTCTGGTTGAAATTCGAATGGATGCGCCCGTCGGCGGCAATCACCTTCAAAAGCCCGTCGCAATACGTGGACTTGAGCTTCGACAGCGTGCGGAAGCGCAGGACCTTATCCACGGCGGGGTGTACGCCCCGCAAGCCCTCAAGCACGTCCGCATTCGTCGAATAACCGGTTTTCGTCTTTTTGCCGTGCGGCAGGCCGAGCTTCACAAACAGCGCCTCGCCGAGCTGCGCGGGCGAATTGATGTTGAATTCGTAGCCCACATCCTCGAAAATTTCCTGGCGCAGCTGCTCCGCCGCTTCCGAAAGCTGCTCGCCGTACACGCGGATGGCCTCGCGGTCCACGAGGAAGCCGCTCTCCTCCATCTCGCCGAGCACCAGTGCGAGCGGGATCTCGATCGTTTCCAGCAGCTCGTGCTGCCCGTTTTCATCGATGGCCCTTTGCAGCGCCGCGCAAAGGCCGGGCAGAGCGGCCGCAGCCTGCGCCGCGGCGTCCGCATACTCCGCCGTCGCCACGCCGTATTCCGCAGCGAGGCGCTGCACCGTGTAATCTGAGCCGGAGGGATTCAGCAGATACGCCGCAAGCTCCGTATCGAGCGCCGCATTCTCCAGCTTTTTTCCGAGCCGCAGGGCCGCGCGGTGCAGCCGCTTGATGCCCGACGTGTACTTTTTGATCGCCCGCCCGCCGAGAAACGCGCGCAGAAACGCATCCGTCGCGGGGACGACGGCGATCTCCATCGCGCCGCTGAACTTGCCGCAGATATACAGCTTTTCGAGCTTCTCGCCGTCCCAGAGCGGCACGAAATACGCCGCGCCCTGGTCCTCGCACTGTGCGAGCACCGCCGCGCCGTCCCGGTATTCATGCACCGGCAGCGCTTCGGCGGCCGCCGGCGTGCCGTCTGTCTGCACGGCCGCCGTGCCGGGCGTGATATGCAGGCGCTCCATGAGCTTAAAAAGCTCCAGCCGCGTCATCAGCGCTGCGGCCGCCGACGGATCACCCGCCGACGGGATATAATCCTCCGGCTTCGTATCGATCGGCGCGTTTCGCCGGATCGTACCGAGGTCATAGCTCAAAAACGCATTGTCCCTGGAGGCCTCGAGCTTCGCCCGCATGCCGGGCTTGATATCGAGCGTATCGAGATTGTCGTAAATATATTGCAGGGAGCCGAATTTCCGGATCAGCTCGCCGGCGCCTTTTTCGCCGATGCCCGCAACGCCGGGAATATTGTCCGAGGTATCGCCCTGAATCGCCTTGATGTCGATGAGCTGCTTCGGCGAAACGCCGTAGTCCTCCCGGATTTTCGCCTCGTCGTAAACCGTCACGGCGGACTGCCCGAATTTCGTCGTCGCAAGCCGCACGGTCGTCTTATCGGAAACAAGCTGCAAGCTGTCGCGGTCACCGGTCGCAATCATGCAGGTGTCCCCCTTCTCCTCGCATGCCCGCGCGAACGTGCCGAGGATATCATCGGCCTCCCAGCCCTCGCAGGTCACGATGCGGTAGCCGAGGTCCCCGAGCAGCTCCTTCAAAAGCGGCATCTGCGCGGCAAGCTCCGGCGGCATGCCCTTGCGCTGCGCCTTATAGCCCGCATACGCCTTGTGGCGGAATGTGGGCGCACGCATATCAAAGGCAATGGCGACCGCGTCCGGCTGCGTCTCCTCCTTCAGCTTTTCGAGAATATTCAAAAATCCGACGATGCCGTTTGTGAGCTCGCCGCTCTTCGTTGTAAGCAGCTTAATACCGTAAAATGCGCGGTTGACGATGCTATTGCCGTCCAGTACCAGAAGTTTCACCGGTTCCGTCCCCTTTCGTGTTTATTATGTTTTAGTATAGCCTAAAAGCGGCTTACGGATCAAAGGACGCGTCCTTATTTTCGGTATAGGCCTTTTCGAGCAGGCGATCGAGGTCGGCGGGCACCGTCAGCTCGCCCGCCATACGGCGGAGCTCCGCCGCGCCGCGCAGGCCGTGCATATACCACGCCACATGCTTTCTCGCTTCGCGCATGCCGCGCTCCTCGCCCTTTGCGGCGCAGAGCGCGTCGATGTGCCGCTTGATGACGACGATGCGCTCCGAAAGCGTCGGCGGCGGCATAATGCGCAGGCCGGAGCTGAAATAGCCGTTGATCTCACGGAAAATCCACGGGTTTCCGAGCGCTGCCCGGCCGATCATCACCATGTTACAGCCGGTATCCTGCATCATTTTCACCGCGTCCTGCACGCACCTGACGTCGCCGTTGCCGATAACCGGCACCGAAACGCTTTCGCGGACCCTGCCGATGATCTCCCAGTCGGCCGGCGGCTCATACATCTGCTCGCGGGTTCTGCCGTGCACGCAGATCGCGTCCGCGCCGGCCTCCTCGCAGTATTTGGCCACCTCCACGGCGTTGACGCTGTTTTCGTCCCAGCCCTTGCGGATCTTTACCGTGACCGGCAGCTCCACGGCCGCCTTCACCGCGCGGACGATCTCCCCGCACAGCGGCGGATTTTTCATCAGCGCGCTGCCGCAGTTGTTGCCCGCGATTTTCGGTACGGGACAGCCCATGTTGATGTCGATGGCCTCCGGGCCCGCCGCCGCGGCGCGCTTTGCCGCCGCAGCGAAAACCTGCGGATCATCTCCGAAAAGCTGGATCGCGATGGGGTGCTCCTTCTCCCCCAGCGTAATCAGCTCCTGCGTCTTTTTGTAATTGTACTGTAAAGCGCGCGTCGAGACCATTTCCGTCACGCAGTACGCCGCGCCGAATGCGCAACAGATCTCACGGAACGGCCGGTCCGTCGCGCCCGCCATCGGGGCGAGCGCCGCCATGCCGTCCAGCTCAAGATTTCCGATTTTCATAGCTTTATCACCATTGTATAGCTTTGCTGTCCTCTGGAATAGAATTCGGCTCCACCGCTTTCCGCACGCCGTATCCCGTGCGCCGGATCGCCGCGGGCGGGCACGCGCGCCCCTGCCGGTCCAGCGGGTATGCGGCTCATTTCGGGTATTCGTCCAGCGATTGCTCATAGGCCGGGAGAAATTCCGCCATGAACGCATCCGCCTCCGGCAGGTGCATTTCCGCCACGGCGCGGCGCAGCGTTTCCTCCGCCGCCAGAAATTCCCGGTTTCCGGTCTTGCGCTCCTCGATGCACTTGATGACCGCGCTGATCTTATCCGCCGCCTTGACAAGCGGCAGCAGCTCCGCATCCTGCGGATCCTCGCCGGTCAGCACCGGCGCGTAATCCGGGCGCAGATCCCCGGGCAGCATGGAGAGCAGGCGGTCCGCCGCCAGCGCCTCCACCTCGCCGTATGCCCGGCGGATTTCCGGGCTGTGGTACTTGACGGGCGTGGGCAGGTCTCCCGTAATGATCTCCGTCGCGTCGTGGAAAAGCCCCAGCACGGCGGCGCGCTCCGCGTCGCACGGTACGCCGAAGCGCCGGGCGCGCAGCAGCGCCAGCGCATGCGAGATAATCGCAACATCAAGCGAATGCTCTGCGATATTTTCCCTCTGCGTATTGCGCATCAACCCCCAGCGGTCAATGTACTTCATACGCGAGAGCATGGCAAAAAAGTGTTCCATCCGTGCGCCATCCTTTCTTCGTTCCTATTTATTGTAGCCGACGAGCCCGAACATTTCAATAAAAATTCCTTAAAAAAGCAAAAATCACCTTTAATCCGCACAGCGGTTGTGCTATAATTTTAGATAATCACTACAAAACGACAAAAACAGGAGGATAATGGCTTGGATACCTCTAACACATATACCGGCGGGCGGCTCAGGGGACGGGTGCGCGGCAACTATTTTCTGTTTTCCTTTTTGTTCGGCCTCGCGCTGGCTCTGATGATTTTCCTGCCCTTTATACTCGTGGACGGCGGGCGCTTCCTCTTTTACGGGGACTTCAATGTACAGCAGGTGCCGTTCTACCGGATTGCCCACGACGCGATCCGCTCCGGCAACATCGGCTGGAACCATCTGACGGATCTGGGCGTCAACTTCATCGGCTCTTACTCCTTCTATCTGCTCGGCAGCCCGTTCTTCTGGATCACGATTCCCTTCCCCGGCGAGTGGCTGCAGTATTTGATGGGGCCGCTCTTCATTCTCAAATTTGCCTGCGCTTCGCTCACGGGCTATGTTTATCTGCACCGCTACGCCCGCAATCCGAATACCGCGCTGATCGCTTCCCTCCTGTATGCCTTCTCAGGCTTTTCCGTCTACAATATCTTCTTCAACCATTTTCACGAAGTGATTATCGTCTTTCCGCTGCTTCTGGCTGCGCTGGACGAATACATGTACACGCGCCGCCGCGGCATTTTCGCCCTTATGGTCGCCACCTGCTGCATCGTCAACTATTACTTTTTCGTGGGCATGGTGACCTTTACGGTCATTTACTTCTTCGTGCGCCTGCTTTCGGGCAGTTGGAAAATCTCCATACGGGATTTCCTCCTGCTGGCGCTGGAGGCCGTTTTGGGGCTTGGCATCTCGTGTATTCTGCTTATCCCCAGCGTGCTGTGCATTGTGCAGAATTACCGCGTCTCAAATCCCATCAGCGGCTGGAACGCCCTTTTGTACGATAAGAACCAGCGCTACATCCATATTTTGCAGTCTATGTTCTTCCCGCCTGACCTGCCGGCGCGCCCGAACTTCACGCCGGATTCCGAATCCAAATGGGCGTCCCTCGGCGCATGGCTCCCGCTGTTCAGCATGACGGGCGTCATCGGCTGGCTTCAGTTGCGCCGCCGCCACTGGCTGAAAAAAATGCTGTGGATCCTCTTCGTGATGGCACTGGTACCCGGCCTCAACGCCGCTTTCCAGTTGATGAACGCCTCCTACTACGCGCGCTGGTATTACATGCTGACGCTCATGATGGCCGCCGCCACGATGATGGCGCTCGAGAACCCGCGCATCGACTGGAAGCGCGCGATCAAGTGGACAACCCTGATCACGCTGGCGATGGCGCTCGTCATCGGCCTGATGCCCACGCTCATCAAGGAAGACGGCGAGGTCGTTTCCGTAACCTACGGTCTTGAGAAGTACCCGACCCGCTTCTGGTGCTATGTGGCCATCGCGCTGATTTCTCTGACGCTCGCGGCGTTCCTGCTCACCTTCTATGTGCGCGGCTCGAAAAAATTCTACCGCGCCACCTATGTCTGTCTGAGCTCTGTGATCGTGCTGTACTCGATTTATTTCATTGCACTGGGAAAAACCCAGTCCGCCTATACCTA
>JAHZCM010000033.1:11777-15577 GCA_019422905.1 Oscillospiraceae bacterium
TTACGACCACATTATTCCCTATGCGCTCAACGGCGGCGAAGACGTCGCCATCGACGACCTGCGCGACGACCGCGTGCGTACCGATTTTTATGAAAGCCTCGACAATTCCGCCATGTTCTGGGAGGTGCAGTCGATTCAGGCGTTCCACAGCATCGTGCCCGGTTCCCTGATGGATTTCTACGATTCCATCGGCGTCCAGCGCGATGTGGCCTCCCGCCCGGACTGCACGCACTACGGCCTGCGCGCGCTGACCAGTGTGAAATACCTCTTCGACTGCGACCATGACGAGGAATACTTCGCCGGCGAGGATTACGCTTCCCCCGCCATGCCCGGCTGGATGTATTACGGCAACGCAAACGGCTTCGATATCTGGGAAAACGAAAATTACATTCCGATGGGCTTTACGTATGACAGCTATGTCACTGCGGAGACCTACGAAAGCACCCCGGAAAGCGAGCGCGAGCTCCTGATGCTCAAGGGGATTGTGCTCAACAGCAGGCAGAAAAATGGAAGGACATGCTCACTGAGCTGCCGAAGGATCAGATTTCGTACACGACGGACGCCTACGAGGCGGATTGCGCCGCCCGCGCCAAGCTGACCTGCGACACGTTCCAATACACGAACAAGGGCTTCACGGCGACCATCTCGACGGACAAAGACGTGCCGGTTTTCTTCAGCATTCCTTATGAAAGTGGCTGGACCGCCTACGTAAACGGGGAAAAGGTCGATATCGAGCAGGTAAACGTGGGCTTTATGGCGATTCGCGTCAATGCCGGCGCAAATATCCGCATTGAGTTTGTTTACCAGACGCCCGGCCTGTTTTTGGGCTGCATCATCTCGATCGTCTGCATTATTCTGCTTGTGCTGTACATGCTCTGCATGCGCACCGTCGAGAAATACCGCCGCCGCATGGTCGTCGTCCCGCACAATATGGTCGCGCGGCCGATCTCCCACTACGCCAAGAAGCACGGCGCCAGTTTTTCAAATGGCCCCCTGATCCGCCTGAAGCCGCGCGTCAAGCCGGACAAGGCGCTGGAAAAGAAAGAAGGTTTTACGGATGAACGCTGAACGAACCGCACCGGTTCTGTACCTTGTCATTCCCTGCTACAACGAGCAGGAGGTTTTGCCGGAAACGACCAAACGGCTTACGGAAAAGCTGCACACCATGATGCGCGCCGGGCAGATCGACCGGGAAAGCCGCATCCTCTTTGTGGATGACGGTAGCCGCGACCAAACCTGGGCGCTGATCTCCGAATACAGCGCGGCGATTCCCTATGTGGACGGCGTAAAGCTCGCGCACAACCGCGGGCATCAGAACGCGCTGCTTGCCGGCCTGATGACCGCCATGCCGCTGTGCGACTGCGCCATCAGCATGGACGCCGACTTACAGGACGATATCGATGCTGTGGACCGCTTTGTGGAGAAATACATGGACGGCTGCGACGTCGTGTACGGCGTGCGCAACAAGCGCGATAAGGATACCTTTTTCAAGCGTACAACGGCCGAGGGCTATTATAAGTTCCTCAGGCTGCTCGGTGTGGATGTGGTCTTTAACCACGCAGATTACCGCCTGATGAGCCGCCGCGCGCTGGAGGGGCTTTCCGAATACAAGGAGGCCAACCTGTTTCTCCGCGGCATCGTACCGCTGATCGGTTTCCGCAGCGATTATGTCTACTACGACCGCGGCGAGCGCTTTGCCGGCGAGTCCAAATACCCGCTCAAGAAAATGATCGCTCTTGCGCTGGACGGCATCACCTCGTTCAGCGTAAAGCCCTTGAAGCTGATTTCAAACCTCGGCATCCTCATTTCAATCCTGAGCATTTTCGGCCTGCTCTACGCGCTGATTTCCCATCTGCTGGGCGTCACCGTGGCGGGCTGGACGGCGATCGTCGCCTCCATCTGGCTGCTCGGCGGCCTGCAGATGCTCTGCCTCGGCGTTGTCGGCACTTACATCGGCAAGATCTACAGCGAGGTAAAGCAGCGCCCCCGCTTCCTGATTGAAACGCATTTGAAGGAAAAAACGGAACCTGAGGATAAGCCGGCAGAATGAGTATGCAGTTTGGTTTTTCCTATGTCGGCCTGCTGTTTCTGCTGCTTTGATTCATTTCAAATCTCTTCTGGACGAAGCGCAAGGCCCAGGACTATGAAAAATACGTCGGCCAGGAAAGCCGCATTCTGCGCTTTCTTGAACGCACCGGCGAGGTCCTTGTCACAGGATCGGCGCTGATTTTTTCCGATTTCAACCTGCGCCCGTTTTCTCCGTGGACAGTCTGGCTGATTCTCGCCGCGCTGCTCATGGCTCTGTACGAGCTCTATTGGATTCGGTACTTTCGGAGCAGCCGGGCCCTGCTCGATTTCTATTGCAGCCTGCTCGGCGTCCCGGTGGCCGGCGCAACGCTGCCGGTTCTGGCGTTTTTACTGCTTGCGGTGTACGGACGAAACCCCGTGCTATTCATTTCCGCCGTCCTCCTTGGCGTCGGCCATATCGGCATTCATTTGCAGCACCGGAAAGAGATTTCACCGTAAGCCAGCCCCTTATCCCGTCTCTTCCGCAAACCCGGCGATTAAACAGGTGTATGCGTCAGGCACATCGCCTGTTTTTTGTGCGTGGGAATTTTTTGAGATTTTTCTTGCAAAAGGCTTGACTTTTTACAGAAAACGTTCTATAATAATTAAGCTGTTAAAAAAGATGTGCGCTTGTAGCTCAGCTGGATAGAGTGACTGGCTACGAACCAGTAGGTCAGGGGTTCGAGTCCCTTCAAGCGCGCCAATCGAGAGCCTCGATGCGTAAGTCGCATTCGGGGCTTTATTCTTTGTTTATGGTTTTGTACTCGCATCTATAAGTTGGCAGCTTTTTCGTAGCGCAAACCCAATCGATAACCTCGGTGCGCAACTCGCGTTCGGGGTTTTCGCTTTATTTATGGCTTTGTACTCGTATCTATAGCGGGTATCTTTTTCATAACGCAAGCCTGCAAAAAGCGCATGGACACTGAGTTTTTGCGGTTTTGTCCGTTTGCTGTTTATCCATACTTCATAACACATAAAATAACCACTTTTCTTTCAGGTGCACGGCGGCTGGCAAAAGCCTCAGATTCTCAGAGTCCTGCATTTCAGTAAACCAAGGAAGAAAGTTCAACCGCTTAATAAATCAAACGGTTGAACTTTCTTTTTCGTTATAGGAAACTGGAATTTTCTAATCTACACGCCTACGACCTTATACGTTTTTCCCTGAACCGTATTAAAAGTGAGCATTCCATCTTGATATAAAAACGGAACCGGCTTGTCGTCACAGTATACCTGAGGGCATTCCCCTTTCCACTTTATACGCGCATCAAGCCCCAAATCACTCGACAGCAAAATTTGCGTTCCCCTACGATTTCTACAGGCAGAAACGAGAAATCCGCCCACTGCGCGGAAATTTTGAAAAGCCACATCACATTTCCGATCAAAGAATGGAAAAACCCGGATCACGCCGTCATGGCTTTGCAAGAGCATTTCCGTAATGGACAGCACGCCTGCATATTTGTTTTCCACGGAGCGCCAGTCATACCACAAATATCCGGAGCGGCTGTTGACTTCCTTTGGAATCGTACCATCCGCCAAAATATAGGAGCTGCATTGGCCATATGTAAGACGATGAGAAAGCAGTACCTGCCGAATCTGATCAAAGTGTTCCTGAATTCCCAACCGGATAGACGGAACCAATGAAGAAATCGAATGAATAATCGGGACGCCCGGATACATATTCTCCCCACTAATCTGCGATACAAACGGATCCGTCAGGTCCGTTCTCCGAAGCA
>JAHZCM010000033.1:15587-18793 GCA_019422905.1 Oscillospiraceae bacterium
GAATCCTCCCCGTCTCCGGGTACATACTCTCCCGGATAGACGATCCATCCGCCGCCTCCCCAGCGGCTGTACCGCGCTTCATCCGCACGCCGGCGCGGCTCTACGTCGGGCCAATCCCGATCCAATGCAACCCAGCCCTCGCCGTCCGCGTTAAACCCGTGCCGGATCTCCGGAATACGCGAGCGGGCCTTTCGCCACTTCTCCCGCCAATCTTCATCCGTCTCCAGGATTTCGGACGCTTCAATCGCCCAGTCAAACGCCTTTTTGAACATGCACAGATCCGTGATGACGTTGCGGTTACCGGTAAAGTCCTTTTTCCATCCCGGTTCCTCCAAACGGATTGAAGGCTAAATCTCACCGGTCTCATCCGAATATTTTTCCAGATAATTGTAGTAAAACTCGGCGGCCTTCTTCAAATACGGATATGCCCGTCTTTGCAGCCACTGCTTGTCCCGCAGATACTCCCAATGCTTCCAGAGCGGCTGTCCGACCCAGCCCGTGACGGCCAGCGCCCGCCCCATCAAATTGTTCACATTGCACGTTTTCGGATTCATAATCGGAAGATAGGACAGATCGCAATAGGCGCCCTCCAGCCCAAAGATCAGCTTCGCCTGATATTCGAAAATCGGCAGCTTTTCTTCAATAAAATCCGCATATACCTCTATCCACTCCGGATGGTTGGTCGCCAGCGCTGTACAGTACCACTTCTGAAAATTGTGGTTCATGTGACAATCTCCATGCCAGGGGATAAAATCATGAACGGCTACATTTCCGCCGCTCCCAAGAGGCGTCATGTTCCTTCGCAGCGCGCAGCCAAAGCCAAAATGGTTCCGGTACCATACGGACTCCAGTTCTTCATCCTCCGAAATCTGTATGTTTGAACTTTCCCAAAACGCCTCCCACGAACGGCAATGTTCCTCAAACAGCGCCGGAAAGCCCTCTCTGCACTGCGCAAGCCGGATCGCCCGCTCTTCCGGCGATCCCGTACCATCCCGGTCCGTCGCGATTCCAACGCACAGCCGGGTCTTGCCGCCCGGCTTTAAGGCGCAGTATTGGCGCAGGCGCCATGCAAGATGCTCCACTTCTCCCACATCCATGCCGGAATCCTCCTGTGGAAATGCAGCAGCCAGACACCAGTTGAAAGGCGCAATTCCAAATCCGCCCGGAATCGTTTGAGAAATTGTAGAAATACTCCCGCTTTCGTGCCTCACGCAGGGAAGCGGCATCGCGGCATCCGCATCGTCCGGCTCTTTCTCCACATTAAAGACGAACCACGGCGTCTGGCCAATCGACTCCACCTCCATCCAAACCCGGCTGTTCTCCCGCTCGACAAAGGCCCGGACGAGCAAATCGCCTTCGGAAAAGGAGAACCGGCACTCGACAACTCCATGGATCAGGCGCACCCGCGTCTCAACCTTTGTGTTGGACAAGCCCGGATGATACAGCCGAACGCAGCCGGCACGCTTGGCCGCCGGTC
Source organism: Oscillospiraceae bacterium (assembly GCA_019422905.1). GTDB lineage: Bacteria > Bacillota > Clostridia > Oscillospirales > Acutalibacteraceae > Hominenteromicrobium. Next base: position 17,065 of record JAHZCM010000033.1, read on the forward strand.
CGCTCGTATGTGCATGGTTGGAGGCCAGCTTGTCCACAGCGTAGTCAACGGTATCCGCACCGTCCCATTCGCAATGCAGGTCGCGCCCTTTCTCCTCAACCAGACGGATCAGATCGTCGTGCTTCAGCGCGCAGGCTTCCGGGTCCCCGTCAAACCGCGCGTCCCAAATATCCGATTTTGCAAGCGTGATTTTAATCTCATGCGGATAAATATTGACGCTTGCCCCGATATCGCCGTTGCCGATGTGAATCGACTCAAACGGATGCGTCAGCGGCCCCTCGATGACAAAATCATGCTTTCCAATTCGTTCCTTCCAAGCGTATAAACTTTCCATAATGGAAAATTACCAGCACCACCCATATCTGCACGACGGCTGATTGTGCAGACACCCCCGGAGTATCGCCTTCTTTTTATATGGTCGATCTCCAAACCCTGTACTCCACCGTTTCCTACGGAAACGAATCCGCCGCATTACTCAAGCTGGAGGAATGCTCCACCCGGTTGGAGAGTCTCGGGAACCCTGCGCTTCTTCGGCATATTTACGAACTGATCCGGTCCATGCTGGTCTGTGTAAAAATGGAGCACCCGGAGATTTCATCTTCGGCGGAATTCCCCGATTATTGTGTGCAGAAAACGCTTTACCAGCAGCTTGAATCCACGATGCGCAGCTTTTGCAGGGAAATCCGGCAGGAGCTTCCTTCGGAGAGCGACCGGTTTGCCGCGGAGCTTGTGCAGTACATCGATCAGCATTTCACAGAATACGATTTGTGTCTGGATTCGCTGGGAAAGCATTTCAACTGTTCCGTATCCAAATTGCAAAAAACTGTAAAATCCGCAACCGGAATGACCACCGCGAATTATATCGAGAAGAAACGTATGGATATGGCTTCCGTATTGCTTGCCCAGCAGGTATCTGTGACACAAGCCGCAGAAAAATGCGGCTATGCGAGTACCAATTCATTTTACAAGGCCTATAAAAGGTATTATGGTAAATCCCCCACGAACCTCAGTTGATATTTGTTCCCTTTATGTCAGCAGAACGTATATGTTTTCCTTCCATCTTCAGTTTCAAAGCCTATGCTGTACCGATTGGGAAAGCCGTGCGCGTAAAGACTGCACGGCTTTCTGTTTTGCGCATACCGCACGGATCATTTTCGGCGCAGATTTGGAGCAACTGCCCATTTGACAACCGCGGGCTTTTTTGATAGAATAATTATAAAGCGTGTGGCGAAGGCGTAAATCCGGCTTCTCCGCACGCTTTTATTTTTTTAATTTCATATAATCAACAGACACGATACAGGCTTTATGCAAAACATGACGCTGATACGATACAGTACGCCATGCTGCGCCTGTATCGTTTTTTGTTGGTCAATAACAGGAGGAAAGCCCTTTGGAACAGAAAACAAACACCTTTTTGGTAACCGAAAAAATCGGGAAGCTGATGCGGAAATATGCCATTCCCTGCATCATTTCTCTGGTGGTCGCGGCACTGTACAACATTGTCGACCAGATCTTTATCGCAAACGCCGATTATCTCGGCTCCTACGGCAACGCCGCAAATACGGTTGTTTTCCCGCTGACCGTAGTCGCGCTCGCCATCGCCGTCATGATCGGCGACGGCTGCTGCGCTTTTGTGAGTATCTCGCTCGGCGCCGGCAACAAGGAGGACGCGCACAAGAGCATCGGCAGCGCCGTTCTGCTCTGCGTGATCAGCAGCGTGGTTCTCACC
>JAHZCM010000034.1:0-4244 GCA_019422905.1 Oscillospiraceae bacterium
AGGATAGCGGATGTCCACATCAAAGCGGCCCTCGCCGTTTTCCGCTTCCACGAGGCCGAGGTTGAAGGTCAGATCGCCGCTCGGCTCGTCGGACATCTTGACGCCGATCTTGGAACCGTCGTAAGTCAGGCCGATCTTTTCATCTATGAAGCAGAGGAGCTTACCGCATTGCTTGCCCCAGACGGAAACGAGCAAACGGATCAGATACGCCGCGGCATTGACGCCGTTCTGCGGACACAAGGCGTGGGAGGCCACGCCGTGCGCCACGATGTGCGCGCCGTCCGCTGTGCGCGTGACGTCAAATTTAATCTCTGCGGCCGCCGCAGCGTCAGCCAGCTTCTTAAAGCCCTCATCACAGCAGACAACGTCCGCTTCCGCCTTATACGGCACAGCGTTGACGACCGTACCGGCCTTGAACGATTTGATCTTTTCGCCGACCGGACCGGTCACGGCAAAGCGGAAAAGGCCCTTTTCGCAGTGGCACAGGCCGTAGGAGGCGTCGGGTGTGAAGCCCATGGTCGGCTTTTGCTCCTTGGAGAAATAGTAGCCCATATCCTGCATGCCGATTTCCTCAGCCGAGCCGAGAACGACGCGCAGCTTGCGCTTTCCGACGACGCCGGCATCGCGCAGGGCGCGCAGGCAGTGCAGCGCGACAATAGCCGGGCCCTTGTTGTCGGAAACGCCGCGCCCATAGGCGAAGCCGTCGCGAATCTCCATGGCGTACGGCTCACTGACCCAGCCTTCGCCGGCGGGCACAACGTCGAGATGCGACATGACGACGGCGTTTTCCTCGCCGGAGCCGAGCTCGGCGTGCATCGCGTAGTAATCGCAGTTCTTGGCGGTCAGGCCATAGCGCGCGCAAAGCTCCATCGCCTTATCGACGGCCGCCGCCGCGTCCTTGCCGAACGGATAGGGCCCGTCTTGCGGCTTTGCCACGGAGGGAATCGCAACTATTTCTTTCAGATCGCGCAGTATATCGTCCCAATAATCGAGAATCTTCTCACCAAACATACATAACTTCCTTTCCGATTCAATATATATACCTATCATAATCCATCACGGGAATAAAATCAATGCAAACTGATAAAAAAACAGGGTGATTTTGTGTTAAACACGGTTTGGGCGGTTCTGATTTTGCTTGCCGGCTTCTGCGCGGCGGCGACGGGAAACCTCACGGCACTCTCGAGGGCTGCGGCGGACGGCGCGCAGAGCGCTGTGGAAACCGCGCTTCTGCTCACGGGGGCCATGTGCCTGTGGCTGGGGCTGATGAATATCGCGGAAAAGGCGGGGATTACCGCCGGAATCTCCCGCTTGCTTGCGCCGGTCATCCGGCGGCTTTTCCCGGAATACGCGAAAGCCAGGGGCGTTCAGGAGAAAATTTCGATGAACATCGCCGCCAATATGCTGGGAATGGGGAATGCGGCGACGCCCCTGGGGCTTTCCGCCATGGACGAGATGCAGCGGCTCTCCGGCGGCGACACGCCGACGAGGGGGATGATTCTTTTTGTCGTCATGAATACGGCGGCGTTCCAGCTAATCCCCTCCTCGGTCGTCACGCTGCGCGCGTCCTACGGCAGCCAAAATCCATATGATATTATGGTCCATATCTGGTTTGTATCCCTCGGCAGCCTTTTGACCTGTATTTTAGCCTGCAAGCTGCTGGAGCGTCTGGCATGGCGCGGATAGGCGGTGCGGCGGTCTGCGCGGTGATCGCCCTGATCGTCGCGGTGGGCTATATAAAGGGGCTGCCGGTTTTCGATCTGTTTATCGAGGGTGCGGCGAGAGGACTCCAAACCGCGCTCAAGCTGCTGCCCACGCTCGTCGGGCTGATCGCCGCGATCTCTATGCTCCGCGCTTCGGGCGTTCTGGAGCTGTTCACCGGCGCGCTGCAGCCGCTGACGGAGTTGTTGGGCATCGATCCGGAAATTGTGCCGCTCGCGCTGCTGCGGCCGTTTTCGGGGAGCGGGTCCGTTTCCTATGTCACGGAGCTTTATACGCGGTACGGCGCGGACAGCGGCACGGCCCGGCTGGCGGCGATTCTCGCGTCCTCCACGGAGACGACGTTCTACGCCGCGGCGGTTTATTTCGGCGGGCGCGGCTTCCGCTCGACGCGTTATGCAATCCCCGCGGCACTGTGCGGCGACTTTATGGCGGTCGTTCTCTCGGTGCTCTCCATCCGGATTTTCGGGTGAGGAAAACTTATGCTGTACGCGGACGGATATTTGTGGTATACTCCATCTACCAGAAAGATGGAGGTCGGTTTTTATGCTGCTCACGCTGGACGTCGGCAATACCAATATAACGCTGGGTGTTTACGAAGGGGATAAGCTGCTTTTCGTCACGCGCATGGCGACCAATCCGCCTCGCATGGAGGATGAATACGCGGCGGCGATGCTCAGCATCCTGCACCTGTACGATATACACACCGCGCAGATCGACGGCGCGGTTTTGAGTTCGGTTGTGCCAAGGCTGACGGACTCCCTGACGCGGGCGATCCGGCGTGTCTGGAAGGTGGAGCCCTTCATCGTCAGCACCGAGACGGTCCCGGATCTCAAGGTGCGGCGGGATATGCCCAATACACTCGGCGCCGATCTCGTGGTGGGCGCAGTTGCCGCGAAGGCGCTCTATCCGTGCCCGTGTATCGTGATCGACATGGGCACCGCGACGACGCTCACCGGCCTGAATGCGGAGGGCGAGGTCTGTGGTGTTATCATTATTCCCGGCGTCGGCACGTCGCTGGATGCGCTGACCAGCCGGGCGGCGCTGCTTTCCTCCGTCGGCCTGCAGGCGCCGCCGCACGTGCTCGGGTGCAATACGATGGAGTGTATCCAGTCCGGCATGGTGTTCGGCACGGCGTGTATGCTCGACGGCCTGTGCGACCGCATCGAGGAGGAGCTCGGGGAGAAATGCACGGTTGTGGCGACCGGCGGGCTGGCCGGCATGGTGGTGGAGCACTGCCGCCGAAAGATTTCTCTCAGCGATACGTTGCTTCTGGACGGCCTTAAGCTGATTTGGGACAGATACTGCATATAAATCGTACAACCCGGAAATCAAGAGGGGAAAGCTGCGCCTTCGGCCGCGTCGATATTTTTGCGGCCGAAGGTGCTTTTTGCCTGCTTTCAGGAATATGGGGCCTTCCACGAGAGCGAACGGGCACTTCAGGTATTGCCAGCTTAGCTAAATTGTGCTATACTTTTTCATCGGCAAGCTGTTTTTACAAGGAGATGGGGCATGAAAAAGAAGAAAAAAATCCCGTGGGGACTTTTATACGTCCTTTTGACCGTTATAATTTTGGTTGTGTTCGGCTTTGTCAATCAGGAGTTCTCCGGTATGGCCTCCACGATTGCCGGCCTTTCGCTGGGCTTTGTGGCGCTGGCGGTCGCGATGATCGGTGTTTTTCTTGTCATGGAGGGCGAGATCATCCGGCTTCTGCTGTATTGCCAGGGGGAGCGCGTCAGCTTTTGGACGACGGTCAAAATCGGCCTGATCGGCATCTATTATTCATATATTACCCCCAGCTCCACCGGCGGACAGCCCGCGCAGGTCGTGTACCTGCTGCGCGACAAGGTTCCGGCAGGCAATTCGACTGCGGTGCTGTTTGTCAAATTTTTTGCCTATCAGCTTTCCTTTGTGCTGTGTACGCTCGCCTCACTGGCCTATATGTACCCCGAGCTTAAAGCGGAAAACCCGCAGTTGATTCCGGTTGTAATTGTCGGTATTGCGATCAACGGCCTGTGGATTATCGCGATTCCGCTTCTGTTTTGTGCGCCTGTGCTGCATGGGCTTTCGAATGCGGTCGTCTGGCTCCTGGGAAAATGCGGATTTTTGAAAAAACGCGCGCTCTATATCGAGAAAGTGCGGGGCTTTGAAAGCGATTTTGCATCGTATACGGAGAAGTTCCGGAGAAAAAAGCGTTACTATGTGTATTCCGTGCTGCTCTCCATCCCGCAGGTGATTTTGCAGATGAGCGTGCTCTGCGTCATATTTCGCGCCTTTTCATGCGATGCGCCGTATATCGAGCTGCTCTGCATGCAGACGATGCTGCAGGCCTCGGTCTGCTTTGTGCCGCTGCCTGGCGCGTCCGGCGCGCAGGAATTCGGCTTTACGATGTTCTTCAACTCCTATTTCAGCTCCGGCGACAGGATCTACACAGCGGTTCTCGTCTGGCGCTTTTTCACCTATTACCTGATTGTGATTCTCGGCGCGCTGCTCGTGGTTTTCGACCAGATTCTTTATGGGCGCAA
>JAHZCM010000034.1:4254-16794 GCA_019422905.1 Oscillospiraceae bacterium
CACAGGAAAGGAAAAAGCAGAATTCTGACTTCTCTGCGCGTCCCTTTTAAAGGGACGCGCTTTTTGCTGAATGAATATTGACAAACGGGGGGCGGGTGTATATATTTATGGTAGCGGCGCGCTGTAAAGGGCAGCGGATGGCCGCAGAAAATTCAGCGAGGAAAAAGGAGAGAATCAGGATGCTGAACATTCAAAATCTGACCAAACGGTACGGCGACAAAACGGCCGTCGACAACCTCAGCCTTCAGTTGGAGGCAGGGGAGATCTGCGCCTTTATCGGGCACAACGGCGCCGGAAAGACGACCACGCTCAAGGCCTGCTGCGGCCTGCTCACGCCGGACAGCGGCGAGGTCACGGTGGACGGCATGTCCATCCGGGAAAGGCCGATCGACTGCAAGCGCGTCATGGCGTACATACCCGATAATCCCGACATGTATGAATTTCTGACCGGCTACGAGTATCTCAACTTCGTTGCGGACGTTTACGGCGTTTCCAAGGCGGATCGCGAAGCGCGCGTCCGGGAACTCGGCGAGCTGCTCGGCATTACGGGCGCTCTGGGCGGCGCGATTTCCGAATGCTCGCACGGCATGAAGCAGAAGATTGCAATTATTGCGGCGCTGATCCACAAGCCGAAGCTGATTTTGATGGATGAGCCGTTTGTCGGGCTGGACCCTGTCGCGGCGCACCAGCTCAAGAATCTGATGGCGGAGCATTGTGCGGCGGGCGGCGCCATTTTCTTCTCGACGCATGTGCTGGAGGTGGCGGAAAGGCTGTGCAATAAGGTCGCGATTATCAGGAGTGGCAAGCTGATTGCATACGGCTCCATGGATGCGGTGCGCGGCGATTCGTCGCTGGAAGCGGTGTTCCTCGAGCTGGAGGAGCAGAAGGCGTAAGCCCGGTAAAGGAGATTTTACAGATTATGAAAACCTTGATGAAAATTCAGATGAAGAACCTGCTGTTCCGCCTGCGGCAGAACAACGGAAAGCGGATGTCGGGCGCGCTCGTCGTGGGCCTGCTGATCTTTGTCCTGCTCTGTATGGAGGCCATTTTTGTTATGCTGTGGGGGGAAATGACGGCTTTCTGCGAAATGGGCCTGACTTGGCTGTACTTTGCGATGGCCGGGATCATGGCTTTGGCGCTGGCGGTGTTTGGCAGTGTGTTTATGACGCAGACGCAGCTTTACGACGCAAAGGACAACGAGCTGCTGCTTTCGATGCCGATCCGGCCGATGCAGATTTTGATGAGCCGCATGGCGGTGCTGCTCGTTATGACGGGTGTTTTTTCTCTGGCCGTGCTTTTGCCCGCCTATGTGATGTATGCGGTGCGGTTCGGCGTGACGGCGGGAATGGTTGCCGCATGGATTGTCACGGCGATTTCGCTGATCCTGCTGGCGCAGGCAGTCTGCTGCGCGCTGGGCTGGGTACTGCACTGGTTCTTGAGCCGCATCCGGAATAAGGCCGTGGTATCGCTTACCTACACCATCCTGTTCCTTGCCGTTTATTTTTACGTTTACACAAATGCCAATAACCTGCTGACACAGCTTGTGCAGAACGGCGAGCAGATTGCAGGCGCGGTTCGGGGCGCCGCGTGGCCGCTTTACGCGCTGGGCATGGGCAGCGGCGGCTCGCTCCTCCATCTGCTGTTCACCGCGGTGCTGTGCGCCGGTATTTTCGCTCTTGTCTGCTGGGCGCTGGCCGCGTCCTTTGCGCGGACGGTACTCGACTCCCATCATGCCGACGGCGCGCGGAAAAAGCTCGGCAGGAACGATACCCGCGTCAAGCCGCCGGTGCATGCTGTCTGCCATAAGGAAATGCGCAAGTTCCTGACCAGCTCGGTCTATCTCACGAATTTCGGCGTGGGACTGATCCTTATCCTCGCTCTGCCGGTCGCAGCGCTGATTTTCCGTGGCCGGCTCATGGAGGTTCTGGCTTCACTGGAAGCGTTCCGGCCCTTTGTGCCGGGCGTTCTGGTGCTGGCCACGGCGTTTTGTATTTCTTCGGCGTGCATTTCCGCGCCGTCCGTTTCCCTGGAAGGGAAAAGCCTCTGGGTGATCCGCTCCCGTCCGATCAGTGGGAGGACGGTTCTGCGCGGGAAGCTGCGCTTTCACTGTCTGGCGCTTATACCGCTTTCCGCCGTCTGTATGCTGGCGTTGGAGCTGATTTTGAACTGCGGCGTAGTGGACGCGCTGATTGCCGCCGGAATCGCGGCGGTGTTCGGCTGGTTTGTCGGCATTGCGGGGCTGGTGTTTAATCTGTTGATGCCGCGCTTTGACTGGATCAATGAGGCCGGGCCGTGCAAACAGTCTGCGGCGGTATTTCTGACCATGTTCGGGTCGTACTTTGTGATGCTGCTGTTTGCCGGCGTGTATGCGCTGCTTGTCTCCTTCGGCCTTTCGGCTACGGTATGCCTCGGAATCTGTGCGGCGCTGCTTCTGGCGGTTACGGGCGGGTTCCATGCGCTGTTGATGCACTGGGGCGGTCGGCGCTTCGAAACCCTTTAAAATGCAGCGGCTTGCGCCGTGTACGGAGGATTCCGTGCACGGCGTTTTTGCGGAAAAGTCCTGAATGTCATATTTCTCTCCCCTTGAAAAAAGTGAAATATCTGGTATAATTAAAAACAAATACAAAATATATGAATGGAGGAAATGAAATTATGGACAAGATTCATGGCGTGAATCTCGGCAACTGGCTTGTGCTGGAGAAATGGATGTATCCGGAGCTTTTTGCCGGTGTGAATGCGGAGGACGAGACGGATCTATGCAAGCTGCTGCCCCGGGAGGAGCTGGAAGCACGGCTGAAAAAGCACCGCGATACGTACATCACCCTGGAGGACTTCAAGTGGATTCGGGCGCATGGGCTCAACACGATCCGCATTCCGGTGCCGCACTTCATTTTCGGCGATGATCCTGCGTTCTGCGATCCGTATGTACCCTGCATTGAATACCTGGACAAAGCCTTTGACTGGGCCGACGAAACGGGCCTGAAGATACTTATCGACCTGCATACCGCGCCGGACAGCCAGAACGGCTTTGACAACGGCGGCATCTGCGGCGTGTGCAAATTCTGGCAGAAGCCGGAAAACGAAGCGCGCGTCATCAAGGTGCTCGGCATGCTTTCCGAGCGCTATGCAAAGCGCGATTCCCTGTTTGGCGTCGAGATCCTGAACGAGCCGGCTTCGCCCGAGCTTTGGAAGCATATTGAAGGGCGCTATCCGCCCTCCGACCCGGAATACGCCGCAGGCAGCGGACCGGTGCCGATCCAGTTCCTTTATTCGTTCTATACAAAGGCGTATCATGAGATCCGCAAATATCTCAGCGAGGACAAGGTTGTCATGTTCCATGACGGCTTCCGGTTCGAGATGTGGAAGGAATTCATGCAGACGGAAGAGTTTAAGAACGTATGGCTCGACACGCATATCTATATGATGATGCCCGGCGAGATGGAGACGAAGGACATGGTGAACCTCGTGCTGGGGCATTTCAGAGACGATATCCGCGAGATGTCGAAGCATTTTCCGGTGGTCGTCGGCGAATGGTGTATCTCCCATAACCCGAAGGGGATGGCCGAAATGTCCGAGTGGGAAAAGAAGCTCTCCTACCGCATGATGGCGGATGCGCAGCTTACCGCGTGGGACGAAAGTGCAGGCTTCTTCTTCTGGAGCTATAAGCTGATTTCGGACCCCGCCGGCTGGGATTACAGGAGCTGTGTCCGCAAGGGCTGGATGCCGGAGATTATCGGAGAGTAAAAGCATACGAATAGTTGAGGGGCGTGCCGTTTAGCGCGCCCTTTTTGCTGTGAGGTTTCAATTTTGAAACTTTTGCGCAATTGACAAATTGCACAAATTGATATACAATATATTCGATAAATGTTTGTGGAAGCGACAAACGGGACAGACGAAGCGGCTGCGCTTTGATCTGTTGTATTGAAAAGTGTTGTATTTTTACTTTGAACGATCGGCGCTTGCCGGACTCGGATGAAAGATGAGGAGTTGTATGATTAAGCTTTTGATTGTAGATGACGAGCGGACGATTCGTAACGGCCTTGCCAGACATATAGACTGGGAGAGCCTTGGCGTCGGGATGGTGGAGAGCGCGGAAAGCGCGCAGGAGGCGCTGGAGATCTGCGAACGCATTCGCCCGGATATTGTTCTGTCCGATATCCGGATGCGCGGCATGGGCGGCGTGGAGATGTGCGCCGAGCTGCGTAAGGCATATCCGGAATGCCAGATTATTTTTGTGAGCGGATATGCGGATAAGGAGTACCTGAAAGCAGCTATTTCTTTGGGCGCGGTGGATTATATCGAAAAGCCCGTGTGTCCGGAGCTTCTGGAAGAGGCGGTAAAGAAAGCGATCGCGGCCTGTGAGGAGCAGCAGCGGATGGCTCTGGCGGATGAGACGATTGCGAAAAACCGCGGCTTGATCGGCCAAATTGTTCTGCGTGCGCTCGCATACAACGACTACCCCGAAAATTTTGAAAAGAGCATGGAGATTTCCGGGCTTTTTCCGCGGGAATTTGATATGTACCGCTTTTGTATGCTGTGCGTGGAGAGGTCCGTGCCCAACGTCAGCGCGATGCAGAAAGAGCTGCAGGCGTATTTGAAACGGCTGCCGCCGGTTGGCAAGACGGGCACCGCCTGCGGCGCGTTTCTGGACGACAAGAACTTCTGCATTCTTCTCTGCGGCAGGGAGGATGAGATCGGCGATTCGTCTGCCTTTCTGGAGGCGCTGCGCCGCGGAGTCGGAACGCTGTGCATAGAGGATAAGCGCTTCTTTCTGGCATGTGGCTCCTGTGTGCAGGACAAGATGGAGCTTCACCGTTCTTATGCGCAGATTCAGGAGCGCATGGGAGAATTGTTTTTCAAAGGATGGGGACAATATGCCTCTCAGGCGCCGCGCCGCCCGATGGTTCCGGTTAAGCTGGACAAGGATATTATCAATGATTTCTCAGCCGCTTTTGCGCGGCAGGATGAGAAAAAGATGGACAAGCTGCTGACGGATGTTCATCAGGCTGTCTCCGCACAGACCGATGCGAATCCGGATCAGATCCGGAATGTCTATTATGCCCTCGTATATTTGATGAACACGGAAAACGAGCGGAGAATGCTTTTAAAAACAGGGGAGGATAATGCCGTCGTCGGCCGGATCAGCCGGATGCAGGCGCTGGAAACCATCGATGAGCTGGATGCGTTTGTGCGCGAATGCGCGCATAACACCATAGCCCTTTGGCAGAAGGACGATGAAAACTGCTCCGCCGTGCTGCAGGTGATACGTATTATGCGCACGGATTATGGAGATAAGAATCTTTCAGTCAAATCCATGGCGGAAAGCGTGTACCTGACGCCGACTTATCTTTCCGGCCTGTTTAAGAAGAGCACAGGCAAGACGATTGGGCAATATCTCACGGACCTGCGCATCGAGTACTCGATGAAGCTGCTTATGGATAAGCAGCTTAAGCTCTATCATGTGGCTGAGATGGTCGGCTATGATGATCCGAACTATTTTGCAAAGATATTCAAGCGCCATGTCGGCATGACGCCTTCGGAATACAGGGAGAAACAGATGCTGTGAAAAAATTTTTGCTTCGCCTGCGTCAGAAACTGACCGGCAACACGATGCGCGCCAGGCTCATCGTGTCCTTTTCGGTGCCGGTTATGATTCTGATGTTTTTGACGCTGATCGGTGTGCATCAGGTTCTGATTCACGAAAATGAGTCGCAGGTGCTTTCTTCTGCGATGTCCAGCTATAATCAAAGCTATGAGCTGATCGAAAGCCATCTGGACATGATGACCTATGCGGCGGACAGTATTTACTATAACGGCGACCTGCAGCGGATTCTGAGCAATCGTGATTACGCGAAGGAAATGCCGATTGACGACCGATACCGTGAATTCCGCCTTTTGAACAACGTGTTTTCCACGGCGGAGAACGCGGATTTGATTTACCGCACCGGTATTTATCTGCGCGGCGATATCCCGTATACGAACAATGCGCAGCATATCATGTCGCTTGAAACGCTGTTTCAAAGGTCGGACTACATGCGCTTTATCTATACGGTGCGGCGCAACCGGTATTATTTTTCGCCGCCCGTCAATATCTACACGCCCGGCGTGGACCAGCCGGTGCGTGTGGTCACGCTGCTTCGCCCTGTGCGCACGACGGACGGTTCCAACCGTCAGATCTGCATTGCGCAGGTCAGCGTGGAGGTGGACGAATTTCTCAAGGTGCTGTCCTATGCGCATACCACGGATGGAACCTTCGTCTATTTGGTGGATGAGTATCGCCAGTTGATTACCACGACGGATCCCGTGCTGTACCGGCAGATGAAGAGCGACCGCCTGCTGCCGGTAAATGGAAATGATGAAACGTGGACGAAAGTGGAAGTGGGCGGCAGGGCGTACTATATGCTGCGCCGCTACATCTCCAGTGCGTGCTGGACGCTGACGGCGATGATTCCCGTGGAGGATGTTGAGGAGCAGAGCAGATATGTGACGATCGTGGTCGTTCTTTTGGCATTGATGACCCTGACGGCGATTGTTTCCGTAGCTATTCTGCTTGCAAATTCTTACACGCGGCGTTTGAAAAACCTGAATGGGATGATTCAGCGCGTGCGGTCCGGCGAGCTTGCGGCGCTGCAGCATCAGGACAAGGACTCGGACGAGATTTCGGAGCTTTTTGACAGCTTCAACCGGATGACGGTCGAGCTGCAAAATCTGATGCGGGCGCAGTACCGGTCCGGTAAAGCAGTCAAGTCTGCGGAGCTGCGGGCGCTGCAGGCGCAGATTAACCCGCACTTCCTGTATAACACGCTGGATCTGATCAACTGGGAGGCCTTTGAGCACGATGCGCCGGAGATTTCGGAAATCGCGCAGAATCTGGCGAAATTCTACCGGATCAGCCTGAATAAGGGGCGGCAGATTGTGACGATCCGGGAGGAGCTGGAGCATGTGCGCGCCTATGTCGGCATTGAAAACCGCCATTTTGACGATGCGATCTTCCTGCATATCGATGTGCCGGAGGAGATTGAGGCACTCGGCTGTATCAACATTATCTTGCAGCCCTTTGTCGAAAATACCATCGTGCATGGCTTTGCGGAAAACCCGGAGCGCGGTGTGTGCAATATCCGGATCGAAGCGCGCCGGGAGGCAGACGACATTATCTTTACGGTGTCGGATGATGGCCCCGGTATGACGGAAGCGCAGATACAGGAAATTTTTGAGAAGAATACGACGCGCAAGGCGTCCGGCTATGGCGTGAAGAATATTCAGTCGCGCATTCAGCTTTCGTTTGGCGAGGCTTATGGCGTAACCTACAAAAATACCAAGGAGGCCGGCCTGACGGCCTATATCCGTATCCCGGCCCTGACGCCGGAGGAGGCGGAACGCCGGCTGGAGGATCTGTGAAATTGAAAAGTGTGCCCAAAAACATGCCGAGCACACGTGCCTGTGAAAAGTGCACATGTGCTCTTTTCACTAAAAAAAGCTTTGTTTTTGACGGCTGCCCGTTGTTTTGCGCATAGGCTGCTTTGCGCGCGGAACTTTAAAAGGCAAACTGCATAAAAATAACCGGTTAGCCATGACATTTTGTGAAAAAGCATAGTTTTCTCCTTGAAATCGTAATTTTGTACTCTTTTATTAACAGCTTATTCATAATACAATATAGGAGTGATGATTCACAAGAATTTTGTATGAATTTCATAAGGGGGAACGTAAATGAAGAAGCATGGGTTCTTATATGAACTGAAAAAGAACAAGACATTGTTCTTGATGGCTGCGCCATCGGTGCTCCTCACATTCTTTTTGGCGTACCTGCCGATGTCCGGCCTTGTGCTGGCCTTTAAGAATTACCGCTATGACCGCGGTATTTTCGGCAGCGATTGGAATGGATTCGATAACTTTGCGTATCTGTTCTCTTCCGGTACAGGCTGGCTGATTACAAGGAATACCATTTTGTACAACCTGCTGAACCTGATCACTTCCCAGCTGTTGGCCGTTATCGTGGCCATCGTCATTTCGGAAATGATGGGCAAGCTCTATAAGAGGATTGTGCAGTCGGTCATCTTCCTGCCGTACTTTATTTCATGGGTTATCGTCGGTACGTTCGTTCTCAACCTGTTCAACTATGAGACAGGCGTTATGAACAGCATCATCCGCGCTTTCGGCGGCGATCCGGTGAACCTGTATACCTCGGAAATGGCTTGGGTATGGGTCATCATCATCTGCGCATTCAACTCGTGGAAGTGGGTCGGCTACAATTCGATTATCTACATCGCGGCGATTACGAGCATTGATGCGGAATGTTATGAAGCGGCCGACATCGACGGCGCGAATATCTTCCAGAAGATCTGGTACATCACCTTCCCGGCGATCAAGCCTACGATCATCACGATGCTTCTGCTGCAGGTCGGCAGAATCCTCCGCGGCGATTTCGAGATGTTCTACCAGATTATCGGTTCCAATGGACAGCTCTTCAACGCGACGGACGTTATCGATACATATGTGTTCCGTGCTCTGCTGACCAACCCGAATATGGGCATGACGGCTGCGGCTTCGTTCTACCAGTCGGCGTTGTGCTTCATCATTATCATGGTTGTCAACAATATTGTAAAGCGGATCGAAGCCGATTACGCGCTGTTCTGATTGAGGGGAGGAAAGTTCATGCCAGCTACAACATCTGTTAAATCGAATAAGATTAAGGTTGCAGGTGCAACCATCACCTTCAATATCATCGGCTACATTTTTATTACGTTCATCGCAGTGCTCTGCTTGCTGCCGTTTATCATCCTGATTTCCGGTTCATTTTCTGCGGAGCAGACGGTTCGCCTGAACGGCCTGAGCATCTTGCCGCAGGATTTCACGACGGAAGCGTATGAGTTTATTTTCAGAAATCCGCAGGAAATCCTCAACGCATACGGTATTACAATCCTGATTACGGCGATTGGCACCGGCGTTGGCCTGATTTTCCTGACCATGACGGCCTTCGTAATCAGCCGTAAAGACTTCAAGTACAGAAATGTGATTTCTTTCTATTTCTACTTTACGACGCTGTTCAACGGCGGCATGGTTTGCACTTACATCTTCTACATCCAGTATTATCATCTGAAGGATAGCCTTCTCGCGCTGATTCTGCCGGGCCTTACGCCGGTTTTCTACATGCTCATCATGCGCAACTTTGTCAACGGCATCCCGTCGGCGCTGATTGAATCGGCGAAGATCGACGGCGCGGGCGAGCTCCGCATTTTCTTCCAGATCGTTCTCCCGCTGCTCGGCTCCGGCCTTGCGACGATCGGCCTGTTCATGGCGCTGGGCTATTGGAATGACTGGTACAACGCGATGCTGTACATCAACACGGAGTGGAAATATCCGCTGCAGTACATGCTGTACAACATGATTCAGAAAGCGGCTGCTATGGCGCGTGTTGCAAGCCAGCTCGGTATCCCGGTGGAGAACCTGCCGACGAATACGCTGAAGCTCGCTATGGCCGTTGTCGCGACAGGCCCGATCATTCTTCTGTATCCGTTTGTTCAGAAGTATTTTGTTAAAGGCGTTACAATCGGCTCGGTTAAGGGTTAACCGAAAAAACAAACCGATTTGTAATAAATATTTTTGGAGGTAGTATTATGAAGAACACCAAAAAGCTCTTGGCTTTGGTTCTCGCTCTGGCACTCGTTATCACTGCGTTTGCCGGCTGCGCAGGCGGTGGCAGCACTTCTTCTACCGGCTCTACTGGCGGCGACAGCAGCACCAGCACCGGTGATGAGGGCGGCGAAAGCAATGAAGCCCCCGCGCTTGATACTTCTAAGGAAGTCGAACTGATTATGTACTTTATCAGCGACCGCCCGGCGAAGCAAGACGAGATCGAAGCAAACTTCAACGAAATCTTTAAGGAGAAGTTGAACTGCACGCTGAAGACCAACTGGATTGCATGGTCTGACTATGCAAACAAGTATCCGCTGCTGTTCTCCTCTGGCGAGGAATTCGACCTGGCTTACACCGCAACATGGCTTGGCTTCTCCAACTATGCTGCAAAGGGCGCTTTCATGGAGCTTGATGAGCTTTGGCCGACCTACGCGCCGAACAATTATGCCCTGCAGTCTGAGGCAGGCTTGACGCAGGCGACCATTGACGGTCATTATTATGTCGTTCCGACTCTGCTTGCAACATACTCCGCATATGGTCCGTATTATCGTACCGTATTTGAAGATGGCTCAGTCAAGTTTGAGGGTGAGGTTACAAACTGGGAAGACTATGAAGCGTATATGGAGTGGGTTCAGGAGAACACCTCTATTGCGCAGCCGTATGGTCTGTATTCCTCCGGCCTTGAGGCGGACGATATGTTCTTTACCTCGAAGGGCCGCTACAACATCCGCGGCACTTCATGGCTGAGTGTTGACCCGTATGCTGATACGTTCACGCTGGTTCCGAACTATGAGAATGAGTTCGCAATGGATTACCTCACGATGACCTCCCGCTGGTGCGAGAAGGGCTTCTGGTCCAAGTCCGCTCTGTCCGATACGGATAGCACAAAAATTAAGAATGGTATTGCATCAACAGGCATCCATAACGTTGATACCTATCAGGGCTCTTATATCGATCATCCGGAATGGGAATTCAAGTACACGAACTTTGTTGAGGACGTTTCCAACCTGCCGTTCACGCAGGATGCTTGTGTCGTTCCATCTACATCCAAGAACCCGGAGAGAGCGCTTGCTCTGTGGGATCTCATCACAACTGATGAGGAAGCCTACCGTGCATTTGTTTATGGTATTGAAGGCACTTCCTATGAGATCATCGATGGTCAGGTGAAGTCTATCAATACGGATGACTATCAAGGTACAGGCATGTGGTCCGCAAGAACCTCTCAGTTCCATCTCGATACATATGGTTCGCCGGCGGACATTAAGGAAATGAAAGCGGACTGGGATGCTTACATTGAGAAGACCGGCAATCATCAGAGCCAGTATCTCTCTGCATGGATTCCGGATACGACCTCGATCGAGACTGAGTATGCTGCTTGCACAAGCGTTATCCAGCAGTACTGGTGGCCGCTTGAGTGCGGATTTGTTTCGGATCTCGAGGCTGGCCTCGAAGAGTATGCAACGAACATGAAGGCTGCCGGCGCTGAGAAGGTTATCGAAACCCTCCAGGCACAGCTTGATGCATTTGTTGCCGAGCATCCGCAGGGCTGATTGAAGTGAATTTTGCTTGCATCTCACCGGATGCAGGTGTACAATGAAACCTGATGGTGGCGGTGGGGCGTCGTTCTCCACCGCCATTTTCGGCCTGAAAATGTTGTACGGACAAATTTGGCATCACACTTTGCGGCTTGCCGCGCAGAAAGGAACCATCAATATGGACAAGCTCTTATACGGCGTCGCGTATTATGATGAGTACATGCCCTATGAACGCCTTGAAAAGGACATGGAAATGATGAAGGCGGCGAACATCAATGTGATCCGCATAGCGGAATCCACATGGGCGACGGAAGAGCCGGAAAACGGCGTATTCGATTTCACGCATGTGGAGCGTGCGTTGGAGGCGGCGCGGAAGGCTGGAATTTCCGTGATTGTCGGCACGCCGACGTATGCGATTCCGCCGTGGCTTGCGGCGGCGCACCCGGAAATCATTGCCGTAACGCCTCAGGGACAGGGGAAATACGGTGCCCGGCAGAATATGGATATCACCTCGCCGGTTTACCGCTACCACGCGGAGCGCGTGATCCGCAGGCTGATGGAATGCGTGCAGAAGTACCCGAATGTCATCGGTTTCCAGCTCGATAATGAAACCAAGCATTACAACACCTGCGGGCCGAATGTGCAGAAGCAGTTTGTTTCCTACTTACGCAGGAAATTCGGCACGGTGGAGGCGCTGAATGAGGCCTTCGGCTTCAACTACTGGAGCAACCGCATCGATAGCTGGGAGAATGTTCCCGATGTGACCGGCACGATCAACTGGAGCTTTGCGGCGGAGTTTTCCAAATTCCAGCGCACGCTGGTTGACGAGTATCTCGCGTGGCAGGCGGGGATCGTCCGGGAATACGTCCGGGAGGACCAGTTCATCACGCAGAATTTCGACTATGAGTGGCGCGGCTACTCCTACGGCGTGCAGCCGGACGTCAACCACAAGACGGCGGCGAAGTGCCTGACGGTTGCCGGGTGCGATATCTACCATCCGACGCAGGATAAGCTGACCGGCAAGGAGATTTCCCTCTGCGGCGCGCTCTGCCGGAACCTCAAGAACGACAATTATCTTGTGATTGAAACCGAGGCGCAGGGCCATGTGAACTGGACGCCGTATGACGGGCAGCTTCGCTTGCACGCATTCAGCCATATTGCGAGCGGCGCGAACTCCGTCATGTATTGGCACTGGCATTCGATCCACAATTCGTTTGAAACGTACTGGAAGGGCCTTTTGAGCCACGATATGCAACCGAACGCACCGTACCGCGAGGCATGCACGATCGGTGCGGATTTCAAGCGGCTCAGCGATAAGCTCGTCAACCTGAAAAAGAGGAACCGCGGAGCGATGGAGGGCAGCAACGAAGCG
>JAHZCM010000034.1:16804-18714 GCA_019422905.1 Oscillospiraceae bacterium
AACCAGTTACAACGATGTCGTCCGCTGGCTGTACGACGCGCTGTATGAGATGAACATCGAGTGCGACATGCTGTTTCCGGAGGACGGGAATTTTGAAGATTATGAGGTTCTGCTCGTTCCGGCGTTGTACACCGCGCCGCGCGCGCTGCTGGAGCGCATCAAGGCGTTCGTAGAGAATGGCGGAGAACTGGTCACGACGTTTAAAACGGCCTTTTCGGATGAAAACCTCAAGGTGTATCCGGAAACGCAGCCAGCCGTGCTGGCCGAGTGCTGCGGCATCGCGTACGATGAGTTCACGGTTCCGGAAAATGTTGGGATTTCCGGAGATGGAATCCCCGAAAGCGCCGCCTCGGTCTGGATGGAGCTTGTCCGTGCGGAGGGCGCAACGGTGCTGGCGCACTACGACCATAAATTCTGGGGCAAGTACGCGGCGATCACGGAGAATGCGTTCGGCAAGGGCTGCGCGACGTATCTCTCCACCATGACGTCCGGCGAGTGCCTCAAGGCGGTTTTGAAGCGCGTGCTCCAGCGTGCAGGCGTATGGGGCGTGGAGCAGCAGGCGCAGTTCCCGGTCATCATCAAAAGCGGCGTGAACATGGCGGGCAAAAATGTCCGGTTCTATTTCAACTATTCGCGCGAGGATGTCGTCCAGACGTACTACCATGCGGACGGCACGGAGCTGATCGGCGGCGAGACGGTCAAATCCGGGGACGCGCTGCGGCTTGAGCCGTGGGGCTTTAAGGTCATCGAAGAAAACTGAGAAAGGCAGGAGAAGAATATGGCAGATATTTTGCACATTAAGAGCTTGGAAAACGATTGCTGGCAGACCGGAGAGGTCTGCACCGGCGCAAAGTATGAGGATACGCTGGAGCCGACCGGCGTGTACGCGCAGACGGTCAAGGGCTTCGGCGGCTGTTTCAACGAGCTGGGCTGGGACGCGCTGGAGGCGCTTTCCGAAACGGACCGCAAAGCCGTCATGGACGAGCTTTTCAATCCGGAAAACTGCAATTTCAACTACGGGCGCGTGCCGATCGGCGCCAATGATTTCAGCCTCGAGTGGTACTCCTGCGACGACACCAAGGACGACTACGAGCTGGAGCACTTCAACATCGAACGCGACAAAACGTACACGATTCCGTTTATTAAAGAAGCCACGCAGCGCCAGAAGGATTTCTTTGTGTTTGGCTCGCCCTGGAGCCCGCCGATCTGGATGAAGACGAAGCCTGCGTACAATTTTGGCACGCTTCGCATGGAGGAGAAGGTGCTCACCGCTTACGCGAAGTATTTTGTCAAGTTTGTGGAGGCGTATGCGAAGGAGGGCATCCACGTCAAGCAGGTGCACGTGCAGAACGAGCCGATGGCGGATCAGAAGTTCCCGTCCTGCAAGTGGACCGGCGAGGATATGCGCGATTTCATCAAGGGCTATCTCGGCCCGGAATTTGAGAAGAGCGGCCTCGATACGGAAATCTGGCTCGGCACGATCAACGGCCCGTTTATGGATATTCTGATGGGTCCGCAGACGCTCTTCTCCGAGTTCTACGACCAGTGGGCGAACACGGTGCTTTCCGATAAGGACGCCCGCAAGTATCTCACCGGCGTGGGCCTGCAGTGGGGCGGCAAGCACATTCTCGACCACATTACGATGAGCTATCCGGAAATGCGCATCATGCAGACGGAGAGCGAATGCGGCGACAGCCTGAATTCCTGGCAGCAGATGGAATACATCTACGGCCTGATGTGGCAGTATTTCGTACACGGCGCAGAACGTTACACCTATTGGAATATCGCGCTGCCGAACGACAGCGTTTCCACGTGGGGCTGGAAACAGAATTCGCTCGTCACGGTTGATAAGAACACCGGCGAATACCGCTACAATCCGGAATTTTATGTCATGAAGCATTTCTCCCAGT
>JAHZCM010000035.1:0-14608 GCA_019422905.1 Oscillospiraceae bacterium
AAGAAATTACAGGTTCCTTTTCTTTCTCTCGTTGTTTAATTTTCAAGGTCCTATGTGCTCTTTCGGGCTCTTACTTCCGGGCTTTTCTGCCCTTCCGTTTTGCCCTCTCTCGAGCGCTTGTATATAATACCACGGGATGATCGGAATGTCAACACTTTTTTTCGTTTTTTTTGAAATTTTTATTTTGCCGCTTTTTTCGACTATATGTTGTGTTTCCCAAATTTGCTTTCCTCAAAATGCCACAGCGCAGAACAAAGCAGCCCGAAAGAAAAAGCAGTATTGCAGCCGAATTCTGCAAAAACTTTTTTACATGCTCCGGTTCCGTTTCCCGCACAATCTTTTATACCGGCCTTTTACAAACGGCAGAAATGTGCTATACTTAAGCTGTGTCATATTCCCAAGGGGGCATCGGACCGCACTGGCTTGCCGGTTCTGTGTGCTTCGGTTCAAAGCTTTCCGCACCGCCCGCGTCCCGGGAAAATCTCCCGCAGGTCTTTCCCACAATCCTGCTTTCAGGGCCCCTATTTATAATAGTATATCCCATGGAGGTCGAAATTACAATGCCTATTCGTATACAAGCCGATCTTCCGGCCATTGAGGTTCTGGAATCGGAAAACATTTTTGTCATGACGCACGAGCGCGCCGCTCTGCAGGACATCCGTCCTCTGAAAATTGCGCTGCTCAATCTGATGCCGACTAAAATAGAAACGGAGACGCAGCTTCTCCGCCTTCTTGGCAATTCTCCGCTGCAAGTGGACATTGAACTGCTGCACACGGCCTCCCATATCAGCCGCAACACAAGCTCCTACCATCTCAATACCTTTTACAAAACCTTTGCCGATGTGCGCGACCAGCGCTTTGACGGTTTGATCATCACCGGCGCGCCGGTTGAAAAAATGCCTTTCGAGGATGTGGACTACTGGGACGAGATGTGCGCGATCATGGAGTGGAGCAAAACCAATGTTTATTCTGTCCTGTACATCTGCTGGGGCGCGCAGGCCGGCCTGTACTACCATTACGGCATTCAAAAGCATTTGATGGCGGAAAAGCTCTCCGGCATTTACAATCACACGGTTTTAAACCCCTACCATCCGCTGATGCGCGGCTTCGACGACAATTACTTTGCCCCGCATTCGCGCTATACAGAGGTCTACCTGGACGATATCCGGGCGCACGACGAGCTGATTCCGCTGTCGGTTTCCGATCTGGCCGGCGTGCATATTATCGCGGAAAAAAGCGGCCGCAAGTTTTTTGTGACCGGCCACGCCGAATACGATCGGGACACACTGGCAAAGGAATACTTCCGCGACGTCAACAAGGGCTTGAACCCGAAGATCCCGTACAACTATTTTCCGAATGACGACGATACAAAAACGCCGCCGTTCACATGGCGCAGCAACGCGCACCTGCTTGTCTCCAACTGGCTGAATTATTATGTCTACCAGCAGACGCCGTTTGACCTAAATCAACTGGAGCACATATAACTCCCCACTATATATAGAAAGGAAGATCGTCATGCAGTACGACGGCATTATCTTTGATCTGGACGGCACGCTGTGGGATTCCTCCGAGGAGATCAAGGAATCCTGGGGCAACGTGCTTTTGGCCCAACCGGACGTCCCGCAGCTTCCGAGCCGTGAGACGCTTGAGAGCGTAATGGGGCTCGGCGCAGAAGAACTAACCGCAAAGCTGTTTCCCTATCTCACGCCCGCACGCAGACTGGAGATTTTCGATCTCTGCGCCGTATACGAGTGCGAATACCTCACAAAGCACGGCGCAAAATTATATCCCAACATAACGGAAATGCTCGCTAAGCTCTCTGAAGCGCATCCGCTGTTCATCGTGAGCAACTGCGCGGACGGCTATATCCAGTCGTTTCTCACCGCGCACGATACGGCAAAATATATCCGTGATTTTGAGTGTATCGGCCGCACAGGCAAGCCGAAGGCCGAAAACATCCGCCTGATCGTCGAACGCAACGGACTGGAAAATCCCGTTTATGTCGGCGACACGCAATGGGACTGTGACGCCGCCGAGTCCGCCGGCGTACCGTTTATTTTTGCCGCTTACGGCTTCGGCCATGTGGAAAATAAACCGTCCATTCATACACCCATGGAGCTGTTGAATCTCGTATAGAGGTTCCCCCGCCGCGCAGAAAGGAAGATTTACATGAAAACCGACTTGCTTTTTGAAAACTGCCCGTTTATCACCAGCACAAACATCACGCTGAGCCGTATCGGAATCACAGACTGCGATTCGCTGTGGGAAATCATGCGCGAAGAAAAGCTCTACCGCTTTGAGCGTGAGCAGCCGGCGCAGACGCGCATGCAGGCGGAATACAAGATCGAGGAGGCAGACCTCCTTTTCGAGCAGAAAAAAGCCGTTGTGCTCGGCGTTTACGCGAACACCGACCTCACGCATCTGATCGGCTGGGTCGAGCTGCGCAATGCGGACACGGAAATGAACATGCTGGAGCTTCGTTTCCTATTCGGCTGCCGCTGCGCGGGCACGGAGCATCCGGCGGAAGCGGTCGGTGCGCTTTGCCGTTATCTTTTTGAGATGGTACGCGTCAACCGCATTCAGATGAACTGTCTTGCGGAGGATGTGGAAAAGCAGCGCATTCTGGAAAAGTGCGGTTTTATCCGCGAGGGCGTGCTGCGCGAATGCTACCGCTGGGAGCGCCACGGCGTCATTAACCTCGCTTTTTACGCCATGCTCGCTTCCGACTATCTGTTCCTGAAAAATACCCGTTCCATCGCCGTCGGCAATACCGCGCTGGAAAATGCGTCGGCGGAAAGCTAGAGAGCGCCGGGTACAAAAGAGCGCTGAACCACCGCCTTTTTCTTTAGGCGGTGGTTTTTTCACAGCAGCAGGCTCCGCAGATAAAGCAGCAGCTTTTTTTCGCGCCGGCTCACCTGCACCTGCGTGATGCCAAGCTGCTTCGCCGTTTCCACCTGCGTTTTATTTTTGTAATACCGGTATTCCAAAAGCTGCCTGTCCGCATCGGGCAGCGTCCCGATCACCTGCCGCAGCGCGAGGCGGTCGGAGATTTTTTCCTCCGGCGAATCCACCGGAATGTCGTTTTCGCCCTCCCCCTCGCTGTCTGTCAAGGAAACCGGCTGCATGCCGGCGTTCAGCGCCTCGGCACATTTTTCCACCGGGATGCCCAGCGCATCCGCCAGTGCGGAAACGCTCGGCTCGCTGCCGGTTTCCTTTGCAATTTGCTCCGACAGCCGCACGACCTTCATCGAAAGCTCTTTGAGGCTCCGCGAAACCTTTACCGCGCCGCCGTCCCGGAACAGACGGCGCATTTCACCCAGAATCACCGGCACCGCGTATGTGGAAAACTTGAAGCCCCTGTCCGGATCGAAATGATCCGCAGCCTTTACAAGCCCCATGCAGCCCGCCTGAAATAGGTCGTCATACTCGATACCGCGCCCCAGAAAGCGCGGCACCAGCGCGCGCACCAACCCCACGTTGCTCTCAACGAAAGCCTCTCTATTCTCCATCATGCCGTGGCGCAATTTGCTTTGTGAGCGTCACGGTCGTCCCGCGGCCGGGCGCGGAGGAAACGCGCACGCGGTCGCAGAAGCTCTGCATCACCGCAAAGCCAAGCCCCGCGCGCTCCTCGCCGCCCGTCGTGTACAAAGGCTCCATCGCCTTCTCGATATCCGGAATGCCGCAGCCGCGGTCTCTGACCTTCACGACGACGCGGTTGTCCGCCAGAATCTTCGCCGATATGTACACCGTGCCGATGGTATCGCGGTAGCCATGCACGATTGCGTTCGTAACGGCCTCGCTGACCGCTGTTTTCAAGTCGTTCAGTTCCGTCACAAGCGGGTCAAGGCTGAGCACAAACGCCGTCACCGCACCGCGCGCAAAAGCCTCGTTGACCGAGCGGGACGGAAAGCTCAGCTCCATTTTGTTGACTGTCTGGATCACTTTTTCGATACCTCCCTGATTTTGTCCTCAAAAGCCACAAGCGACGCGATGCCGGAAAGCTCCGCCATGCGGCGCAGCTGCGGGGAAAGCCCTGTAACCGCCACGCGCCCGCCCCAAAGCGCAGTCATGCGGACGCGCCCGAGGATCAGCCCGATCCCCGAGGAGTCCATAAACGGTACCCCGGAAAAATCGAGCCGCAGAAGCTGCGGTTTTACCTTCTGTGCCGTGCCGTCTATCTGTTCACGCAGGCTGCCCGCCGCGTGATGGTCCAGCTCGCCGCGCATGGCGGCGGTCATCACTCCGTTTTTCAATTCAATTCGCAGATTCATTTTGACATCCTTTCCCCCGCCGCATTCTGAAAACAAAAAGGACAGGTCTCTGTAGAAAATTCTACAGGAACCTGTCCGTATTTTTTGCCGCAATCTGTCGGCCGCTCATTTTCTGTTGCCGCCGCTTTCCGGCGGTGTCCCGCGTATCGGAGGTGTCCGGCAGTTACCGCGCGTACCGCGTGATCGCCGCCTCCCGTATTTCAGCGGCAAGGAAGAAGGAGCCGCAGATCACGAGCACCTCATCCCCCTGCACCGCCGAAAGCGCGAGCGCCTCCCCGATCGTCGAAGCCGCCGTGACATCAGCACAGAAGGCCCGCGCCTCCCGCGCAAGCGCCTCTGCCGAAAGCGCACGCGGATTGTCGGGCGCATAGGTGATGATTTTTGAAAAATGCGGCGCAACCTGCGCGAGATAGCGCATGCTGTCCTTATCGGACATGATGCCCATCACGGCCGTGATCTTCCGGCCGCTCAGGTGCGTCGCCAAAACCTCATGCAGCGCGGAAGCGCAGCCGGGGTTGTGCCCGCCGTCGAGCAGGACGAGCGGCGCTTCGCTCAGCCGCTCCATGCGCGCCGGAATATAGGCTGAGGAAAACCCCTTTTGAAGCGCCGCATCCGACATCTTGACGCCCTTTTCCCGCAGAATGTCGATCACGGTCAACGCCGTGGCGGCGTTGTGCACTTGATGCGCACCGGTAAACGGCGTCGTGAGCGGCAGGCCGTCCCAGGTGAATTCCGTTCCCGCGAGCGAGGTGCCGCGCACCTGCATACGGCTTTCGTCCGCGATGCGTAGTTTTGCACCGCGCTCGGCGCAGATGGTGGAAATCTCCCGCACGACGCACGCCGGGTTATCGGCATACAGCGCCACCACGCCGCCCGGCTTGATGATTCCGGCCTTTTCAAACGCGATTTTCTCAAGCGTATCGCCCAGCACCGCCGTGTGATCGAGCGAAATAGAGGCGATCGCCGCCGCTTCCGGCGTATCAATCACATTTGTCGCATCCATGCGGCCGCCGAGGCCGACCTCCAGCACAACGAAGTCGCATGCCCGCCGGGCAAACCAATCGAGCGCGAGCGCTGTGATGAACTCAAACTCCGTGATCGTTTCGCCCTGCGCTTCCAGCTTTTCGGTTACAGCCGCAACGCGCTCCACCTCGTCGATCAGCTCCGCCTTCGAAATCATTTCCCCGTCGATGCGGAACCGCTCGCGGAAATCGAGCACGTACGGCGAAGTATAAAGGCCCGTGCGGTAGCCCGCCGCCTGCAGAACGCTCGCGACCAGGGTGCACGTCGTGCCCTTGCCGTTCGTGCCGGCGACATGGACGAACCGCGTGCGCTTGTCGGGATTGCCGAGCGCATCGCACAGCGCCCGGATCCGCTCCAGCCCCGGCTTCACGCCGAACAGCAGGCGGTCGTTGATTTTCTGAAGCGCTTCCTCATATGTCATCGTATACCCTCCTTATAAATGCGGTTGGCCCCCTCAAAAAGGGAGCCAACCGTAAAAAATCATCGATAGCTTTCCAGTGTCTCGAGGATCAGCTTGATCTTTGCCGAGAGCTTCTCGCCGTTCGCCTTTACGCCGTCGATGACATTCTGCGGCGCCTTCGAAGTGAATTTCTCGTTCGCGAGCTTCGCGTTGACGTTGTCGAGCTGCTTCTGCGCGTTTGCGAGCTCCTTGTTGAGACGCGCAATTTCGGCGGCTTTGTCCACAAGGTCGTCCATCGGCAGGAGCGCCTTCGCGTCATCCGTCACGGCCGTGACCGCACCGGCGACCGTAAACCCGGCGCCGATCTCAACGTTCGAGCCGTAAGCGAGACGCGCGATGAACTCGCTGCCCTCGGTGTACGGCGCGGGCTGCGCCGTTTCAATATAGATGTGCGCCTTCTTCGAGGGCGGCACGTTCATTTCATTGCGGCGCACGCGGATTGCACGGATCACCGCCATGACCTTTTCCATGTCGGCGGCCTCCTGCGGGAACGAAAGTGCCGCGTTATATTCCGGCCACTTGGCGATAATCAGCGCATCGCCCTCGTGCGGGAGCGTCTGCCAGATTTCTTCCGTGATATACGGCATGAACGGATGCAGGAGCTTCAAGGTATTGCTCATGACCCAGACGAGCACGCGGCGCGCGCTGTCGGCGCTCTGCCCGTCCGCGCCGTTCATGCGGATTTTTGCAAGCTCGATGTACCAGTCGCAGAAATCATCCCAGATGAAGTCATACAGCTTGCTGACCGCCATGCCGAGCTCAAATTTCTCAAGGTTTTCGGTGACCGCCGCCGTGACATTGTTGAAGCGGTTGAGAATCCACTTATCGCTCGTGAACGGCTTTTCGGGCAGCGTGCATTCGATGTCCTTGCCCTCGATATTCATCAAAATGAAGCGCGCGGCGTTCCAGATCTTGTTTGCGAAGTTGCGCGACGCCGCAACCTTCTCCTCCGAGAAACGCATGTCGTTTCCGGGGCTGTTGCCCGTGACGAGCGTGAAGCGCAGCGCGTCCGCGCCGTACTGGGCGATGACGTCCAGCGGATCGACGCCGTTGCCGAGCGACTTCGACATCTTCCTGCCCTGCGCGTCGCGGATCCGGCCGTGGAAGAACACGGTCTTGAACGGGATCGCGTCCATATGCTCAAGGCCGGAGAAAATCATGCGCGCGACCCAGAAGAAGATGATGTCGTAGCCCGTGACGAGCGTATCCGTCGGGTAGAAATACTCGAGCTCCGGTGTCTTTTCCGGCCAGCCAAGTGTGGAGAACGGCCAGAGCGCGGAGGAAAACCACGTGTCGAGCGTGTCCTCATCGCGCTTCAAATGTGTGCCGCCGCACTTCGGGCAGACCTTCGGCTCCGTTTCCGAAACGATCGTCTCGCCGCAGTCGCAGTACCATGCGGGAATCTGGTGGCCCCACCAGAGCTGGCGCGAAATGCACCAGTCCTTGATGTTCTCCATCCAATTATAGTAGATTTTATCCATGCGGTCCGGAATAAAGCGGATTTCACCCTTTTTCACGACGTCCACCGCCGGCTTCGCAAGCGGCTCCATTTTTACGAACCACTGTGTCGAAACGCGCGGCTCGACGACTGTACCGCAGCGGTAGCAGGTGCCGACGTTGTGCTTGATCGGCTCAATCTTGATGAGGTAGCCGCCCGCGTCGAGATCCTGCACGATCTGCTTTCTCGCTTCAAGCGCAGGCATGCCCGCGTATTTGCCGCCGTTTTCGTTGATCACGCCGCCGTCGTCCATGATGTTGATGACCGGCAGCTTGTGGCGCAGGCCAACTTCGAAGTCGTTCGGGTCATGCGCCGGCGTGATCTTTACAACGCCGGTGCCGAAATCCTGCTCCACATACGTGTCCGCAATGATCGGGATTTCCTTGTCCACAAGCGGCAGGATCACCGTCTTGCCGACCAGCGCCTTATAGCGCTCGTCGTCCGGGTGCACCGCCACGGCGGTATCGCCCAGCATCGTCTCCGGACGCGTTGTGGCCAGCTCAATATAGCCCGTACCATCCGAAAGCGGATAGCGCAGGTGCCAGAACGAGCCTTCCTTTTCCTCAAACTCGACCTCCGCATCGGAAATCGAGGTCTTGCAGTGCGGGCACCAGTTGATAATGCGCTCGCCGCGGTAAATCAAGCCCTTGTCGTACAGCTTTTTAAAAACGTGGTTGACGGCCTTGTTGCAGCCCTCGTCCATTGTGAAGCGCAAGCGGTCCCAGTCGCAGGAGGAGCCGAGCTTTTTGAGCTGCTCAACAATGCGTCCACCGTACTGATCCTTCCATGCCCATGCGCGCTCGAGGAACTTCTCGCGCCCAAGGTCCTCCTTGGAAATGCCCTCCTTGCGCATCGCCTCGACGATCTTCGCTTCCGTTGCGATCGACGCATGGTCGGTTCCCGGCAGCCAAAGCGCCGAATAGCCCTGCATCCTGCGCCAGCGGATCAGCGTGTCCTGCAGCGTCTCGTCCATCGCATGGCCGAGATGAAGCTGGCCTGTGATGTTCGGGGGCGGGATAACGATTGTATACGGTTTCTTTTTCGGGTCGACCTCGGCGTGGAAATACTTTCCCTTCATCCAGAAGTCGTAAATTCGGTCTTCAACCTCTTTCGGCTCGTAAGCCTTTGCAAGCTCTTTGGACACCCTGCAATCCCTCCGTTATATCTATAAAAGTAAAATATCCTTCTAAATGTTCATTATTGCATCTGCACGCATTTTTGTCAAGTGCACGACACCCGGATGCGCCATACTTTTTCTTTGCAGCCATTTCAAAAGGGTGGACGAAAAATCGCCCACCCTTTCAATGCTACAGCCAGGCTCCAAAGAGCTCAATCAGAAGCCGCGGATTTCAATATCGGCTAAATCCGTATCTTACGCCGAAAGAGACAACGGCAACGCTCCTCGCGTCAAACCGGGACAATGAATTTGAGCAGATAGAGCAGCAGCAAATGCGCCGGATAGATCACGTAAAACAGCCATTTATGGTATCCCATGCCCTTTTGCCCGTTGTAAAACGCAAGCAGGGCCACGCCAACAAGCGCGCCGATCGTATCCGCGAATCGATAAACAGATCGGCCAAGCGGGTCCATCCATGCAAACGGATACTGCCCGAATCCGGAAAACTGCGCGTAAAATACATAGAATACCGCCACGATAAGCCCCAGCAAAACGATTTGGGTCCACTTATTTCTGTAAGAAAAGTAAGGCAGCAAGATAAAAAGGACGCCCAGACCTCCGTATTCCGTACCGAGAAGCTCAGCTAAGAAAATGAAGCAAAGAATAAACACAAAAGAAACCCACGCCATGCCCCTGTCGCGAAAAAACGCATAGAGCCGACAGCAAATGGCGCCAATCAACAGGGTGAAAAATACATTGTGAAACGCAAAGAGCCGGAACCTGAACGCCATGTCGTGCATCGCCAGATTATAGGGAACCTCGGAAACAACGGCGAACAGGGCAAGCCGCAGTATGTAGTGCTTCGGGCTGTGCGTGACCCTGCAGCCCTGCGCAATACCGAACGCAAAAATCGGGAACGCAATTCGCCCCACAGCGGGCAGCAGATTGCAAATCATGTAAGAGGTTTTCATATCCACCCCCAGATATTCGATATAGAAAATCTGGGGGAGAAGCACCTTGCTGGTATGGTCGATGATCATGGAGATTATTGCGATCCACTTTAGCTGGTTCCACGTCAGTTGAAAGCCTGATTTTTTGAATTCAATCGAGTTTTCCATAAACGCCCTCCTTTCATCACAAATACTATACTATATTTTTTAAATTCTGTAAACAGGTTTTGTCTAATTCGTTCAAATCCGTTGAACGTTTTGAAATTTAATGGTGCAAAATTTAGAAACTCAGCGTGTGTTCAGAGATAATTTTCTTGCCCGCCGGAAAGTTTCCGCCAGAAAACACCCGTCACAAAATGCCCACTCAAAAACTTTTTCCGGCAGGAAACAAAATTACATGTCAAGAGGGCTTGCAAATTTGTAATCTTCATGTTATAATGTTACTAAATTGTAACCTATTTGTAATTTTGAGTATAGCTCTATCGAATACAAAATCTTTTTGCAACGGAGGAAATGTAAATGCAAACAGTGAAGAAAACGACGCGCATTGCGGCGGCCATCCTGCTTGCCGTGCTGATCGCGGCCTGCAGCATTGTTCTGCCCGGCATGACGACAACCGCAAGCGCTGCGAGTAGCAGCCTGACCTCTATCGGCCTTGCCGAGCACGTTCTGAAAGCGTATCGCGAGGGCTGGGTATATTCCTACGGCGCATACGGCGATTTTAACTCCAACGGCGTGCGTGCAACGGATTGCAGCGGCCTGATCTATTCCTACCTTTGCTGGGTGGATGACAGCAGCAATATCAAGCCAAACTGGAACTACCCCCGCACGTTCACCGCGCACGCAAACGCTTCCAGCCTTTCCGGCTCTATCGACACGATTCCGCGCACGCACGGCCTGATCGTCACAATCGCGAATTATGATCACGTGGGCGTCTATGTCGGCAACGGTAAGGTCATTGACAACAGCACCTGGGGCGTCAATATGCGTTACGAATCCGTCAAAACCAACGGCTGGATCAAGTGGCATAAGCTCGACTGTATTACATATCCGACGACCGGCTGGTACAAGTTTGACGGCGACTACTTTTACTATGAAAACGGCGAGTATAACATCAACACGACCCGCACGATTGATGGTGTGACCTCTACGTTCGGCTGTGACGGCGTTTCGGACAAGTCCCCCTCAAACGCCTCCAACAGCGGTTACGGCAGCTCCACGTCTGATTTTAACGCAAAGACGACGGCCGGCGTCCGCCTGCGCGAAGGCCCCGGCCTCAATTACAACACGCTCACCGTTTTGGCTGAGGGCACCTCGGTTAACGTCACAAGCACCAAGAATGCCGAATGGTATGCGGTGACGACGGGCTCCGGCCAGAAAGGGTACGTTTACTCAGAGTATCTCAAGCTTACCGGCAGCGTAACGGAGGAACCGGGGAATTCCGGCGCAGCGGAGGAACCGGTCACCGCCTCCGGTGAGGCCGCAAAGACGACGACCGGCGTTCATCTGCGCAGCGGCAGAGGTACAAATTACAGCTCGCTCGGCGTGATTTCCGGCGGTACAGCCATTACGGTTACGGATAAGAGCGACAGCAGTTGGTACGGTGTCACCGTGAACGGCAAGAGCGGCTACATGTTCAGCGAATACATTAAGCTCGACAGCAGCTCCAATTCGGGCAGCAGTTCGAGCAGCGGCTCCGGCAGCGCCGCTGTCAGTGAAGCGGCAAAGACCACGGCGGATGTCCATCTGCGCAGCGGCAAGGGCACAAACTACAGCTCCAAGGGCGTTATCGCGAGCGGCACGGCCATCACGGTTACGGACATGAGCGACAGCAGTTGGTATGGCGTCACCGTGAACGGCAAGAGCGGCTATATGTTCAGCGAATACATCAAGCTCGACAGCAGCTCCAATTCGGGCAGCAGCTCAGGCAGCACGACGGAAGATCCGTCTGCATCCGAGTCCACTGCGGCAAAGACCACGACCGACGTTCATCTGCGCAGCGGCAGAGGTACAAATTACAGCTCGCTCGGCGTGATTTCCGGCGGCACGGCGATCACCGTCACGGACAGAAGCGACAGCGCGTGGTACGGCGTCACCGTGAACGGCAAGAGCGGCTATATGTTCAGCCAGTACATCAAGCTGGACGGCAGCACTTCCGGCACAGGCTCCGTCGCCGTCGGAGATACGATGACAACCACGGCTTACCTCAATCTGCGCAAGGGTGCGGGTACCGACACCTCCGTGCTGCTCGTGATTCCCGAGGGTGGAAAGGTCGCCGTTGTGGAAAAGACAAGCGCCGAATGGTATAAGGTCACCTACGGCGGACAGACCGGTTACGTTTCCACCAGCTACGTCCGGTAATTTTAAATCAGCGTTTTAACATCGTAAGCGGTGCAAGGTTTTCTACTTCCTCCTTGCACCGCTTACTTGGCTTTTACCAGCTTTTTACAGATATTTACCAAAGCAGTCTGAATCTTAAAGGATCCAGACTGCTCTCTTTTTAAGACCTGCGATCTTAATTTCCGTTATGATTTTAAACGCACATCAATTATTCCGGATTTCTATAACACCTCCTCCATATGGGCAATGGCTAACCGTATCATGCGGAACACCGGCGCCTTTTTTATACTTCTACTCCACGCATTTATACGTCGCGTACTCAGAGAACAAGCCGATAAACGCTTCTCCTGTTCTCTGCTCCGTTCATGGGGTACAAGCTTTAAATAGAATCACCTAAGAGCATTCTTTGCTTCATACAGCCATTCAATACTTTTGGATACAAGGACAATTAAAGTTCCGACAAAAACAATATACGATAAAGCTGTCAGGAAGCTATGATATGCTACCGGAAGCATATATTCATCTCCAAGAAGCCATCTCGTAAGAAAAGATACTTTTTCAGGACTTAGTGTTGTCTGTCCTGTCTTCAGAAGCAATTTTGAATAATCCGTCTGAAGTATCAGCGCAAGCCCAAAGCAAACAGCCGGTATAGGGAGAGTCAAGGATGATAGCTCAACAACAGATTTTTCGGATACTTTTTTCTTATATAGCCATAGACAAACAGCAGATATACTCCCAGCAGAAAAGCATATAAAAAACACCGCATTTCGGGCACCTCCTACCATATAAGTTATTCCTATCCATCGAATTATTTCTTGATTTCATTATATCATATCGCTGATTACTTACAAGCATTTTCTAGAAATATTTCTTACTTTAATTTATAATTTTGTTTGTTTTTATAAAAATGATTCTGCTATATATCAAAAGGCCTGTAAATGCACACGAAGCATCTACAGGCCTTTCAAAACAATGAATTACAGCATCAGATCGCGGATATACTTAATCGTATACTTTACGCCCTTTTCACCCTTTTCGCCCTGCCATGTTCTGGAATGCGGCTCGATCGCAAGATAGCCGTCATATCCGTATTTATAGAGGATCGCGAAAAATGCGCGCCAGTTGATGGCATCAATACCGGCCGGCGGGTTATCGTACCGGCGGTCTCCCTCTTCAAACACCGGCTTGAACGCATCGAAAAGCTCCGGATGCTCGGCAAAGACGGAGCGGAGTCTCCAATGCTCCGGCTCGCTGGAATCGCCGCCCTGAATAACGCCCTTGATATGGCAGTACTGGAAGCGGTCGCCCCACGCAAGGCCTTCCTCCAGATAAGCGCCCTTCTCGCCGCCATGGACAAAGCTGTGCGAAGGATCGTACTTGATACCGAGACCCGGCACCTCGTCGAGGACCAGCTTCCACTGTTCCGGCGTGCGGATGTAGTTATCGCCCATCATGCAGTTGACGATGGCGCACTGCATACCGCGCTCCTTCGCATAGGCAACGATCTGGTTCAGCACCTTGATCGCCGCCGTGATGTTCTTGTAATAGGAGAGCTCCGGCACATAGGCGACACTGCAAAGATAGTGCTTTGCGCCGAGCGCCGCGCCGAAATCCATGACCTTTTTGACCTCGCTCCACTCTTCCTCGATCACCTCGCCGTTTTGGTCGAGTATGCGGCTGGCCCAGCGGCCGACTGCGCCGACCTCCACGCCGGTTTCCGCGATCGCCGCCTGGATCTCGCCGAGCTTCGGCGTAATCTCATCGAGCGGCGCTCCCCAAAACTCTTTCGGATTCAGGTCGAACTCGACAAAATCAAGGCCCAGTTCCTTTGCGTGCACGAGCGTTTTTGCCTCAGGCGCTCCAATAATACCCAATTTCATCGTATGTAAAACTTCCTTTCCAAAGATTTATCTGCATCACCAGCGGACGCCGAGCGCATGCAGCGCGGCATCTGCCTGTGCTTTGGATTCCATCGTAACCGCGTGCATACCGAACGCCCGCGCGGCCGCCGTGTTCTCCGCCCTGTCGTCGAGAAAAACGGCGTTTTCCGGCGTGATGCCGAACCGCTCGCAGATCGTCTCGTAAATCGCGCGGTCGGGCTTGATGAGCTTGACCTCGTAGGAGATCAGCGCGCCGTCCGTATACGGCAGGAACGTAAAGCCGGGCTTTGCGCGGTTATAGCTGAACTCGCCGAAATTCGAGAGGATATAGACCTTATAGCCCGCATTTTTCAGACCGCGAAGCCAATCCTCCGCATAGGGGTAGACCGTGACAAACGTATAGTTCTCCCGCACGATGCGCGCAATCTCCCCCGCGTACTGCGGCGCGTTCTTTGTGAGCAGCGCAATGATTTCCTCTTCATCGAGCAGTCCGCGGTCCAGCTCGTTCCATTCCGGACTGCGCACGGTCGCGTCCGCAAGCGGTTCGACAAGCGCCTCTCCGAACATCTCGGTGAAATTCCTGCGCCAGTGCCATTCGGCAAGCACATTGCCAATATCAAAAATAACGGTATCGATCATACATGGGGTTCCTTTACCGCAAATTATTTGCCGAACGCAGCCTGATTCATCACCGGGCTTGCGCGCTTTTCGAGGTTCGGGAACCGATGCTCCAGCGCCGCAAGCGAAATCTCAACGTCCTCGTGCACCTCGTCCGCGCTGAATGCGCCGACCGTGACCATATCGCACGGGCGCAGGACATTCCAGTTAAAGGTCAGGCCGACATACGGCGTGACGCGGCCGGCCGCCATGGACTTGATATTCATGACCGGCTTTTTCGCATTCTGAATGATGGAAGCGACCGTCTCAATCTCCACCTGCATCAAAAAGCCGACACAGTTGAAAATCTGGATATAGGTTTCGATATCGTAGTCGTTTTCATCGGTATAGGTGATCAGCTCCGGCATGTGTGCGGAAAGCCCCGGGATCAGGCCGGCGTCGCGGATCATCT
>JAHZCM010000035.1:14618-18593 GCA_019422905.1 Oscillospiraceae bacterium
GCTTGCGTGGTGGATCAGGCAGAAATCGCAGCCGTTTGCAGCGCTCTCCTTGATGCGCGCTTCGGCTTCCCGGCGCGCCGCCTCATTGTTGTCCACATTGAGCTGCGGCGTATCGACCAGAATGAACTTCTTGCCCAGCTTATCCTCCGCATAACGGATCGCATGCACGATTTTCTCATCCATCGGCGCCATGACCGTATCGATGCCGTACTGCATGTACGCCTCAAAGACCGGGAAAAACGCCTCGTCCGAATTATAACGGTTGGTGATGGACCGGTCCGCAGAGGGCGTGCGGTGGCTCCAGCCGAGCAGCCAGTTTGTGCCGATGAGCATTCTGGAGACGGACTTGCCGCCTACAATCGTTCTTGGAAATTGCTTTTCCATAATACAGACTCCTTATCTGTGTATTTTAAACCGGCTGATTCCGGTTTCTACCATATTCCGCGCGAAACGGTTTCTGAATCCGCCATCTGCCGTGCCCGGCTATTTTTGGCTTTGCCCTTTATCTTTCGCGCAATTTATGCTATACTCTTGAAAGCGGTCCCACAAACATAGGTGCCGCAGAGCACAAATATTCTAAAATTCCGTATAATTTTCAGAGATATTATAGCACATACTGCGTCCGGATTGCAATCCCAGCAAAACAAAAAACACACATTCTACACAATGCACAGAAAGCAGGAAAACGATATGACAGACTATGCAGCGGCGCTTGCCGCACAATTTCAATTGAAGGAATGGCAGACCAAAAAGCTGATCGAGCTGATTGACGTGGGCAATACGATCCCGTTTATCGCGCGGTACCGCAAAGAGGAACACGGCTCCCTCGATGATCAGACAATCCGCGCCGTTTATGAGCGTCTCGAATACCTGCGCAATCTGGACGGCCGCCGCGAGGAGGTGCGCGGGCTGATCGAAGGCACCGGAAGCCTGACCGACGCGGTATCCGCCGCGCTCGATAAGGCGGCCACGCTCGCCGAAATCGACGATATCTACCGTCCCTACCGCCCGAAGCGCAAAACCCGTGCAAGCGTCGCGCGGGAGCGCGGGCTGGAGCCACTGGCAAAGCAAATCCTCGTGCAGGACAAGCGCAGCCCGTATCCGATCGACATGGCGGAGAATTTCGTCCATCCGGAAAAAGGCGTGGAAACGCCGGAAGACGCGCTCGCGGGCGCAAAGGATATCATTGCCGAGATCATCTCCGACGACGCCTCCGTGCGCCGCCGTCTGCGCGTCGTCGCCATGGCGCAGGGCGTGATCACAAGCCGCGCCGCCAAGGAGGAGGACTCCGTTTACCGCACCTACTATGAATTTTCCCAGCCCGCGGCAAAAATTGCCGGGCATCGCGTTCTCGCCCTGGACCGCGGCGAACGCGAAGGCTTTCTGAAGGTTTCGCTGGAGCTGGATGCCGGACGCGGGCAGAATATTGTGACCTCCACCTATGTGAAGCCGGGCACGCCGTGCGCCGACGCGGTGGAAGAAGCCGCGCTGGACGCCTACAGCCGCCTGATTTTTCCGGCCATCGAGCGCGAGATCCGCAGCGCGCTGACCGAATCCGCCGCAGAAAACGCCATCCGGGTTTTCGCCGTCAACCTGCGCCAGCTTTTGATGCAGCCGCCGGTCAAGGGCCGCGTGACCATCGGCCTCGACCCCGGCTACCGCACCGGCTGCAAGGTGGCGGTCGTCGACGCGACCGGCAAGGTGCTTGACACCGGCGTGATCTATCCGACCCACAGCGAAGCGCGCATCCGCGAGGCAAAGCAGACGCTCGTGCGCCTCATCCGGAAGTACAATGTGACGCTGATCGCCATCGGCAACGGCACGGCCTCCAAGGAAACGGAGATTTTTACCGACGAAACGCTGCGCGAAAACAAGCTCGACGGCACGGTAGATTATATGGTGGTCAGCGAAGCGGGCGCTTCCGTTTATTCGGCTTCCAAGCTGGCCGCCACAGAATACCCGGATTACGATCTCACGCTGCGCAGCGCCGTTTCCATCGCCCACCGGCTGCAGGATCCGCTCGCGGAGCTTGTCAAGATCGACCCAAAGGCCATCGGCGTTGGACAGTACCAGCACGATATGCCGCCGAAAAAGCTCGGCGAGGCGCTGAGCGGCGTGGTGGAAGCCTGCGTAAACGCGGTCGGTGTCGATCTGAACACCGCCTCCCCCTCCTTGCTCGAAAACGTGGCGGGTATTTCCGGCACTGTTGCAAAAAATATTGTCGCCTACCGGCAGGAGAACGGCGCATTTACCGCGCGTGCGCAGCTCAAAAAGGTGCCGAAGCTGGGGCCAAAGGCCTTTGAGCAGTGCGCGGGCTTCCTGCGCGTTCCCGAAAGCCGCAACATACTGGATAACACCGGCGTACACCCGGAATCCTACGCGGCGGCGGAAGCGCTCTTAACCGCCTGCGGCTATACGCTCAAAAAAGCGCCTGCCGGCGGATTTTCCGAGCTGAAGGCAAAGGCTGAAGCGCTGGGTATTCCGGCACTCGCCGACCGCATCGGTATCGGTCTGCCGACGCTGCGGGACATCATCGCCGAGCTGGAAAAGCCCGGACGCGATCCCCGCGACGAGCTGCCCAGCCCGCTTCTGCGCAGCGACATCAAGGATATCAAGGATTTAAAGCCCGGTATGGAAATGAAGGGCACTGTGCGCAATGTCATCGATTTCGGCGCGTTTGTCGATATCGGCGTCCATCAGGACGGGCTGGTGCATATCACGCAGATTTCGAATAAATTTGTGCGCCATCCCTCCGACGTGCTGAAAGTGGGCGATATTGTGACCGTCTGGGTGCTCAGCGTGGATGTGGAGCACGGGCGCATCGCACTCACCATGAAAAAACCGGCGGACGCCAAATGACGGACGGACATTTCCCGTCTTTTTGTCCTTGAGCTGTTGACACATTTTGGAGAAAGCTGTAAACTGATTCCGGTGAACTCACTGAATCCGCTTGGAAGGAGCGACAAATATGGCAGACGGACAATGTGCCTGTGAAAGCGCCGCGGGGCTTTCCTTTAAAATGGGCGAAGCGCTACTGAAAAACGGCGCGGAAATCTTTCGCGTGCAGGAAACGATGGAGCGTGTCGCACATGCCTACGGCATCGAGGAGTACGACGTTTATGTACTCTCCAACGCTATTTTTGCCAACGCCGTGGAAAACGGCGAAAAGGTTGAAACAAAGCTCAAAGTCATTCCCGGCTCTACGATCCATTTTGGGCGTATCGCGGGCATCAATCAGCTTTCCCGCGAGATTGTGCAGGGCAATATCACCGTTTCGGAGGCCTACACACGGTTAAAAGCCATTACGGAGATCTCCTACACGCATCCGGCGGCGCTGACGCTGGCCTGCGCCGTGGGCAGCGCCTGCTTCAGCTACCTTTTCGGCGGCTCGGTTTTCGACGCGCTGGCCGCGCTGATCTGCGGCGCGGTGCTGCAGGTCTTTATGAACGTGATCGACCGCCGCACCGCTTCAAAGTTTATCATCAACCTCGCTTCCAGCGCGCTGGTTGCCTGCTGCGCCGTTTTGCTTTACAGCCTCGGCCTCGGCGACAGCCTCGATAAAATTATCATCGGCTCCATCATCCGCCTTGTCCCCGGCGTGGCGCTGACCACCTCCATCCGCGATTTTTTGAACGGCGACTACCTCAGCGGCACCATCCGCATCATCGACGCATTCTTAATCGGCGGCTGCATCGCCATCGGCGTCGGTGCCGTCGTCATGATCTATCTCAATCTCGCGGGAGGTGCTTCGCTCCTATGACATTTTCCGTCCTGCTGGATTGGGCTTTGCAGACGGTTATCGCTTTTATAGCAACCATTGCATTCTCCATCATTTTTCATTCTCCAAAGGAGCAATACATTTTTGCCGGGCTGACCGGCGCGTTCGGCTGGCTCATCTACATCGTCTACATGCATTTTCAGCCGGACGCCGTATTCGCGTCATTTTTTGCCGCTCTGGGGCTTACCTACGCTTCA